>JBGTSP010000298.1:0-5030 GCA_041940205.1 Alphaproteobacteria bacterium
CGCGGTGGCCAAGCGCCTCGGCCGGCACTTCATCGGCCTGGAGCGCGATCCCACCTACGCCCGCCTGGCGCAGGCGCGGATCGACGCGGTCGAGACCGCGGCCGAGGACGACCTGGAACTGACGCCCTCGCGCCGGCAGCAGCCGCGCGTGCCGTTCGGCTGGCTGGTCGAGCGCGGCATGCTGCGCCCGGGCACGGTGCTGACCGATGCCCGCCGGCGCTATGCCGCCCGGGTGCGCGCCGACGGCACGCTGGCCGCGCGGGAACTGACCGGCTCGATCCACAAGGTCGGCGCCGAACTGCAGGGCCTGCCGGCCTGCAACGGCTGGCAGTTCTGGTGCGTCGAACAGCGCGGCAAGCTGGTCCCGATCGACGTGTTCCGCCAGAAGCTGCGCAAGGAACTGCACTAGGCTCGGAACAGCCGGACCGCGCCCGGCCGGGCCGGTTCAGGCCGCGGCGGCGAGGCTCGCGGGCTGGCGGTGGCTTGCATAGATCCGCCGCACATAGTCGGCGCCGGGATGATCGGCCCACTCGGCAAGCCAGCGTTCCAGCGAGGGCGAATGCGGCGCGGGGAAGCGCATCGGCGCCTCGGGCGCATGCACGGCGGGCCACAACAGGGCGGCAGCCGTCAGGTCCGCCACGCTGAAGGCGTCGCCGACGAGATAGCCCGTCGCAGCCGAACGTTCGGCGACGAAATCGAAGGCCTGCCGGGTGCGCTCGCGCCCGCGGGCGACGGCCGTATCGGAGAAATCCATCGAGGCGGACATCAGCCGGCGAATGCGCGGAAACATCGCCGTGTAGACCAGCCAGGCGAGCCGGCCCTCCTCGTGCGTGAAACAGCGGATGAAATAATCCCGGTCGACAATCATCGTGGCGAACTTGGCCCGGCGGATCGCGGGACCGACCTCGTCGTCGAATTCCGCCTGGATCGCCAGCGCCTCGGCGCGCGCCGCCTCGTCGGCCGGGAACAGCGGCGGTTCGGGAAAACGATCCTCGAGATGGGCGATGATCGCGGCGCTGCCCGCGATCACCGCGCCGTCGTCGCACAGCACCGGGGTCGCGCTCTGGCCGCTGATCCGGCGCACCCGGCGGGCATGCGGACCCGGCAGCAGGCTGGTCCGGCGATGCGGCACGCCCTTGTGGTCCAGCGCCCAGCGGGCCTTTTCGTTGAAATGCGAGGTTCGGAACTGCAGCAGTTCGAGGCCCATGGCGGTCATCCCGTGGCGCTTGAATTTCAAAATATTATGATCATAATATTTTTATCGTCAATCGTTCCGGGACGAGACCTTGCCCTGGTCCGCCGAGCACAAGCCGCGCACCCGCGCCCGCATCCTCGATGCGGCCGCCGAGGCGCTGCGCCGGCATGGCTTTTTCGGCATCGGCCTGAAGGCACTGATGCGCGCGGCGGGCCTGACTCCCGGCGCCTTCTATTCCCATTTCCGGGCGAAGGAGGATCTGCTGGCCGCGGTGATCGGCGAGCGCCACGACTTCACCAACCAGTTGCGCGCCCACCGCCGCGGCGCCGGCGAGAGCGAGGAAGCCCCCAGCGCGGGCTTCGAGCGGGCGCTGGCCTTCTATCTCTCGGCCGACAATCTCGAACGGGTGGCCGCCGGCTGCTCGCTCACCACGCTGTCCAACGACCTGCCGCGCACCGGACCGGCGGTGCGCCGGGCCTTCGACGGGCACATCGCGGCGCTGGCCGCGGAGATGGCCGAACACCTGCCGCGCCAGCCGGCAGCGGAGCGGGACTGGCGGGCCCGGGCGGTGCTGACGCTGTGCATCGGCGGCGTCACCCTGGCGCGCGGTTTCGAGGACGACGATGCCCGCGCGGCCTGGCTGTCGGCCTGTCGCCGGGCCGCCCACACCCTTGCCGCCCCCTCGTCTTCGCCGGAATCGGGAGCGGACGCATGAGCGCATTCCAGGGCTTTTCCCGGGACCTGCCGGTCTTCCTGCGGAACCTGGCGGCCCACAACGAGAAGGCCTGGTTCGAGGCCCGAAGGGCGGAATACGAAACACTGTTCCTGAACCCGGCAAAGGCGTTCGTGGCCGCGCTGGCGCCCGCGCTTGGCGCGCTCGACCCCGATATCCGGGCCGAGCCCCGCGTCAACGGCGCGATCATGCGGATCAACCGGGACACCCGCTTCTCGAAGGACAAGACGCCCTACAAGACCCACCTGTCGATGCTGTTCCCGCAAGGCGCGGGCAAGCGGCTCGAGCGGCCGGCCCTCTACATGCAGATCGCACCCCGCGAACTGCGGCTGGGCGCCGGCCTGCTCGCCTTTCCGCCCGCCGCGCTCGCGCGCTGGCGCGACGCGGTATGCGATCCCGCCCGCGCGGCACCCTTGCGGCAGGCCCTGGCGGCGGCCCGCGATGCCGGCTTCGGACCGCCGGGAGGCGAGACCTACAAGCGGGTCCCGCGCGGCCATGCCGCCGACGATCCCGCCGCCGATCTGCTGCGCCATGGCGGCCTGCATGTGGGTCGCGGCGAACCGCACCCCGAGGCGCTGTTCTCCGCCGCCGCGATCGACCATGTCATCGCGGCCTTCCGCACGGTGCGGCCGGTGCAGCAATGGCTGAACGACCACCTCTTCGACTGAACCGCCCGCCAACGAAAAAGGGGCGCCGCCGACCCGGTGGTCGGCGACGCCCCGGAGACGGGTCGGTCGGGTTCAGGCCGCCGCGGCGGTCTTGCGACGAACCAGTTTCTCGAAATCGCCGATCAGCGTCCGGGTGATCTCGCCCGGCGTGAAGGTGTAGTCGCCGATCACGCCGACCGGCGTGACCTCGGCGGCGGTGCCGGTGAGGAAGCATTCGGTGAAGTCGTTCATCTCCTCCGGCATGATCGCCCGCTCGACGATCTCGATGCCGCGCGCCCGGGCGAGGCCGATCACGGCGCGACGGGTGATGCCGTCGAGGAAGCAGTCCGGGGTCGGCGTGTGCAGGACACCGTCCCTGACGAAGAAGATGTTGGCCCCGGTCGCCTCCGCGATCTGGCCGCGCCAGTCGAACATCAGGGCATCGTCGAAACCCTTCGCTTCGGCCGCATGCTTCGAGAGCGTGCAGATCATGTACAGGCCGGCCGCCTTGGAATGGACCGGCGCGGTGCGCGGATCGGGGCGCCGCCAGCGGGAGATGTCGAGCTTGATGCCCTTCTCGCGCGCTTCCGGATTGAAATAGGACGGCCATTCCCAGACCGCGATCGCGACGTTGATGCGGTTCGCCTGGGCCGAGACGCCCATCATTTCGGAGCCGCGCCAGGCGACCGGCCGGACATAGCCGTCGACAATGGCATTGCGCGTCACCGTCTCGCGGTTGGCCTGGTTGATCTCCTCCTGGGTGTAGGGGATCTCGAAATCCAGGATCTCGGCCGACTTGAACAGGCGGGCGGTGTGCGCCTCCAGTTCGAAGATCTGGCCGTCATAGACACGCTGGCCCTCGAAGACCGCGCTCGCATAGTGCAGCCCGTGCGTCAGGACATGCACGTCGGCGTCCTGCCAGGGCAGGAATTCGCCGTTGAACCAGATCTGACCCTCCAGCTGGTCGTATGATATTGTTGCCATTTTCCGGCATCCCTTGACTGATTATTGCGCCGCTGACGCCCCCTAGGTAACGAGTGAACGAAAATATGTCAACACTGCTGACCAAAAAAATGTCAGCACTATTGACGCAAATCGCCGTAAGATGCCGCCATGTCTGACCGTGCCGGCGGGCCCAACCCGCTATTCCTGCGCGAGGAAGAGCTTCGCCGCGGGATCGAACTGCTGTTTTACGCCTACCGGGATTTCACGTCCGATCCGGACGACATCCTGAAGAAGTACGGTTTTGGCCGAGCCCACCACCGGGTGGTGCATTTCGTCGGCCGGGCGCCGGGCATGCCGGTGGCCGAGCTGCTGGCGATCCTGAAGATCACCAAGCAGAGCCTGAGCCGGGTCCTGAGCCAGCTTGTCCGCGAGGGCTTCGTCGAACAGCGCCAGGGCGACCGCGACCGGCGCCAGCGCCTGCTCTATCTGACCGAACGCGGCGTGCAGCTGGAGCGGGAATTGTCGACCCCGCAGCGCGCCCGCGTGGCCCAGGCCTATCGCGAGGCCGGCGCCGAGGCGGTCGCGGGCTACCAGAAGGTGCTGGCCGGCCTGATCGACACCGGCGAGCGCGACCGCGTCCTGCAGTCGATCGAGCGGCCCTGAACGCGCCCGCGCGCGACTTTCGCCCGGGCCAAAATTTGAAACCAAATGTGCACGGACGGCTGCGCTTGAGCCTTGCCCGCGCCGCACGCAGCCCCCACCCTCTGCGCACTGTCCGCCGTTGCGTGCCCGGACGGCACGCCCGCGATCCGGAGGCCGATGAGCGACCAGCCGCATATCCTCGTTGTCGACGATGACGACCGCCTGCGCGGCCTGCTGAAGCGCTATCTCAGCGAGTCGGGCTTCCGCGTGACCGCCGCCTCCGATGCCGACGACGCACGGGCGCGGATGCGCGGTCTTGCCTTCGACCTGATCGTGCTCGACCGCATGATGCCGGGCCAGGACGGCATCGGCTTCACCGAGGATCTGCGCCGGGCCGGCCATCGGGTTCCCGTCCTGATGCTGACCGCGCTGGGCGAACCGGAACACCGGATCGCCGGTCTCGAGGTCGGGGTCGACGACTATCTGCCCAAACCGTTCGAACCGCGCGAACTGGTGTTGCGGATCGAGGCGATCCTGCGCCGCTTCGCCGATGCCCCGGCCCCGGCGCCGCACTCGCGGTTCGGCGAGTTCCGCTTCGACATCGAGCGCGGCGAGCTGAGCCGCGAGGGCGAACCGGTGCGGCTGACCACGACGGAGACCGAACTGCTGCGCATCTTCGCCCGGCGGCCCGGCGAGACCATCGACCGGGTGGAGCTGCTGACCCAGACCGGCGCGGCCAGCGATCGCGCGGTCGACGTGCAGATCACCCGGCTCCGCCGCAAGCTCGAAAGCGATCCGAAACAGCCGCGCTACCTGCAGACGGTGCGCGGCGCGGGCTACATGCTGGCGCCGGACTGATGACGCTTCT
>JBGTSP010000299.1:0-5024 GCA_041940205.1 Alphaproteobacteria bacterium
TCTCGGCTTCCCCTACATCTTCCGCGGCGCGCTCGATGTCCGCGCGCGCACCATCAACATGGAGATGAAGGTCGCCGCCGCGCGGGCGCTGGCGGCGCTGGCCCGCCAGGACGTGCCCGACGAGGTCGCCACCGCCTACGGCAAGGGCGAGTTGCGCTACGGCCCGCAATACATCATCCCCGCGCCGTTCGATCCCCGCCTGATCGTCGAGGTGCCGCTGGCGGTGGCCAAGGCCGCCGCCGAGAGCGGCGTGGCCGGCCGGCCGGTCGAGGACGAGGAGGCCTACCGGCTGGCGCTGCGGGCCCGGCTCGATCCCACCGCGGGCTCGCTGGAGGCGATCTTTGCCGAGGTGCGGGCCAATCCCAAGCGGGTGGTGTTCGCCGAGGGCGAGGAGGAGAAGGTGATCCGCGCGGCCATGGCCTATCGCGACCAGGGATACGGCCAGCCGGTGATCGTCGCCCGCGAACGCCGGGTGAAGGAGGCGCTGGCGCAGATCGGCGACCCCGACCTCTCGGGCATCGAGGTCGTGAACGCCAGGATCAGCGACCGGAACGAGGCCTACAGCGAGTTCCTTTACGGCCGCTTGCAGCGCAAGGGCTATCTCTACCGCGACTGCCAGCGGCTGGTGAACCAGGACCGCAACATCTTCGCCGCCTGCATGGTGGCGACGGGCGACGCCGACGGCCTCGTCACCGGCGTCACGCGCTCCTACAACATCGCCTATGACGACGTCCGCCGGGTGCTCGACGCCCGGCCTGGCAAGCGCGTCTTCGGCATCTCGATCATCGTCGCGCGCGAACGCACCGTCTTCGTCGCCGACACCACGGTGCACGAGCGGCCGTCCTCGGTGGAGCTCGCCGACATCGCGGTGCAGACCGCGGAGGTGGCGCGACGCCTCGGCCACGAGCCGCGGGTGGCGATGCTGTCCTTCTCGAATTTCGGCAACCCGATGTGGGAGACCGCAGAACGGGTTCGCGATGCGGTGGCGATGATGGATTCCCGGGTCACCGACTTCGAGTATGACGGCGACATGTCGGCCGACGTCGCCCTCAATCCGGAACTGCAGGCGCTCTATCCGTTCTCGCGGCTGTCGGGGCCCGCCAACGTCCTTGTCATGCCGGCGTTACATTCGGCCAATATATCCTCCCGTCTGGTGTCCGAACTGGGCGGCGGACGGGTGATCGGCCCGCTGCTGGTGGGCCTGCAGCACCCGGCGCAGATCGCCACGCTCGGGGCCACCGTCTCGGACCTTGTGAATCTCGCGGCGCTCACGGCGCACGAGGCAGCGGGAGGCTGACCGACCGAGCCGATGGCCGAACCCCCGCGCCTGGCCCTGCGGGCGGCCGGTCAGGCCGCCCTGATCGGCCTGCCCGGCGCGCTTTGCGCCCTTGTCCTTGTCCTTTCGGGCGCCGTGCCGGCCTGGGCCGGCGGCCTGATCGCCGTTGTCGCGGTGCTGGGCGCCGTCGCGCTGGCGGTGCGGCCGTTGCTGCAGGCCGAGTTCGTGGTCAGCATGCTCGACCGGCTGGCGCAGCAGCCGCTGGCCGAAGCGCCGGTCGCGCGCCCGGACGGCGCGGCGGTCACCCGGCCCCTGCGCCAGGCCGCCGACCGTCTGCGCGCCCGGGTCGAGGACCTTGCCGGCGAACTCGGCGAGGCCAACGGCTTCATCGGCGAACTGTTCGATGCCATTCCCGACCCGCTGCTCTGCCTGGACCGCAGCCGGCACGTCGTGCGGGCCAACGCGGCGGCCCGCCAGCTCTTCGGCGACGGCCTCGACGGGCGCGAGATCACCGACCTGCTGCGCGTGCCGGTGCTGCATGAAGCGATCACCGAGGTGCTCGACGGCGCGCCTTCCCGGCCCGTGGCCTACAGCCAGTCGGTGCCGGTGGAGCGCGATTTCGACGGCCGGGTGGTGCGATTTCCGCATATCGCGCCGGACGGCTCGGCGGTGCTGCTGGCGCTCAACGACCGAACCGACGAGACCCGGACGGAGCGCCAGCGGGTCGATTTCGTGGCCAATGCCAGTCACGAGATCCGCACGCCGCTGGCTTCGCTGGCGGCGGCCATCGAGACCCTGAAGGGTCCCGCCCGGGACGATCCCGAGGCGCACGATCGCTTCCTCGACCTGATGCAGGAACAGTCGGACCGGATGACGCGGCTGGTGCATGATCTGTTGTCGCTGTCGCGCATCGAGCTGCGCGAGCATGCGCCGCCGGGCGATCCGGTCGCGCTGCGACCCCTGCTGGAGCGGCTGGTGCGGGGTCTCGACCTGCAGGCGCAGGAACAGGAGGTGCGGCTCGAGCTGAAGCTCGAGGCCGACCTGCCGGCGGTGCTGGGCGACGAGGACGAGCTCGAACAGGTGCTGCACAACCTGATCGACAACGCGATCAAGTACGGCTCCGACGGCGGCCGGGTGACGATCAGCGCCGGCCGGGCGGAGCGCACGCTTGCGCTGACCGGCGCACGGGTGCCCGCCGTCGAGGTGGCGGTGCGCGACTACGGCCAGGGCATCGCCCGGGAGTTCCTGCCCCGCCTGACCGAGCGCTTCTACCGGGTGGATACCGCGCGCTCGCGCGCGCTCGGCGGTACCGGCCTCGGGCTCGCCATCGTCAAGCACATCATCAATCGCCATCGCGGACAGCTGACGGTGCATTCGGAACCCGGCGCGGGCACGGTGTTTCTCGCGCTGCTGCCCTGCGCGCCGGAAAAACCGGCGGACTGAGGTCCCGGTTTCTTGCCGGACGCCCGTTCCCCTGCCGGGCTGAGCGAAAAGCGGGCGCCTGTCACAAGAGTGTCACGCAAGCGCAATAGAAACGACCCGAGCCGCTGGTAGGCAGGACATCGCCCGCCGGGCCATTGGGGACCGGCGGGGCCGGGACGTCACATCACTCCGCATCGACACAGGGAGTTCGCTCGTGTTGCACAAGACCAGACTTCTCCGCACGGCCGCGCTGGCCGCGGCTGCCGTCGCCCTCGGGGCCGGCGCCGCGCAGGCGCGCGACCAGATCCGCATCGTCGGTTCCTCCACGGTCTTTCCGTTCGCCACCGCGGTGGCCGAACAGCTCGGCAAGACCACCGATTTCAAGACCCCGGTGGTCGAGAGCACCGGTTCGGGCGGCGGCCTCAAGCTGTTCTGCGCCGGCGTGGGCGTCGAGCATCCGGACATCACCAACGCTTCCCGCCGCATCAAGGCCTCCGAGGTCGAGCGGTGCGCCAAGAACGGCGTCAAGGACGTCACCGAGGTCAAGGTCGGCTATGACGGCATCGTTCTCGGCAATTCCCGCAAGTCCGGCCAGATGAAGGTCACCCGCCGCGAAATCTTCCTGGCACTGGCCAAGGACATTCCCGACGGCAAGGGCGGCTTCATGGCCAACCCGAACATGACCTGGAAGGACGTGAACCCGGCGCTGCCGGCGACCAGGATCGAGGTCCTGGGCCCGCCGCCGACGTCCGGCACGCGCGATGCCTTCGCCGAGCTGGCGCTCGAGGGCGGCTGCAAGTCCTTCAAGGAAATCACCGCCCTGAAGAAGTCCGACAAGAAGAAATACAAGGCGGTCTGCCACTCGGTCCGTGAAGACGGCGCCTATGTGGAAGCCGGCGAGAACGACAACCTGATCGTGCAGAAGCTGGAAGCCAATCCGACCGCCTTCGGCGTGTTCGGCTTCTCCTTCCTGGACCAGAACACCGACAAGATCCAGGGCAGCATCGTGGACGGAGAACTGCCGACCTTCGAGAACATCGCGGACGGCAAGTATCAGGTCTCGCGGTCGCTGTTCTTCTACGTGAAGAACGCGCATGTCAGGGTGATCCCGGGCGTGCAGGCCTATGTCAACGAGTTCACCGCCGAGAAGGCCTGGGGCCCGGACGGCTACCTGGTGGACAAGGGCCTGATCCCGCTGCCGGAAGACAAGCGTAAGGAATGGCGCGACCAGGCGCTGAAGTTCCAGCCGCTGACCATGTAGGGCTGGCGATCCCAGCCCGAGCACCCGGGCGGCCGGTCCTGCGTTCCGGACCGGTCGCCGGTTTGCCTTCCAGTCGGGAAAGCGGAAAAGCATGCAGACGCTTGTTCTTGCCATCGTCCTGGTCGGACTGACCATTGTCGGTTTCCGCCTGGGCCGCGGCCGCGCCGTCGCCGGCGCCGCGGCGAAGGGCGAACGGCTGCATTCCCTGCCCGGCTATTACGGTTCCTACATCGCGCTCTGGTGCGGTCTGCCGGCCTTCCTGCTGCTCGGCTTCTGGCTTGCCCTCGAAAGCACGGTGATCGAGGGACTGGTGGTCTCGGCCCTGCCGCAGGCCCTGCAGGAACTGCCGGACAACCGGCTGAAGCTGATCGTCAACGACATCCGCAACCTGGCCACCGGCAACATCGTCGCCACCGAACCCGACGCGACCATCAGGGCGGCGGCGGCCCACTATTCCGATCTGCGGAGCACCAGCTTCTGGCTGATGGCGGTGCTCTCGATGCTGGTGGCGCTGGCCCTGATGCTGCTCGGCATGCGGCGGCTCGCGCCGCACCTGCGGGCGCGGCAGTCGGTCGAGCGGGTGGTCATGATCGCGCTGATGGTCTCGTCCACCATCGCCATCTTCACCACCATCGGCATCGTTCTCTCGCTGCTGTTCGAGGCCTTTCGGTTCTTCCAGCAGGTCTCGATCTTCGAGTTCATGTTCGGCCTGGAATGGAGCCCGCAGATCGCCATCCGCAAGGACCAGGTGGGTTCCTCCGCGGCCTTCGGCGCCATCCCGCTGTTCGCCGGCACCATGCTGATCTCGTTCATCGCCATGCTGGTGGCGGTGCCGATCGGCCTGTTCGCCGCGATCTACATGGCGGAATACGCGCCCCCGAAATGGCGCAACACGATCAAGCCGGTGCTCGAGATCCTCGCCGGCATCCCGACCGTGGTCTACGGCTTCTTCGCCGCCCTTTCCGTCGCGCCGTTCCTGCGCGATCTCGGCTTCACGCTGGGCCTCGACGTGGCCAGCGAATCGGCGCTCGCCGCCGGCCTGGTGATGGGAATCATGATCATTCC
>JBGTSP010000300.1:0-5020 GCA_041940205.1 Alphaproteobacteria bacterium
CATGCCGTACATCTGTCCGGCCTTTTCCTCGAACCGGCGGATCAGCAGCATGTCGCGGTAGTAGGCGAGCATGGCGTCGGCGGAGGGTGTCTCGGGGCTGCGTTTTCGCCGGGCCGTGCGGGTGGCCTTGCTGCGGGCGCTGCTGCTGGCGCGTTTGGCGGGGCTGCGGGCCATCGTCGTCCTCCCAGACCGGTTCCTGATCGCCTCGGATGGGGGCCGGCTACGAAGCCGCCCCTCGACTACGCAGACAATTCAATCGAAAAAACCAAGCAATTTCAATGACAAAACAGTCGTTAACTTAATATCGGTTAATATCGATATTCCGTTTCCTCCCGACGGTTTCCGACGAAATTTACCACATCCCCGGCGGTTTCGAAGCGAGCATTCGTTCCGAAGCGGTCAAAAGAAACGGCCGGGAGCATGCGCTCCCGGCCGGTCCTTGTCGTCTTCCGCCGCGCCTGGCGGCGCGATCGGTTGTGTGCGTTGCGTCAGGCGAACCACCAGCGGTGGGTGCCCCGCGCGCCGTCCAGCTCCCAGCTCGAGGCCAGGCTCGGGCCGTGCTGCACCTTCTTGTTGCGGGCATAGACGAAGTTGACGAACAGCGGGATGATCGTGCCGCCCTCGTCGCGGGCGATCTGGCACATCTCGCGGTACATCTCGCCCCGCAGCTTCTCGTCCAGCTCGGCCTTGGCCTGGAGCAGCAGCTCGTTGAAGCGCTCGTTCTGCCAGTGCGCCTCGTTCCAGGCCGCGTCGTCCTTGTAGGCCAGCGTGAACATGTTGTCCGGCGTCGGACGCGCGCCCCACTTGACGAAGACGAAGGGCTTCTTGAGCCAGACATCCGACCAGTAGCCGTCGTTCGGCTCGCGCACCGGCTTGATGTTGATGCCGGCCTTCTTGGCCTGTTCGCTGTAGAGCACGATCATGTCGACCGCGCCCGGCAGCACGCTGTCGGCGGCCGAGAGCTCGACGTTCAGCGAGTCCATGCCGGCCTGCTTCAGGTAGTACTTCGCCTTGTCGGGATCGTACTTGCGCTGCTCGATGTCCGGCCAGTAGGGCATGTTCGGCGAGACATGGAAGTCGTTGCCCGGCGTGCCGGTGCCGAACAGGATCTTCTCGACGATTTCCTCGCGATCGATCGCATGCTTCAGCGCCATGCGCACGTTGTTGTCCGAGAACGGCTCGCGGTCACAGAACATCGGCAGGGTGATCGCCGAACCGCTGGCCACGTTATCGATCTCGATGTTGGGGTTGCGCCCCAGCAGCGAAAGGGTCTTCAGATCGACCGAGGTGATCGCGTCGACGTCACCCGTGATCAGGGCGGTCTGCCGCGCGTTGGGATCGTTCAGCACGGTGATGTCGATCTTGTCGAAATAGGCGCCTTCGCGGTGCCAGCCGTCATGACGTTCCAGCGAGGTGCCGACGCCCGGCTCGTGCTTGTTGATCTTGTAGGGACCGGCGCCGATGCCGCTCTCCCAGTCGACCGAGCCGTCGCCTTTGTCCGGCAGCATGGTCAGATGGTAGTCGGTCATCACCCAGGGCAGGTCGGCGAAGCCCTGGTTCAGCTCGATGCGGATCGTGTGGTCGCCGTCGGCCTTGATGTCGGTGACGCTGGCCAGCAGCGGCTTGGCCGCCGACGTCGACTTCTCGCCGCGATGATGGTTCAGCGAGGCCACGGCGTCCTTCGCCGTGAACTTCTTGCCGTTGTGGAAGGTCGCATCCTTGTTGAGCTCGAAGACCCAGGACTTGGCATCGTCCGAGGCGCTCCAGGAGGTCGCCATGTCCGGGCCGAGGCCGTTCTCCGAGGTGATCTCGGTCAGGTAGCTGCGGTGGGTGTGGGCGAGCTGGATGTGGCCGACACTGAGATAGGTGCCCGGATCGTGGGTGTCCGAGGTGTTGCCGTCGTGCAGGCCGAGGCGGAAAGTGCCACCCTTTTTCGGCGTCGCCGCGGCGACCTGTTCGGTCCACAGCGTGGAGGCGGCGGCCACGGTGAGGCCCGCGACCGAGGCCTGGACCATGAAGTCGCGACGCGACAGCTTGTTGCGCCGTCCGTCCGCGATCAGCCGGTCCAGGACCTGTTTGGTTTCAAAGTCTTGCATGTCTTTCAATGCCTCCCTGGTTCTGGTTCGCATGTCACGCCGACGTTGCCTGCGGCGCTTCGAATGCCGTTACGCGGCATCCATGCCTCTGCCGGTCATTCCAACGCGGATCGTTCCCGACCGCAAGGCATTCCTCGAAGAATTGAGAATGTCGCGGCCTCCCGATCCCCTCGCGGCGCCGAAGATCCCGCGAAACAGGGCGCGGACGGACAGTAGAGCGGCGTTTTCTGGTCATTTGAGTGCGATCGGTTAAGCTCTGATTCAAACAAAAGGCGAGGCTCCGGGCATCCGGTGCTTCGCGAGAGGGAGGTCTGTATGGGCGACGTATTGGGGATCGTGGCGAAACGCCTCGGATTGGGGCTGATCACACTCTTCGTCATCTCGCTGCTGATTTTCGGCGCGGTGGAACTGCTGCCGGGCGACATGGCCCAGGCGGTCCTCGGCCAGGGCGCGACCGAGGAAAGCGTGGCGGCGCTGCGCGAAAAACTCGGCCTCGACCGTTCCGCGCCGGTGCGCTACCTCGACTGGCTCTCGGGCGCCGTGATCGGCGATTTCGGCATTTCGCTGCTCACCCAGGTGCCGGTCACCGAGGTGATCGGCCCGCGCTTCGCCAACACGCTGTTCCTGGCGACCTACGCCGCGGTGATCGCCGTGCCGATCGCCATCCTGCTGGGCATCGTGGTCGCCCTGCTGCGCAACTCGGTGTTCGACCGGGTCGCCAACGTGCTGACCCTGACCTCGATCTCCTCGCCGGAATTCTTTCTCGGCTACATCCTGATCCTCTACTTCTCGGTGAAGTTCAACCTGTTCCCGGCGATCGCCAAGCTCGACGACGACATGACCTTCCTCGAACTGCTCGAACGCACCTTCCTGCCGGCGCTGACCATGGTGCTGGTGGTGGTGGCGCACATGATGCGCATGACGCGGGCGGCGATCATCAACCTGCTGGCCTCGCCCTATATCGAGATGGCCCGCCTCAAGGGCGCACCGGCCTGGAAGGTGATCGTGCGCCATGCCCTGCCCAACGCCTGGGCGCCGATCATCAACGTCGTGGCGCTCAACCTCGCCTACCTGATCACCGGCGTGGTGCTGGTCGAGGTGGTGTTCGTCTATCCCGGCATCGGCCAGTTGCTGGTCGACGCGGTGACCAAGCGCGATTTCCCGGTGGTGCAGGCCTGCTGCCTGATCTTCGCGGCCACCTTCATCCTGCTGAACCTGGCGGCGGACATCGGGGCGATCCTGACAAATCCGCGCCTGCGGCACCCGAAGTAAGGAGGCGGTCATGAACTATTTCGTCATCGGCTACTACGCCCTCCTGATCGGCGGCTCCTGCCTCGCCGCCTACTTCAAGCAGCGCACGGTCTTCCTGTTGCTGTTCTCACTCACGCTGGCCTCCTTCATCATGGGCATCGTCGGCGGCGAGGCGGCGCTGTGGGCGGTCACCGTCGCCGCCGGCCTGATCGCGCTGGCCGCCGGCACGGCCTACGCCTTCCGCGAGTTCCTGGTCACCATCTCGGGTCCCGAGACCGCGAAGATGCTGCGCACCGCGCCGCTGACCGCGGCCTTCGGCCTGTTCGTGATCTTCACCTACGCGATCATGGGCATCTTCGCGCCGATCATCGCCCCCTACGGCGAAGCCGAGGTGATCGCCTCGGCCTTCGCCCAGGCCGACGAGAACATGCTGCTGGGCGCCGACCAGCTCGGCCGCGACATGTTCAGCCGCATCGTCTACGGCGCCCGCAACACTGTCGGCCTGGCGCTGATGGCGACCACGCTGGCGTTCCTGATGGGGGCCATGTGCGGCATGATCGCGGCGGTCAAGGGCGGCTGGTTCGACCAGTTCATGGGCCGCGCGGTGGACGTGGTGATGTCCGTGCCGTCACTGATCTTCGCCCTGCTGCTGCTCTCGATCTTCGGCTCGAACCTGATCATCCTGGTGATCATCATCGCCGTGATCTATTCGCCGCGGGTCTACCGCTTGACCCGGGCGGTCGCCGGCAATGTCGTGGTGATGGACTATATCGAGGCCGCCAGCCTGCGCGGCGAGGGCATGTGGTACCTGATCCGCAAGGAGATCCTGCCGAACTCCACGGCGCCGCTGATCGCCGAGTTCGGCCTGGAATTCTGCTTCGTCTTCCTGCTGATGGCGGGCCTCTCCTTCCTCGGCCTCGGCATCCAGCCGCCGACCGCGGACTGGGGCTCGATGGTCCGCGAGAACGCCACCCTGATCTCCTTCGGCGAGATCACCCCGCTGATCCCGGCGGCGGCCATCGCGCTGCTGACCGTGGCCGTGAACTTCGTGGTCGACTGGATGCTGTACCGGTCGTCCGGACTGAAGGAGTAGTCCCATGAACGCGGACAAGAAGGACGTCCTGCTGAAGATCGAAGACCTTCGCATCGAGGGCTATTCGGACGAGAAATGGATCGAGATCGTGCATGGCGTCGACCTCACCCTGCACCGCGGCGAGGTGCTGGGCCTGATCGGCGAGTCCGGCGCGGGCAAGTCCACCATCGGCCTCGCCGCAATGGGCTATGCCCGCGGCGGCTGCCGCATCTCCGGCGGCTCGGTGGAGTTCGACGGGATGGAGTTGACCACCTCCACCGAGGCGGAGCTCCGCGTCCTGCGCGGCTCGCGCATCGCCTATGTGGCGCAGTCGGCGGCGGCCTCCTTCAACCCGTCGCACAAGCTGATCGAGCAGCATATCGAGACGCCGCTGCAATACCGGCTGCGCAAGCGGTCGGAGGCGCAGGAGGACGCGATGGAGCTCTACGAGCGCCTGCGCCTGCCCAATCCCGGCGAGATCGGCTTCCGCTACCCGCACCAGGTCTCGGGCGGGCAGCTGCAGCGCGCGATGACGGCGATGGCGATGGCCTGCCGCCCCGACCTCATCATCTTCGACGAGCCGACCACCGCGCTCGACGTG
>JBGTSP010000301.1:0-5018 GCA_041940205.1 Alphaproteobacteria bacterium
CTGGACGAGATCATCCTGTTCCACCGGCTCAACCGGGAGAACATGGGCGGCATCGTCGACATCCAGCTCGGCCATCTGCGCGACCTGCTGGCGGGCCGCAACATCGCCCTCGTGCTCGACGGTGCGGCCACGGCGTGGCTCGCCGACAAGGGCTACGATCCGGCCTTCGGCGCCAGGCCGCTTAAACGGGTGATCCAGCGCCAGCTGCAGAACCCGCTGGCGCAGATGATCCTTGAGGGCCGCATCGCCGATGGCGAGACCGTCACGGTCTCGACCTGCGATCTCGGCCTGACCATCAACGACAGCCTGGTGCAGGCCGCCTGACGGCGGCCCGTGCCGGCCAACGGAAGAACGGCGTACGGCGGGGCGACGGGCCCCGCCGGGGAGTGCGCGAGATGACGAAGGACCTGTATTCCCGACTGGGCGTGGCGAAGAGCGCCAGCGCCGCCGACATCACCAAGGCCTTCCGGGCCGCCGCCAAGTCCTGCCACCCGGATCTGCATCCGGGCGACGGGGCCAAGGAGGCGCGCTTCAAGAGCCTGTCGCAGGCCCACGAGATCCTCAGCGATCCCGACAAGCGGGCCCGCTACGACCGCGGCGAGATCGACGAGAACGGCCAGGAGCAGATGCCCTTCGGGGCCGGTGGTCCCGGTCATGGCGGCCATGGTTTCGCTGGCGGTTTTTCCGGCCGGGGGCCGGGCGGCGCGTCCTGGCAGGGCATGTCGGGCGCCGAGGCCGAGGACCTGTTCGCCGACCTGTTCGGCCGCGCCGGATTCGCGGGCGGCGGTTTCGGCAGCGGTGGTTTCGCGGGCGACGGTTTCGCCGGCGCCGGCCGGGGCCGGACCGCGGGACGCGGGGCCGACCGGCGCTACAGCCTGGAGATCGATTTTCTCGACGCCGCGCGCGGCGCCACGAAGCGCCTCGACCTGCCCGAGGGCGGGACGCTGGACGTGAAGATTCCCGCCGGCCTGCGCGACGGCCAGGTGCTGCGCCTCAAGGGCAAGGGCGGGGCCGGGCCGGGCGGACGAGATCGCGGGGCCGGGCCGGGCGGACGAGATCGCGGGGCCGGGCCGGGCGGCGCGAACGGCGATGCGCTGATCACCGTCGGCGTGCGCCCGCATCCGCGCTTCCGCCGCGACGGCGACCATGTCGAAAGCGACCTGCCGATCTCCCTGAAGGAGGCGGTGCTGGGCGGCAAGGTGCCGGTGGAGACGGTGCATGGCACCGTCAGCCTGACGGTCCCGCCGGGGGCGTCCTCGGGCGACCGCCTGCGGCTGAAGGAGAAGGGCATCCGGGCTGCCGGCCGGCCGGCGGGCCACCACACGGTGCGCCTGCAGGTGGTGCTGCCGGCGAAGCCGGACGCCGAGCTGAAGGCCTTCATCGAACGCTGGGCGAAGGATCACGACTACGACCCCCGCAAGGATCGCTGACGCGACCGACAAAGCGCGCGAGGCCTGCTAGAACGCCCCCCAGGATCTCTGGGGGAGCGGGCATGGACATCGAGGACTTCCGCCGGCACGGCCACGAGCTGGTCGAGCGCATGGCCGACTATCTGGCCGACGTGCGCGACTATCCCGTGCGCGCCCAGGTGGCGCCGGGGGACATCGCGGCGAAGCTGCCCGCGGCGCCGCCGGCCGGGGGCGAGGACTTCGCCGCGATCATGCGGGACTTCGAGGAGGTGGTGATGCCCGGCATCACCCACTGGCAGCATCCGCGCTTCTTCGCCTACTTCACCGCAAATTCCTCGCCGCCCTCGGTGCTGGCGGAGATGCTGACGGCGACGCTGGGCGCCCAGTGCATGCTCTGGCAGACCTCGCCGGCGGCGACCGAGATGGAGACCCGCACGCTCGACTGGCTGCGGCAGATGATCGGCCTGCCGGGGGACTTCACCGGGGTGATCCAGGATTCGGCGTCCAGCGCCATCCTCTGCGCACTGCTCACCGCGCGCGAGAAGGTCAGCGACTGGAACGTCAACGAGCAGGGCTTTTCCGGCGCGCCGGGGATGAGCGTCTACTGCACCGCCGAGACCCACAGCGCCACCGAGAAGGGCGCGAAGATCGCCGGCTACGGCCGGGCGAACGTGCGCAAGGTGCCGGTGGACGCGGCCTACGCCATGCGGCCCGAGGCGCTGGAGGCGATGATCGCCGAGGACCGCGCGGCCGGCCTGCGGCCGGCCTGCATCGTCGCCTCGGTGGGGGCGACCGGGGTCGGGGCGGTCGATCCGCTCGGCCCGATCGGCGAGATCGCGCGGCGGCAGGACGTCTTCCTGCATGTCGACGCGGCCTGGGCCGGCAGCGCGCTGATCCTGCCCGAGCACCGCTGGATGATCGAGGGGGTCGAGGCCGCCGACAGTTTCGTCTTCAATCCGCACAAGTGGCTGTTCACCAATTTCGACCTGTCGGCCCACTATGTCCGCGATCCCGACGCGCTGATCCGGACCTTCTCGATCCAGCCGGCCTTCCTGCGCTCGCGCGAGGAGGGGCAGGTGATCGACTATCGCGACTGGGGCGTGCCGCTGGGCCGGCGCTTCCGGGCGCTGAAACTGTGGTTCGTGCTGCGCAGCTACGGGGTCGAACGGCTGCAGGAGATGGTGGCGGCGCATATCGACCTCGCCGCGGATCTAGAGCAGGCGATGCGGGCCGAGCCCGACATCGAGATCGTGGCGCCCCGGGTGCTGTCGCTGCTGAACTTCCGCTACGCCCCGCCGGGCCTCGACGACGCGGCGCTGGATGCGCTGAACGAACGGCTGCTGCAGGCGCTGAACGACGACGGCTTCGTCTATCTCACCCAGAACCGGGTGGACGGGCGCTACGTCCTGCGCTTCGCCATCGGCCAGACCTACACCACGGCCGACGACGTGCAGGCGGGCTGGGCGCACGTGCTGAAGACGGCGCGGGGTCTGGATCGCTAGGAACGCCGGGAAAGACGGAACGGCGCGGGCTCCGCGCCCGCCACCGGTACCGGATCGGTCGGCGCCGGATCGGTCGGCGCCGGATCAGTCGGTAGGGGCTCAGTCGGCGGCGGCGACCTTGCGGTCCGCCGGCGGCGGCGCGGCGGCGGCGAGCGTGTCGATATGCGCCCGCACTTCCTCGAACCGGGCGAGTTCCTTGCCCTTCAGCTTCAGGCCGGTCGCCACCTTGATCTTCAGCGGGTTCACCTGGCGGCCGCCGCGCAGCACCTCGTAGTGCAGGTGGGGTCCGGTCGAGCGGCCGGTCGAGCCGACATAGCCGATGGTCTGGCCCTGCTTCACGCGGCGTCCCTTGCGGATGCCGCGGCCGTAGCCCGACATGTGGGCATAGGCGGTGCGGTAGTCGTTGTTGTGGCGGATGCGGACATACTTGCCGTAGCCGCCATGGCGGCCGGCATATTCGACCACGCCGTCACCGGCCGCCATGATCGGCGTGCCGCGCGGGGCGGCGAAGTCCACGCCCTTGTGCATCCGGGTGTAGCCCAGGATCGGATGGCGGCGCTTGCCGAAGCGCGAGGACAGGCGGGCGCCGTCGATCGGCGTGCGCATCAGCGACTTGCGGGCGCTGGAACCCTTGGGATCGAAATAGTCGACCGTGCCGTCCTTCAGCGTGTGCCGGTAGAGCGGCAGGTCCTTGCCGCCGACATGCAGGTTGGCATAGCGGATGTCGCCCAGCCGGGCGAGCGTGCCGTCCTCGGTGTGCTGGCTTTCGTAGAACACCTCGAAGCGGTCGCCGGGCTGGATGTCGCGCTGGAAGTCGACGATGAAACTGTAGAGCCGGATCATCTCGATGATGATCGCCGGCGGCAGGCCGGCTGCCCGGGCCGAGAGATAGAGACTGTCGTCGATCGTGCCCGCCGCGCGCACCGGATGGGTGGTCAGCGGCCGGTCGATGCCTTCGGCCTTGTAGCCGCCGGCGCCGTCGGCATGGGCGACGATCTCGCGGGCGACGTTTTCGTCGAAGCGCACGCTCTTCAGGCTGGGGCTCTCGCCCTCGCCCGTGCGGGTGAAGGTCAGCACCAGGTCGTGCCCGGGCTTGAGGCGGCGCGGATCGAACACGTCGGCCATCGCGGTGGCGGCGAGATGCGCCTGGCGGCGGCCGGCGCCGGCGCGTTCCATGGCCTTGACCAGGGTGTCGCCGCGGCCGATCGAGACCGTCCGCGTTTCCGTTTGCGGCCGGCTCGGCGGCAGCTTCAGTTCCTCGATGCCGCCCAGCGGCAGCGCGGCCAGCTTGTCGGGATGGGAGTTCGCGGCCGGCGCGGGATCGAGCGCGGCCTGTTCCGTCGCCGCGGCGGCGGCAGTGCGATCGTCCGCCTGCCGGGCCGGGTTCTGCGTTTGCGCCGGGGCCGGCCCGTCCGCTGCGAGCGCGGCGGCCGGTGCACCGGTCACCGCCCGGTTGAGCGGTGCGCGATCGCCGAAGGTGCTGGAAACCAGCAGCAGCGCGACGGCGGCGCTGGTGGCGCAGGTGCGCCGGGCCTCGGAAGCTACCCGGTAACCCGCCAGCCGACCGGCGATGTCGGAAACGCTACGCAGCAAACTGTTGCCCCCGTCCGTTGGCGCGATCCTGGCGTCGGGAGCCCGTTTCCGCCGCGCTTTCGCGGGGGCCGGGCCGGTCGAGACGCCCTCACGTGGTCCTCTGTCGGCACTCGCGCCCCGGACCGGTCTGTCGTTAAGGTTTTATAACCAGCGTCGCGGCGCGAATCAACGCCACCCAGAATCGGGAGGCGAACCGGGGATGTCAAGATTCCGCGTTGCGATTCAAGGGCTTCGCGGAAACGCCCGGGCCCGGCAACGGCCCGGCGATCTGCCCGGCGGATTTCTTTTCTCGCGCCTGCAACAAAATCGAAAAAACCCCTTTACAGGCTCTCCGCCGCTCCATATAAGCCGCGCTCCGCACCCAAGGAAACGCGGGCTGCGGGCGGCTCATTGACATTGTTTGATATGGAGAAGAAGCGCGGGCGGCGGCTTGCGGAATGACGGTTGACGTCATTTTTGCGAACGTTTGCCTGCGCTGGACAGGATGTTCTGTTTTGGCTGGTTTCCGGGTTTC
>JBGTSP010000302.1:0-5012 GCA_041940205.1 Alphaproteobacteria bacterium
CGGACCCTTCACGCACAGCTCGCCCGGCGCGCCGTCCGCCACCGGGTTGCCGTCGTCGCCCAGCAGCTTGACGTCGGTCGAGGGCAGCGGGATGCCGATGGTCGCGGTGAAATGGTCCAGCCCGGCACGGTTGAAGGTGACCACGGGCGAGGTCTCCGACAGGCCGTAGCCTTCGGTGATGTGGCTGCCGGTAACCTCCTTCCACTTCTGCGAGATGGTCTCCTGGATGGCGGTGCCGCCGCCTCCGGTCAGCCGCAGGTTGGAGAAGTCGAGCTCGGCGAAACCGGGGGTGTGCAGCAGGCCGTTGAACAGGGTGTTGACGCCGGTGATCACAGAGAACTTCCAGTTCGCCAGTTCCTTGACGAAGCCCGGCATGTCGCGCGGATTGGTGATCAGCACGTTGCGCCCGCCCTTGGCGAAGAAGGTCAGGCAATTCACCATCAGCGCGAAGATGTGATAGAGCGGCAGCGCCGTGATCACGACCTCCTCGCGCTCGCGGATGGTGTCGGCCAGCGGCACCGTGAACTGGGCGATGTTGGCCACCAGGTTGCCGTGGGTCAGCGCCGCGCCCTTCGAGAGACCGGTCGTGCCGCCGGTATACTGCAGGAAGATCAGGTCGTCGGCGCCCGCCTCCTCCAGCGCGCGCGGCAGGTCGGCGCCCTTCGCCAGCGCCTCGCCCAGCGGCGTGACCTCCTTGAGCCGCTCGTCGGCCGGCGGACTCGGCAGGGCGGCGTTGCCGCAGTCGCCCAGCGCGGCCACGATCACGTTCTTCACCGGCGTTGCCTCGATGATCTCGGCCAGCACCGGGGTCGAGCCCGAGAAGATCACGATGGTGTCGACGTCCGCGTCGTTGAGCTGGTGCTGCAGTTCGCGCGGCGTATAGAGCGGATTGACGTTCACCTGCACCAGGCCGGCGCGGATGTTGGCGAACATCGCCACCGGGAAGGCCATGATGTTCGGCGACATCACGGCGACCCGGTCGCCCTTCTTCAGGCCCAGCTCACCGACCAGGTAGGCGGCGAGATCGCCCGAGAGGCGATCGATATCGGCGAAGCTGAGGTCGGCGCCGAAATTGCTGAAGGCCGGCAGGTCGCCATAGGCGTCGATCGCCTCGCGCGCCATCGCCCAGACCGAGGGATGGGTCGCGGTATCGATCTCGAGGGGAACGCCGGGGGCGACGTTGCGGGACCAGGGTTTCGTCATGACGGGGATCCTCCCAGGCGAATTCTGTCGTTTTCCGGGTGCCGCGCCCGCGCCCCTCCCGACGCCGCCGGCGGCTTCCTATAGCAGAGAAATGCAAAGCCGGCAGGCCCGACCGGGCAGCGATTTGTCGACGCCGGCGCGGCCGGCTACGGTCGGCCGTCGCCGACTTCGAAAAGGCTGGAAATCCGCCATGGCTGCCCCCGATCCCCGCGACGGCCAGATCGGCCGCGCCACCGTTGAGGACAATGCCGAGCTCGAGGCCTACTACGCCGACCTGGAAGCCCGGGATACCGGCGCGCTGTGGACCGTGGCCAACGAGATCGAGCCCTGGGAGCCGACGCCCGCCTCCGCGCCGACGATCTGGCGCCACGCGGCGCTGCGGGATCAGGTGCTGAAGGCGCTCGACCTGGTCTCGCCGGAGGAAGCCGGGCGCCGGGTGGTCTACCTGCGCAATCCGCGGCGCAGGGAAGTCAGCGCCTGCTGCGGCTGGCTGTTCAGCGGCATCCAGGTGATGCGTCCGGGCGAGCGCACCACGGCGCACTGGCATGCCGCCTCGGCGCTGCGCTTCGTGATGGAGGGCGCGGGCGCCTACACGGTGGTCGACGGGCACGAGATCAACCTCGGCCTGCGCGACTTCGTGATTACCCCGAACGGCACCTGGCACGACCACGGGGTGCGCGAGGACGGGGAAATCTCCTACTGGCAGGACGGTCTCGACATTCCGCTGACCAATGCGCTGGAGGCGAATTTCTACCAGGTCCATCCCGACCTCTACCAACGGCCCAACCATCCGCCGGACGATTCCGCCAACTCCTACAGCGCGCCCGGCCTGCTGCCGGACGACGAGACCTGGACCCGGCCCTATTCGCCGCTGCTGAAATTCGCCTGGGATCCGACCTACGAGGCCCTGCAGAACTATGCCCGCGCCTCTGACGGATCGCCCTACGACGGCATCCTGCTGCGCTATGCCAATCCGCGCACCGGTGGCCCGGTAATGCAGACCATGGGCGCGGCGATGCAGATGCTGCGGCCCGGCGAAGCCACGCTGGCGCACCGCCACACCGGCAACGTGATCTACCAGGTGGCCCGCGGCCGGGGCTATTCGGTGATTGCCGGCACCCGCTACGACTGGAGCGAACGCGACATCTTCTGCGTCCCGGCCTGGACCTGGCACGAGCACGCCAACGCGGACGCGGGCGATGATGCCTGCCTGTTCTCCTTCAACGACTTCCCGACCATGCAGAAGCTCGGCTTCTACCGCGAGGAAGCCTATGGCGAGAACGGTGGCCGCCAGCCGGTGACCGCCAGGGCCTGATCGGCCGACGCCTCTGTCCCGCATCGGGACGACCGCGCGGGACAGGTGGTTCCCGCCGGCGAACGACGCTCACGATTCGAGAGTGAGGTCCGTCACACATTTTGAGCGCCCGTTCCGGGGATTCGGGACAATCCCGTCCCGCGACCGCCCCGACTGCCCCCGACGCGCGGATTTCTGCGCATTGTCTCCACCGTCGGAGTCTGGCCCGCATCCTGCAGTAACCGGTGCGAGCACCTTCCGAGACCGACCGGTCGAGCGCGCGAAGCGCACACGCCGGAGCGGATGACGGAGGAGACCGGAAAGCGAGACGCACACGATGGGGCATCGCATGCAGATGGCACACAGGACACCGCCGGGCGATGGGCGGATCGACGTGGAAGAGACCGGGCGGGACCGCCGCGCCTCGCTTCGGGCGCTGAAATACTGGCAGTCCTGCGCCGAGGCCAACAACCCGCCGTTGCTCGCCGAAATCAGCCTCACCGAATCCGAGACCGGCCTGGACAGCACCTTCCTGCTGCGCATCGACATCCCGGTCGACCGCTGCGTGGTCATCGCCTGCAGCAAGGCAATGCGGCGGAAGCTGCGCATGCGCCAGCTCGGCGACACCTTTCTCGACGGCGTGCCCGAGAGCCTGCGCGAACCCCTGCTCGAGGCCATCGATCGCGCGGTCATGGAGCGCCGGCCGCAACTCGCCGAGGGCGGGGAAGACGAGGACGAGGAGCTTCGCTATCGCGCGGCCTTCCTGCCGGTGGCCGATATCCGCTCGCAGATCTGCTATCTCTACGCGGTCTACACCGACAACCGGCCGTCGCCCGAACCCGCCGTGCACTGAACGGTCGGAGCGCCGCGCGCCCGGATCTTCGAAATCATCTTGATATAACCGGTTTTATGGTTATAATGGCCGGCATGCAGAACGATGCCGCCGCGCTATCCCTGTCCGCCCTGGGCCACGAGGCCCGGCTCGCCGTCTTCCGCCTGCTGGTGCGGGCGGGACAGGACGGCCTCAAGGTCGGGGAACTGGGCGCGCTGCTCGATCTGCCGGCCTCGACCCTGGCGCACCACCTGACCGCCCTGGTGAAGGCCGGACTGGTGCAGCAGGAACGCCGGGGCCGCGAAGTGGTCAACCGGGCCGACTATACCCACATGACCGCGCTGCTCGCTTTCCTGACCGACGAATGCTGCTGCGGCGTCTGCCTGCAGCCGGAATCCGAGGCCGCGGCCTGAGCCGCGGTTTTCATTTGCCCTGATAATTCGACAGAACCGGATATATCGACATGACAGCCCTTGCCCTTCACCTGCGCAGCGTCGGCGGACAGGTCCGCTCCGCCGACCGGGCGTGGCTCGCCGTTCTCGCGATCATCGTCCTGCTGGCCCTGCTGGCCCCGGCGCAGGCCGTCGCCTCGCTGATCTTCGCCGCAGAGGCACTCTGGCAGACCGCGCCGTTCCTGCTCGCCTCGGTGGCGATCGCCGCCTATGCCGGGGCCAGCGGCGCCGACGGGCTGATCGCCCGGGCCTTCACCGGTCGCACCGCGATCATGGTCGTCACCGCCGCCCTGTTCGGCGGGCTCTCGCCCTTCTGCTCCTGCGGCGTCATCCCGCTGATCGCCGCCCTGCTGGCGATGGGCGTGCCGCTGGCGCCGGTGATGGCCTTCTGGCTGGCCTCGCCGGTGATCGATCCCTCGATGTTCGTGCTGACCGGCGGCCTGATCGGCCTCGACTTCGCGATCGCCAAGACGCTTGCCGCGATCGGCCTCGGCCTGCTCGGCGGCTTCGGCACGATGGCGCTCGCCGGCGCCGGCGGGCTCACCGATCCGCTGCGTCCGGGCGTCGGCAACGGCGGCTGCGGCGGCGGCACGGTGCGCAATCCCGCCCCGCCGGTCTGGGCCTTCTGGCACGAGGAGGCGCGCCGCGAGCGTTTCCGGCGGGACGCGTTCAAGACCACGCTGTTCCTCGGCAAGTGGCTCACGCTGGCCTTCCTGCTGGAAAGCCTGATGGTTGCCTGGGTGCCGGCCTCGACGATCTCCGCCGTGCTCGGCGGCGACGGCCTGTGGCCGGTGCTGACGGCGACCCTGATCGGCGTGCCGGCCTACCTGAACGGCTACGCGGCGACACCGCTGGTCGCCGGCTTGATCGGGCAGGGCATGGGCGCCGGTGCCGGCATGGCCTTTCTGGTCGCCGGCGGGGTGACCTCGATGCCCGCGGCGATTGCCGTCTTCGCCCTCGTGCGCTGGCCGGTCTTCGTTCTCTATGTCGCCTTCGCGCTGGCCGGCTCGCTGGCGGCCGGGCTGGCCTACCAGGGCTGGGCCGCCTGACAGCGCCACCACCCGCTGCTACCGTCGGGCGTTGGTAACCAGCGCCCGACGGAGTAGTTCATGGCCGACGAGACCCCCGCTTCGAACCGTATCAGTGGCCGCAGCGCCTTCCTCGCGCTGCTGCGCAGCGAGGGTGTGAGCCACCTGTTCGGCAATCCCGGCACGACCGAACTGCCGATCAT
>JBGTSP010000303.1:0-4999 GCA_041940205.1 Alphaproteobacteria bacterium
CGCGTCGGACGAGCGCCGAAGGCGCGCGTCGGAAGAGCGCCGAAGGCGCGCGTCGGAAGAGCGCCGAAGGCGCGCGTCGGAAGAGCGCCGAAGGCGCGCGTCGGAAGAGCGCCGAAGGCGCGCGGGCGCCCCGGTCCCTAGAGCAGCTTCGATGTGCCTTTCGGCGCCGGCTTCGGTTCGCCCGCCGCCAGGCTCGCAATCACCGAGGCGACGTCGGGGACCACGTCGAGATAGTCGCGGACGCCGCCATAGGCGAAGCCCTCGGTCTCCATGTGGGCGATCAGGTCGAGGAACGGCTTCCAGTAGTTCTCGTGATCGAGCAGCAGCAGCGGCTTCTCGTGCAGGCGCAGCTGCCGCCAGGTCATGATCTCGACGGTTTCGTCCAGCGTGCCGATGCCACCGGGCAGAACGACGAAGGCGTCCGAGCGCTCGAACATCATCTGCTTGCGCTCGTGCATGCTGGCGACCACGTGCAGCTCGCTGAGACCGGTATGGTCGACCTCCTGCTGGCGGATATGTTCGGGGATGATGCCGATCACCCGGCCCTGTTCGGCCAGCGCGGCATCGGCGATGGTGCCCATCAGTCCGACACGGCCGCCGCCATAGACCAGGTCGTAGCCCGCCCGGGCGATATCCCGGCCCAGCGTGCGGGCGAGATCGGCATACTCCTTGCGTTCACCGAAGCGTGAGCCACAGTAGACACAGACTGACCTTATTCTCTGCTGCATGAAATTCCTTGCAAACGCATGTGTTCTCGCGGTCTGGCTCGCCGCCGTCCCGCTCGCCGGCACGCTGGCCGGAAAGGCCGACGTGATCGGGATCGACGTTCTGAAGCGTGGCGAGCGAACTTACAAGATCGTTGTTACCGTCCGGCATGCCGACGCGGGCTGGCAGCATTTCGCCGACCGGTGGGACGTGCTGGCGCCGGATGGCCGGGTGCTCGCCACCCGGGTCCTGGCGCATCCGCACGACGACGAACAGCCGTTCGCCCGCGCCCTCGATGCCGTGTCCATCCCGGCCGGTATTGCCCGCATCTCGGTCCGCGCCCACGACAAGCGTCACGGGTATGGCGGCCGGACGCTGGAAGCGGCCGTTCCGGACTAGGCAAGAGATGGGTCGTTTTCTCGCAAAGTCCATGTTCGCCCTGTTGTTCGCGATCGCTCCGGCGGCGGCCGAGACCGAAATCGAGCGGGGGGCCTATCTGACGGCGGCCGGCGGCTGCGAATCCTGCCATACCGACATCAAGGGCGGCGGCGCGCCGTTCGCCGGCGGCCGGGCGCTCAAGACCCCGTTCGGCACCTTCTACAGTCCCAACATCACCCCGGATGCGGAAACCGGCATCGGCGGCTGGGACGAGGCGACCTTCGTCGCCGCGCTGCGCCAGGGCCGGCGGCCCGGCGGCGACCACTATTTCCCGGCCTTTCCCTACACGACCTATGCCCGGATGAGCGACGCGGACGCGCGGGCGATCCGGGCCTATCTCGCCACGCGCCCGGCGGTCCGCGCGGCGAACCGGGCGCATGACGTACCGCCGCCCTTCGGCTGGCGCTGGCCGTTGCGGTTCTGGCGCCTGCTGTTCTTCGACGATTCGCCCTTCCAGCCCGATCCCGCCCGCACGCCGGCACAGAACCGGGGGGCCTATCTGGTCGAGGCGCTGACCCATTGCGGCGAATGCCACACCCCGCGCAACCTGATGGGGGCGCTGGACCGGGAGATGTGGATGGCGGGCACCGCCGACGGCCCCGAGGGCGAACTGGCGCCGAACATCACGCCGCACGCGACCGGCATCGCGGACTGGAGCGAGGGCGACCTGGTGGCGCTGATGCGCTCGGGCCTGAAGCCCAACTACGACGATGTGCAGGGCACCATGGCCGACGCGGTCAAGTACAGTCTAAGCAAACTGACCGACGAGGACCTGAAGGCGATCGCGGCCTATCTTGCGATTTTGCAGCCCATCGAGAACCGGGTACGCGCAACGAGCGATTGATTGCCCCGTCCCGGGTCCGCCTGTAGTGTGATCGCTTGGCGAATTCGGGGACCCCTGACCGTTGCGTAACACGACACTGATCGTCATCGTCGTCCTGATCCTGGTCGCGGCGGGGGCGGCCTACCAGATCTTCCTGCCCGCGGATGACAGCCTGCCGACGACCACCGGCGCACCGGCGGGCGCAGGCGCGCCCGCGCCTGCCGCGGACGCCGGCACGGCGGGACAGACCACGGGTGAACAGACTTCGAGCGGACAGGCCACGAGCGGACAGGCCACGAGCGGACAGACCTCGGGCGGACAGGCCTCGGGCGGACAGGCGACGTCCGGGCAGACGGTGACCGCCCCACAGGCCTCGCCGGCGCCGGCAGGCGGGACCGCCCCCGATGGTGCGCCTGCGGCCACGAACGATACCGCGACCGCAAGCGGAACCGCCTCGCGGGAGGCATCGCAGACATCGACACAGACCGGCGGGCAGGCACCGGCACAGGCCGCCGCGACAACGACGCTGCCCGCCCGTCCGGCGGAAACCGCGGCGGCTCCGGCGACGGGGCCGGCCGCCGGCGCGACCACGGGCGAATCCGCCGCGGCGGCGACGGGACAGGGCGTGGCGGAAGGCGCGGCAGCGCTCGCCCGCAAGACCGTCGAGGCGGTGCGCGATACCGCCGGCGCGGTTGCCGAGCAGGTGGAAACCGCGGTCAGGGACGTTGCCCGGGCGGTCGCGGAACCGGAGAAACCTCAGGCGCCGGAAAGCGGCGGCGCACGCGCGCCGGAGCCCTCGTCCGCCGCGGCATCGGGAACGACGGCCGCGGCGTCCGGCCAGCAGGGCGCCGCCGGGACGCAGGCGGCAGCGGGCGCGGGGGAGAACCGCCAGGTTGCCCGCCTGACGCCGGTTGCACCGCGTCCGCCGACCTTCGACATCGTGCGCATCTCCACCGACGGCAGCGCGGTCTTCGCCGGCCGGGCGCCGGGCAACGCCCTCGTGCGTCTGCTCGACGAGGGCGCCGAACGGGCCCGGACCTCGGCCAACGCCCGGGGCGAATGGAGCCTCGTCCTGCTCGATCCGTTGCCGCCGGGCGAACGCGCCCTGTTGCTGATCGCGGTGCTCGAGGACGGCAGCGAACTGCGCGCCGAGAGCGAGCTGGTGGTCCTCGTGCCAGACCGGCCGCGACCCGCCGCTCCGGCCGTGACGGCCGCGGCGCGCGATGACGGGGGCAAGGACACGACGACAGCCCCGGACGACGGCGCGGCGAAGAAGCCCGAGGAGGCGGTCGCCGTGGTCGTGCCGGTCTCGCCGAGCAAACCGGTCAAGGTCCTGCAGGGCCCCGGCAGCGGCGAGGCGGGCGGACTGGCGCTGGTCTCCGTGCGCTACGATGCCGACCGTCAGCCGGTGCTCGCCGGCCGGGCGGGTTCCGGGCACACGGTGCGGGCCTATCTCGACAACGGTTTCGTCGGCGAGAACCGGGCCGATGGGGACGGGAACTGGCAGATCGCCCTGCCCGGTACGGTGCCGGCGGGCGACTACCGGCTGCGTCTCGACGAGGTGACCCCGGAGGGGAAGGTGGTGGCCCGACGCGAACTGCCGTTCACGCGGGTCGCGCCGGCGCAGATTCGGGATGCCGGCCTGCAGCCCGATCAGGCGACCTCGGTGGTGGTCCAGCCCGGCAATTCGCTGTGGCGCATCGCGCGACGGGTCTACGGCGAAGGTCTGCGCTATGTCGAAATTTATCGCGACAATGCCGACAAGATCCGCGATCCCGACCTTATATATCCCGGACAGATCTTCACGCTGCCGCCGGAGTAAGCCTCGCGCCGCGCCCGGTCCGCGGCACCGGCTGCCGGAGTACGCGTCTTGACCAGCTACGATCCCGAAGCGGACGCGTTCGCCCGCAGCCACACGTCGACCCTGCGCACGCTGCTGCCCTATCTGTGGCCCGCCGGTCGCTGGGACCTGCGCATCCGGGTGCTGATCGCCCTGATGCTGTTGGCCGGAGCCAAGGTCGCGGTGGTCTACGTGCCGTTTCTCTACAAGGCCGCGATCGACGCGCTGGACCGCGAGGCGGCGCTGATCGCGGTGCCGGTGACGGTCATCGTCGCCTATGGCGTGGTTCGGGTGCTCTCGCAGGCGCTGGGCGAACTGCGCGACGCGGTCTTCGCCAAGGTCGGCCAGCATGCGCTGCGTACGGTGGCGCTGCAGACCTTCCGGCATCTGCATGCCCTGTCCCTGCGCTTCCACCTAGAGCGGCGTACCGGCGGCCTGTCGCGGGCGATCGAGCGGGGCACCAAGGGCATCGACTTCCTGCTGCGCTTCTCGCTGTTCAACATCCTGCCGACCCTGCTGGAGATCGCGCTGGTCTGCGGCATCCTGCTGCTGCGCTACGACTGGAGCTACGCCGCCGTCACCTTTCTGGCGGTCAGCGGCTATATCGCCTTCACGCTGGGCATCACCGAGTGGCGGATGAAGTACCGCCGGGAGATGAACCGCACCGACAGCGAAGCCAACACGCGGGCCATCGACAGCCTGCTGAACTTCGAGACGGTGAAGTATTTCTCGGCGGAGGCGCACGAGGCCCGGCGTTTCGATACCTCGATGGCGCGCTACCAGAAGGCCGCGGTGACCTCGCAGGAGACGCTCAGCCTGCTCAACATCGGCCAGGGCCTGATCATCTCCGCCGGCCTGGTGATGGTGATGCTGATGGCCGGCGCCGATGTGCGCGACGGCGTCATGACCCTGGGCGATTTCGTGCTGATCAACACCTTCCTGATCCAGCTCTACCAGCCGCTCAACTTCCTCGGTTTCGTCTACCGCGAGGTCAAGCAGAGCCTGGTCGACATGGAAAAGATGTTCGAGCTGCTGACCGTCGAGAACGACGTGCGCGACCGGCCCGGCGTGCCGGCGCTGGCCGACGGACCGGGGGAAGTCCGTTTCGAGGCCGTGGACTTCCACTACGAGGAGGCGCGGCCGATCCTGCGGGACGTCTCGTTCACCATCCCCGCCGGCCATACGCTGGCCGT
>JBGTSP010000304.1:0-4994 GCA_041940205.1 Alphaproteobacteria bacterium
TCATGGTGCCGGTCCACTCGCCGCTCACCATCTTCGGCAGATAGGTCTGCTTTTGCTCTTCCGTGCCCCACTTGTGGATCGCCTCGTAGGCGCCATGGGTCAGGCCCGGATACATGCCGAAGGCCATGTTGGCCGAGGACACCATCTCGCTCAGCGCGTTGCCCAGCACGATCGGCAGACCCTGTCCGCCATAGTCGGGATCGGCGGTCAGGCCGCCCCAGCCGGATTCGCAATATTGCCGATAGGCTTCCTTGAAGCCGGTGGGCGCGGTGACCTCGCCGTCCTTCCAGGTGCAGCCCTCATGGTCGCCGATCTGGTTCAGCGGGGCCAGCACCTCGCGCACGAACTTGCCGCCCTCTTCGAGGATGGCGTCGATCAGGTCGGGGGTCGCTTCGGCGAAGCCGGGCAGGTTGGCGTAGCGGTCGAGCTGCAGGAATTCGTGCAGCAGGAACTGCATGTCGCGGACCGGCGGTTCGTAGCTTGGCATATCGGTCTGTCCCTAGTTGCGCAGCGGGCGGTTGGTTTCGAGCATGTGCTCGATGCGATCGAGTGTCGGCGTCGTCCTGACCAGGTTGACGAAGGCGGCGCGCTCGAGGTCGAGCAGCTTCTTCTCGCTGACCTCCTCGGTCATGTCGGTATCGCCGCCGGCGAGAACATGCGCCAGTTCGCGGGCGACGACGACGTCATGCGGCATCGCCACGCCCTGGGCGAGGAAGCCGTCCACGGCCATCTGCAGGGCGGTCTCGGCGGTCTTGCCGGGCAGGCGGATCGGCTCGCGCACCAGCGGCTCGTAGTCCGCCACCATCGAAAGCGCGCGCGCCTTGGCGTCGGCCAGCAGGCGTCGGCGGTTCATGGAGATCCCGTCGCTGGGCCGCAGGAACAGCAGGTCGCGGCTTTCCGCGGCCGAGGTGCCGACCTTGGCCAGCGAGATGGTCTCGAAGGCTTGGCTGATCGGCGGCATCGGGCCGCCGGGGCGTTTCGGATTCTCCGTGGCGCGGTAGAGCAGTTCCTTGGTGCCGCCGCCCGCCGGGATCACGCCGACGCCGACCTCGACCAGGCCCATGTAGCTCTCGGCATGCGCCTGGACGGCGTCCGAATGCAGCGCGATCTCGCAGCCGCCGCCCAGCGCCATGCCGGCGACGGCGGAGACCACCGGGAACTTGGCCTGGCGCAGGCCGATCAGCGCCGACTGCAGGGCGCCGACCGACTGGTCGATCACCGGCCACATCGCGGCGTTGGCGGCGAACAGGACCACGCCGACATTGGCGCCGACGGAGAAATTGTCGGCGTCCGAGCCGATGATCAGCGCCTTGAAGCCCTGGCGGTCGATGCGCGCGGCCTTCTGGAACATCGCCACGGTATCGGCGTCGATGGCGTTCATCTTCGAATGCAGTTCCAGGCAGGCGACGCCGTCGCCGACATCCCACAGGCTGGCCGAACCGTTGCGCTCGAACGGCGTGGCGCCGCGCTTGCGGTCCGCCAGCATCCAGGCGTCGTCGGCCGCGGCGATCTCGCCGTAACCGCCGGCGGGCAGGAACTGCTCGAGGCGCGTGCCTTCCTCGCGGTAGAGTGGACCGTCGCCCGCGGCTTCCAGGAAGGCCGGCACCGGCAGGCCCTCGGCGGCCAGCCGTTCGCGGAACCAGGCCACCCCGAGCTGGTCGATCTGCTCGAACGGTCCGTGCTTCCAGGCGTAGCCGGTCTTCATCGCCTCATCGACCGAACGGATGTCGTCCGCGATCTCGCCCATCAGGTGGGCGGCGTAGCTCAGGACCTTCGAGGCCACGGCCCAGGCATATTGCCCGCCCTTGTCCTCGTGGCTGACCAGGGCCCGCAGGCCCTTGCGGCCGGCCCGGGCGGAGGCGAGCCGCGCCTTGATGCCGTCACGGTATTCTCCGGTCTCGAGATCGAGGGCCTGCTTGACATTCTGACCGTCGACCCTGGTCCGCCGGTAGAAGCCGCCGCCGCCCTTGCGGCCGGTCATGCCCCGTTCGATCATGCTCGCGGTCAGGCGCGAAAGCGGTCCGTCGATCTCGACCTCGTCGCGGAACGGATCGTCGGCGGGCAGCAGGTCGAGCATGCTGGCGAGCACGTGCGGGCCCAGGTCGATGCCGGTCAGGTCGGCGAGGCCGAAGATGCCGGTTTTGGGGATTCCCATCGGCCGGCCGACGATGCTGTCGGCCTCCTCGACGGTCAGGCCCAGGCGCAGCGCTTCCTGCATCGCCACGGTCGACCAGAAGATGCCGATCCGGTTGGCGATGAAGCCCGGCGTGTCCTTGCAGGCGATCACTTCCTTGCCCAGCTTGCGGTCGCAGAAGTCGGCCAGCGTCGAAAGCGCCTCCGGCCGCGTCGCCGGGCCGCCGACCAGTTCCAGCAGGCGCATGTAGCGCGGCGGATTGAAGAAGTGCGTCACCGCGAAGTCGCGGGCGAAACTTTCCGGCAGCCCGTCGGTCAGGGCCTTGAGGGGAATCGTCGAGGTGTTCGAGGTGACGATCGAGCCGGGGCGGCGGTGCGCCTCGACGTCGGCGTAGACCCTGTGCTTGACCTTCAGGTCCTCCAGCACGGCCTCGCAGATCCAGTCGACCTCCGCCAGCTTGTCGAGATCGTCTTCCAGGTTCCCGGGCGTGATCAGCCTGGCGTTGCGCTTGTGCATGAACGGCGCCGGCGAGGTTTTCAGCATCTTCTCGATGGCGCCCGCGGCCAGCATGTTCCTGTCGTTGGCGCCGTCGGGGACGATGTCGAGCAGCAGCACCTCGATGCCGGCATTGGCGACCTGGGCGGCGATGCCGGCGCCCATGACGCCGGCGCCAAGCACGGCGACCTTGTTGATGTCAGCCATGATCAGCAGGCCTCCAGCACGGTGGCGATGCCCTGGCCGCCGCCGATGCACTGCGTGGCGAGCGCCAGGCTGCCGCCTTCGCGCTTCAGCAACTGGGCCGCCTTGCCGGTGATCCGGGCGCCGGTCGCGCCCAGGGGATGGCCCAGCGCGATCGCGCCGCCGTCGAGATTGGTCTTGGCCATGTCGATGTCGAGATCGCGGATGCAGGGCATCGACTGGGCGGCGAACGCCTCGTTCAGTTCGATCACGTCGATGTCGGCCATGGTGACGCCGGCACGCTCCAGCGCCTTGCGGCTGGCCGCGACAGGGCCAATGCCCATGATCTCGGGCGCGCAGCCGGCGACCGCGATGGACCGGATCCGCGCCAGCTTGGCGAGCCCGTTGGCGTCCGCATAGGCCTCGGAGGTGACGAGGGTGGCCGCCGCGCCGTCGGTCAGCGGTGACGAGGTCCCGGCGGTGACGGTGCCGCTCTGGTCGAAGGCGAGCTTCAGGCCGGCCAGCGCTTCGGCCGAGGCGTCCGGGCGAATGCAGCCGTCCAGCTCGATCCTGCGGTTGCCGTCGGTGATGGCGACGACCTCGTCGGCCAGCTTGCCGGCCTGCTGGGCGGCGGCGGCCTTCTTGTGGCTCTCGACCGCGAAGGCTTCCTGGTCCTCGCGGGAGATCGCGTACTGCCGGGCCAGGTTCTCGGCCGTGATGCCCATCGAGACATAGGCCTCGGGCATGCGCTCGAAGAGGCCGGGATGCGGCATCGGGTTGAAGCCGGCCATCGGCACCCGGGTCATGCTCTCGACGCCGGCGCAGATGAAGGCTTCGCCCGCGCCCATGGCGATCGCGCCGGCGGCCATGTGGATCGACTGCATCGAGGAGCCGCAGAAGCGGTTCACCGTCGTGCCGGCGACGCCCTGCGGCAGGCCGGCGAGAAAGGCGATCATGCGCGCCACGTTCAGGCCCTGCTCGCCCTCGGGGAAAGCGCAGCCGAGGATCAGGTCCTCGATGTCCTCGGGATTGACGCCGGTGCGCTCGACCAGCGCGCGGACAACCTGCGCGGCGAACTCGTCCGGCCGGGTTCTGGCCAGTTCGCCCCGGGAGGCGGGGGTGAAGGGAGAGCGGACATAGCCCGCGATCACGGCGTTGGTCATGTCGGTCGATCCTCGGTTGCGCGGGCCCGCGCCCGCGTCTCGTGATGGTCGGTTCCGGTGCGGCGCCTCAGAGCGGCGCGATGCCCCGGGCGGAAAGAACGGCGCGGATGTCCTCCGCGGCCTGCTCCAGTTCGGTGATGGCCTCCTCGATGTCGCGGCGCTGCTGGCGCAACGCCTCGAGGCGACCGAGGCCCTTCTTCAGGGTGACGCGAAGCTGCTCGACCTGGCCGTCGTCGCGGTCGTAGAGGTCCAGCATCTCCTTGATGTCGGAAAGGGAGAAGCCGAGACGCTTGCCGCGCAGGATCAGCTTCAGGCGGGCCCGGTCCCGGCGACCGTAGATCCGGTTCATGCCGCGCCGCTCGGGATGGATCAGCTTCTTGTCTTCGTAGAAACGGATCGCGCGGGCGGTCACGCCGAATTCCTCGGCCAGCTCCGTGATGGTGAAGCGGTCCTGCTCCGGCTCGATGTCTTCGGCGGGCGGACCGTCGCTCTGGGCCAGGGGCATGGGCGTCCTCGTGTGCAAAATCGTGGGAGGAATGTAGTTTACGTTTACGTAAACGTCAACTAAAAAACCGTCGAAGCCGTAGGGGCAACCGCCCGTGGCGCCCGGGCTCGGCCCGGCAGGCGGGATTTCGCGCTGGGAATCGCCCTGCCTCACCCCATATGGCAGCCAGCGTTCGCCGGGGGCGCCGGCGTGAGGCCGGCGGGGCGGACGGGACGGGGAAGCGGATGCAATTCACCCTGGAAATCAACGGGACGGCGCGCGAACTGGAGGCCGATCCCGACATGCCCCTGTTGTGGGCCTTGCGCGACCTGCTGGGCCTCACCGGCACCAAGTTCGGCTGCGGCATCGCCGCCTGCGGCGCCTGCACTGTCTGGATCGACGGCGAACCCGCCCGGTCCTGCCAGACCCCGGTGGGGACGGTGACGGGCGCGGTGACGACGATCGAGGGGCTGGCCGGGAACGGTGGTCCCCATCGCGTGCAGCAGGCCTGGATCGACGAGCAGGTGCCGCAATG
>JBGTSP010000305.1:0-4969 GCA_041940205.1 Alphaproteobacteria bacterium
GCCTGCGCGCGGGGTCGTAACTGCGCGCCTGCGCGCGGGGTCGTAACTGCGCGCCTGCGCGCGGGGTCGTAACTGCGCGCCTGCGCGCGGGGTCGTAACTGCGCGCCTGCGCGCGGGGTCGTAACTGCGCGCCTGCGCGCGGGGTCGTAACTGTGCGCCTGCGCGCGGGGTCGTAACGGCGCGCTTGCGCGCGGGGTCGTAACGGCGCGCCTGCGCGCGGGCGCTAACTGCGCGCGAACACAGGACAATTTCGCAACCGGTTCTCCCTGGTCCGACAGAAATCGCACACCGTCCAGCTCGATATCGCCTCGTAAAATAAAGTATTAACTAAGAATATTATCAATCAGTACGAGTAGATCGCCGTTCTTCCGGGTCATTTTAATGACACATCAAGGTTCGCCTCCTATGGTTAGATGACTGTGTCATTCGATTGACCCCCAAGTCGCGCCGAGACGTCGGATCGGCACGATCATCCGAGACGGGACGATGCCCACGAAGCTTGCGGAACAGACAACGGAAGTCACGGTGGCGCAGCCGCTGGCGGCCCTGTTGTCCCGCAAACCCACGCTCCTGGGTCGCGATCGGGCATCGCCCATGGCCTTCGCGGACCTGCTGGCCACGGTCGATCGCACCGACCGCGGCATGCTGGAAGCGCTCGCAAGCCGCGCCCTCGATCATGGCGAGGAGACGGGCCGGCTGCTGGTCCGGCTCGATTTCGGGGACAGCGATCCGATCCAGGCGATCTGCGTGGTTGCGGCCCCCGGCGGCCGGCTGCGCGTCGAGCTGGATCTGGACGATGCCGCCGCCGCCCGACGCGCCGAAACCCACATTCGCCAGGTGGTCGAAGGCGCCCAGCAGGCCGCCGTGGTCCGCATCGACAACCGCTCCGTCTATACCAATCCCGCCCTTGCCCGGCTGCTTGGCTTCGAATCGCTGGAGGCCCTCCGGGCGACCGGCGGCTCGTCGAACTTCGTCCATCCCGACGACCAGGAGCTTGTCCGCCAGCGCGCCGACCGGCGGGTCGACGGCAAGCCGGTCCCGGACCATTACGAATTCCGCATGCTGCGGACCGACGGCAGCGTGATCTGGGTCGAGTGCTTCGTCTCCCGGATCACCTGGAACGACCAGCCGGCCTCGCTTGCCTGGCTGCTCGACATCACCGAGCGCAAGCAGAGCGAACTCGCCCTGAAACGTTCGGAAGAACTGTTCATGACCCTGTTCCAGGCCTCGCCGGCGATGCTGGCGATCAGCCGGATCGACGACGGCCGGATCATGGACGTCAACGACAACTGGCTCAGCGTCCTGGGATACGAGCGGATCAGCGTCATCGGCCGGACCGAACGCGAACTGGGGCTGCTTGGAAGCCACAGCGAGGGCCGGCGGATCCTCACCAATGCCCGTCAGGGCGTGGAACAGAGCGAGACCATCGTCAACGCCCGGACCCGCTCCGGCGCCAGCCGCCAGATCGCGATCTTCGGCCAGATCGTGCGTTTCGACGACCAGCAGATGCTGCTCACGGTCGGCCGAGACGTCACCGACCGTCAGCGCGAAGAGGAGGAACTGCGCGAGAGCAAGGCGGCGGCCGAGTTCGCCAATCGGGCCAAGAGCGAGTTCCTGGCCAATACCAGCCACGAACTGCGCACGCCGTTGAACGCCATCATCGGTTTCTCCGAGGCCATCCGGGGCGAGATGATGGGACCGATCGGCACCCCGAAATACCTGGAATATGCCGACGACATCCGCGAAAGCGGCATGCTGCTGCTCGACGTGATCAACGACCTGCTGGACCTGTCCAAGCTGGAGGCCGGCAAGCAGGAACTGCAGGAGAGCGTCGTTTCGATCCAGCGGCTGGTCGGCAGCACGGTCCGCCTGGTGCACGAGCGCGCGACAAGCGCCAACATCCGCCTGATCACCGACCTGTCGGAAAACCTGCCCGACCTGAAGGCGGACGACCGGCTGCTCAAGCAGGTCCTGATGAACCTGCTGTCGAACGCGGTGAAGTTCACCAATTCCGGCGGGCGGGTCACCGTCGGCGCCCGCCGCCTGCGAACCGGGGCGGTGGAGATCTGGGTTTCGGATACCGGGATCGGCATGTCGGCGGAGGAACTCGAGATCGCCCTCACCCCGTTCGGCCAGGTGCAGAACCCGATGACCAGCAAGCATCCCGGAACCGGCCTCGGACTGCCGATCGTGCGCTCGCTGTGCGAACTGCACGGTGCGCGCATGGACATCCGCAGCCGGCCCGACCAGGGCACGCGCATCGCCCTTCGCTTCCCCTCGGAGCGCTCGCTGCATCCCGGCGCCGAGGCCGAAGCCGCCCCGCTGCCGACACTGGGTGGCGAAGACAAGATCGAACAGGTGGCCTGACCGCCACCGCCGGCAATCTCCGGCGGACAGGCGCCCGGCTCAGGAGGGCGGGGCTTCCCGGTCCAGCGACTTCAGGAACGCCAGTTCGTCCTCGATCAGCCCGAACCGCGGCAGGTCGTTGTGCCCGGCCGTCGGATAGACCTTCATCTGCTTGGGTTCGCGCGCCGCGGCAAACAGGCGGCGGCCGAACCGGATGGGGATCACCCGGTCGCGTTCGCCGTGAATGACCAGCAGCGGCGCCCCGATCTTCGCGATCACGTCGATCGAGGGGAAGCGGTCGCGCATGACCGCGCGCACCGGCAGGAACCAGTAGGCGGCGGCGCCGACATCGACGGCTGAACTGTAGGGCGCTTCCAGGATGACGGCGGCCACCGGGCGCTCGCTTGCCATCCGCACCGCGACGCCGGTCCCGAGCGACTCGCCCAGCAGCACCGCAGGCGCGCCCTCGAGACTGTCGAGCCAGGCCCGCGCGTCGGCATAGAGCCCTTCTTCCGTGGGCGATCCGGGATTGCCGCCGTAACCGCGATATCCCGCCAGCAGGACGCCGTATCCGGCCTCCACGAAGGCCTCCACCTTGAACAACCGGCCGGCGATATTGCCGCCATTGCCCTGGAAATAGACGATCACCGCCCGCCCGGGCGCGGCCGGAGGCGCGTACCAGCCGGTGAGCTGCAGGCCGTCCGCCGTGCGTACCTGGCGGACGATGAAACCCTCGGGCGGATCCGGCAGCGCGCCGCCGGGGAAATACATCAGCGAACGCTGCAGACCGCAGGCCGCCAGCACGATGCCGGCATAGGCGAGCACGATCCCGATGATCAGCGGCTTCATGGCCGGAATTCTCCCCCTCGGGGCGTCGCGGTCAATTGGCCCGGCAGCGCGATGCGGGAACCGGGCGATCGTTCGTCGTCAGACCTCGCGAATATCGAGCTTGTCGCGGTTCATCCGCTGCATGCGCTCAAGGCCTTCCTCGGAGACCAGCAGGTCGAGGAACAGCGTGCGTTCCATCGCCAGGCCGTCCGCCAGCGGGCCTTCCGCCTCGTGGCGGATCAACCGCTTGATGTGGGCCAGGGCCTTCGGACTCATGGCCAGGAACTCGCGGGCGATCTCCCGCGCCCGCAGCAGCGGCTTTCCGTCGGTCAGTTCGTGCACGAGGCCGAGCCGAAGCGCCTCCTCCGGATCCACGGTGCGCCCGCGCAGCACCATCTCCAGCGCCCGGGCCTGGCCGACCAGCCGGGCCAGGCGCTGGGTGCCGCCGGCTCCGGGCAGGATGCCGATCCGCGCTTCCGGCAGGCCGAGCGCGAAATCACCGCGGCGGGCGATCCGCAGGTCGCAGGCAAGGCAGGTCTCGAACCCGCCGCCCATCGCGGTGCCGTTGATCGCCGCGATCACCGGTTGCGGCATGGCCGCGAAACGCGCGAACAGTCCGTCGATCTCGCGCTCGCGACGGACCACGTTGTCGGCCGAGAACCGCATGCCCCGCTCGCGCAGGTGCACCGACATCTCTTCCAGCTCGTGCACGTCGTAGTGCCGGATGAAGACGTCCTCGCGCGCGCCGGTCAGGATCACGACCCGCACGCCGGTATCCCCTGCGAGCGCCCGGGTCGCGGAATCGAGTTCCCGCACGGTATCGAAGTTCATGTAGCCGCCGGGGCCATCGATCACGATCGTGGCGACGGCGTCGTCGATGACGACCTCAAGCTGGGACATGCGCGCGCTCCTTTCCCCCGGCCGCCGGGCCCGCGGGTGAAAGCCCTGCGGCCCCTGCCCTCACGGCGAGCGGCGGCGGCCCTTCAGAAGATTCATGCCGACCATCAGCAGCCAGATCGGCACGACGATCACCGCGCCGATCGCGATCACCGAGAAGATGTCGCCGAACGTGTTCTGGAAATATTCGACGATGCTGACGACTGCCTCGGCGACGTAGCGGTAGGCCTCGAGCATGGAATCGATGCCGACCCACTTGAGGAACACGCCGACCAGGAGACAGGCCAGCAACAGCTTCGCGAGCGTCTTCAACGCCTTGCTCAGATCCACGCCTGCTCCTCCCGGACCGCCGAAGTTCGGCAATTGTCCCCCTGATAGCACGGAAGGAGACGGTGTGAAGCCGTCAAGGCGCCGGACACCGCGCCGGGCGAATACCGGCGCGGTGTTTCTTCGACGGGATCCGGTTCAGGCTGCCCGGGCGTCGCTCAGGAAGGACTGGATGTCGCCCTTCAGGCGATCGGCCTGCTCGGCCATCTCGCGCGAGGAGGTCAGCACCCGTTCGGCCGACTGGCCGGTCTCGGACGCGCCGGCGTTCACCGTGCCGATGGATTTGTGCACCGCCTGCGTGCCCCGCGCCGCCTCCTGGACGTTGCGGCTGATTTCGGCGGTGGCCGAACTCTGCTCCTCGACCGCCGCCGAGATCGAGCTGCTGATCTCGTGAATGCGGGCGATGGTCTCGCGGATCGCATCCATGCCGGCGACCGATTCCTGCGTCGCCGCCTGGATCTCGTTCACCTGGGAGGCGATCTCCTCGGTCGCCGCCGAGGTCTGGTTGGCCAGCGACTTGACCTCGGAAGCGACGACCGCGAAGCCCTTGCCGGCGTCGCCGGCGCGCGCG
>JBGTSP010000306.1:0-4950 GCA_041940205.1 Alphaproteobacteria bacterium
GCCCGGCGAAGCGCTCGGCGCCGAGCGTGAAGTTCGAGTTCGAGATGTAGTTTCCAGGTGGCCGCCGGCGTCATGTGCCGGGCGTAGAAGGCGAGTTCGATGGAAATCCAGCGGCCATAGTTCTCGCTCAGGTGCGGTGTCGGTGAAAGCTGGCCGGCGCCGTCCTGCGTGAAGTAGCCGAGCCGCGTGCCTTCATTGATGATATTGGACACCTGCGACTTGGACAGGCCAAAGCGCCGCGCGATCTGCGCGCGCGCCGGCACCGGCGCGGCATCGAAGCTTGCCTGCATCACCGCCAGGATGACGGCGGCGGCGCCTTCGCGCGAGCCGAAGAAGGCGATGAAGTCCGGCATCAGGTCGGCCGGCGGCGTGTTGGCTGCGTGATCGCGCCCGCCCGCCACCAGAAACCGGCCGATGAAGCCGGGATCGTCCCGCAGCATACCGGCCCGCTTCATGTCCGGTTCAAGCGCATCCAGCGCACCCACCGCGTAACCGAGCCACAGACCGATGAAGCCAGTCATCCGCGCGGTCGGCCGATACGATTTGGAGCGGCGATCGGTACTGCTGCGGACGGTTTCGACAAAACCGGTCAGCTTGAGCAGGGCCAAAGTCGTCTTCAAGACGCGAGGGCTCACCTCCTGGCGGCGGGTGCACAGTTCATGCAGGTTCTTGTAGGTAGCGCCGCCGGTCGGGCCGAACAGTTCACGGTCGGCGTCGAGGTACAGCAGATATCCGGTGACGCGGAATCGCGATTCATAAGAGATCAGCTTGTTGATGAGGCGCGGCGCTTCGCGAAAGCGCGAAAGCCCCGCCGTATAGGCGCGGACAGCCTGTGGAAAAGCCGGATTGGCGTGAAGCCGGGCGGCTTCGGCGAATAGCGGTTCGGAAGGCGTGCTTGACACACCGTTTTTGGTGGAAATGTCCATTCGTATGGCGTCGATGAAAAAAGGGTGCGTTTTTGTCCGCGCCCCCGACAGGCCTCCCGGCTATCTGGTGATGGATCGTACACCGCCACCGCTGTGAGGCAAGCGGACGCCGCGATTGTGGGGAGTGATGCGCCAAGCGTGGCGCCAATGCTGCGAGGGGCGTAAGGCGTTGCGGGCCTTTGCGTGTGCGTGGCTGCCGGTGCTGGCGCTCGCTATCGCTCCGCGTGCGGTCGCGGCGGCGGACATCAATCCCTACCTGGCGCTGGCCGCGGCCATCGGTTCGGGCCTGTGGGGCATCGAGCAGCGCATCGAGCCGGAGCCTGCCGTTGTCGGCAATGCCTATGACCGCCGCTTCCCGGCCCGCCTCGCGCTGCCGGCCAGCCTGATGGAGGCGGCCGGCCGGCTGCGCCGCTCCAGGGCCGCCGCCGATCTGTTCGGGGCCGAATTCGTCACCCACTACGCCCAGTCGCGCGAATGGGAGGAACGCGAGTTCCGCAAGGCGGTGACCGACTGGGAGATGCAGCGCTACTTCGAGATCATCTGACGCGCCGGCGCCGCCGGCGGGACGGCCGGCCCGTTCAGGCCGCGGCGGCGCGGATCATGTCGGCGCATTTCTCGGCGATCATGATGGTCGGCGCATTGGTGTTGCCGCTCGTGAGGATCGGCATCACCGAGGCATCGGCGACCCGCAGCCCCTCGAAGCCGTTGACCCGGAGCTCCGGGTCGACCACCGCCAGCGGGTCGATCCCCATCTTGCAGGTGCCCACCGGGTGATAGAGCGTCGTGCCCTGCTCGCGGGCGGCCTGCAGCAGGTCGTGATCGCTTTCCTTTCCGGCGCCCGGCAGCAGTTCGCCGCGGCTGTGTTTCGCCAGTGCCGGGGCGGCCAGGATCCGCCGGGTCGCGCGCACGCCCGCGGCCAGCACGCGGATGTCGTCGGGATCGCCCAGATAGTTGGGCCGGATCGCGGGCGCGGCTCCCGGGTCGGGCGACGCGGCCAGGATGCTGCCCCGGCTCGCCGGGCGCACCGGACAGACCGCGACCGAAAGGCCAGGCCGGTCCTCCAGTTCCATGCGTCCGGGCGTGATGCTCGCCGGCATGAACAGCAGTTGCAGGTCGGGGCTGACGACGCCCTCCCGGCTGTCGCAGAACACCATCGCGCTGGTCACGCCGAAGGTCAGGGCGCCGTCGGCGAACAGCAGGTAGCGCAGCGCCTCGCGCCATTTGCGCCAGCCGCGCGAAAGCTCGTTCATGGTGATGCTGTCGTCGACCCGGTGCACCACCCGCAACACGTAGTGGTCCGACAGGTTGGCGCCGACACCGGGCAGGTCGTGGCGGACCTCGATGCCGAGATCGCGAAGGTGCGCGGCCGGGCCGATGCCCGAGAGCTGCAGCAGGTGCGGCGAGTTCACCGCGCCGGCGGCGAGCACGACCTCGCGGCGCGCCGTCAGGTGCGCCTTTCCGCCGGGTCCGCGCCAGTCGACGCCGGTGCAGCGGCGACCCTCGAAGGTGAGACCGGTGGCCAGCGCGCCGGTGATCACCCGCAGGTTGCCCCGCCGGCGCGCCGGGGCCAGGAAGGTGCGCGCGGTCGAGGCCCGGAAGCGCTCGCCGCGGGTCATCTGCGAATAGGCGACGCCGGACTGCTGTCCGTCGTTGTAGTCGGCCCGCAGCGGGTGGCCGGCCTGCTGCGCGGCCTCCACGAACCGGTGGGTCAGCGGCAGGATGGTCTTGTAGTCGTTCACCGGCATCGGCCCGTCGCGGCCGCGGATCTCCCCGTCGCCGCCGGCATAGCGTTCGGAGCGCCGGAAATAGGGCAGCACGTCGGCATAGGACCAGCCGCGGCAGCCCGATTGGGCCCAGCCGTCGTAGTCGGCCGCGTGGCCGCGCACGTAGAGCATGCCGTTGATGGAGTGCGAACCGCCCAGCACCCGGCCGCGCGGCCAGTGGATCGCCCGCCCGGCGGTGCCTGCCTCGGGCTCGGAGGCATAGTTCCAGTTGACCGCGGGATTGGCGATCAGGTGCATGATGCCCGCGGGCACGTGGATCATCGGATGTCGGTCCGGCGGTCCGGCTTCCAGCAGGGCGACCCGGGCGCCGTCCTCGCTCAGGCGGCTGGCCAGCACGCAGCCGGCGGAACCGCCGCCGACCACGACATAGTCGAAAACCTCGTCGGACACGCCACACCCTCCCTCGCGACCGGAGGCAGTCTAGGAGAAAGCCGGCGCGGCGGCGATGTCGGCGGCCGGTTCAGCGGGTCCAGCGGGCGGCGGCCTCGCGGTAGGCGCGAATGGCCGCGTCGTGCTGGCCGAGCCGGCTGAGCACCACCCCCAGATGGTAGTGGTTGAGCGCCTCGTCGGGGTCCAGCCGGATCGCCTCGCGGCAGGCGTCCAGCGCAAGCTCGGCCGGCGGATCGGTGGCGACGCCCAGTTCGTAGCAGGCGTCCCTGTCGTCGCGGATCGCCGCGCGCACCGGCGGCGGCGCGGCGGGGCGAACCCGAAAGCGGCGCTCGCTGCGCCCGCCGTTGATGTCGATCGCCACGATCCGGACCTCGCCGCCGTCTTCCGGCAGGTTCGCGGCGAGCCGGAACAGGCCGTTCTCGTCCGTCCGGGCCGGCCGTTCGTTGATCCGGAGGCTCATCAGCGGCGTGTCGCTGTCGATCCGGGCCACCACTTCCAGGGCGGCCGGGCGGGGACTGTCGGTTTCCGCCTCGCCGTCGGCCAGCGGCGGCTCGATCAGCACGATCAAAGGCGCCGTCGGGACCCCGGCGACCGGCCGCTCGCCGGGTGGCGGGGGCGCCGGGCGGGTGGCGACGGTCGGCGCGGGCGGTGCCGCGGGCCGCGCGGCACGCAGGCCGGCGAGGTCGTTCAGCGCCGTCGCCAGCCGTTTTTCCAGCAGCGTGCGCCGGGCGGTTTCCGCCTCCAGCGCCTGGCGCAGTTCCAGGCCCTGCTGGCGCTCGCGATCGAGTGCGGCCTCCAGGCGTGCGAGATCCGCATCGCGACGGGCCGTCTCGGCCTGGGCGTCGCGGTAGAGCCGCTGCGCGGTCTCCACGAGCTGGCGCGGATCGCGGTCGCCGGACAGCGTCCGCTGGCCGGAAGCGAAATCGATCGCGCCCTCGACCCGGAAGCCGAAGAAACGCAGCTCCAGGCGCGCCGCCCCGCGGTCGGGTTCGCTGCCGCGGGTCCTGAGCACGCCCGCCTTCAACGGCGCCGGCAGGAAGCGGGCGCCGGTGCGGGGAATGGTGACGACATAGCCGTCCTTCGAGGGGCTGATCTCCATGTCGTAGGCATACTTGCCGACGACGTCGTCCTCGCGGCCGAACAGCGGATCGCGTTCGACCATCTTCCAGGTGCCGGTGATTTCCGGCGGCTCCGCGTTCTGGGCATGCGCCGGCAGTCCGGCGGGAAGGGCGAATGCGAGAACGAGAAGCGGGAAGAGGCGCGCGATCATGGTAGAAACCTAAGCCCGGCCCCGCGGCCTTCCAAGTGAGCGCCGTCATCGCGCGCAAACGTGATGATCGCTGGGCCAATTTGTCCGGCGGGCGAGAAATCGGCCCCCCGAGGCTTGACTTTGGGCGGTGCGCATGCGCTTTTCCGCGCCGCCGGCCGGGTCCCGCCCGGCGCCATCCGCCCTATCGTGAGGTCTCATGCACGCCTATCGCACGCACACCTGTGGCGCCCTTCGTGTCGACAATGTCGGCGATTCCGTCCGCCTGTCGGGCTGGGTCCATCGCAAGCGCGACCATGGCAACCTGGTGTTCATCGACCTGCGCGACCATTACGGCCTGACCCAGCTCGTCGTGGAGATGGATTCGCCCGATTTTCCGGCGATCGAACGGGTCCGGGCGGAAAGCGTGGTGCGCGTCGAGGGCCCGGTGGTGCGGCGCAGCGAGGAGACCGTCAATCCCGATCTGGACACCGGCATGGTGGAAGTGCGGATCGAGAAGTTCGAAGTGCTCTCGGCCGCGGCCGAGCTGCCGCGGCCGGTGTTCGGCGCCCAGCTCTATCCCGAGGAAACCCGCCTGACCTAC
>JBGTSP010000307.1:0-4933 GCA_041940205.1 Alphaproteobacteria bacterium
TCGACCAGCAGCGCCTCGAGCCCTTTGATGATGATACTGCGACAGAGCTTGGTCGCCGAGGCGTGACCGATCTCCGGCGAGATCGCCTTGATGTTGAAACCGAGTGCGTTCAAACGCTGCGCGGTTTCCTCCGCGCGTTTGCCGCCAGCGAGAATCGACACGCGGATGCCCGGCTTCTTCACCGGCGCCATCACCGCGCCCTCGATATAGTCCGCTCCCGTCTTTGCCAGATGCGCGCTCGCGCGCTTCTTGGTGGCGGGCGCCGCAGAGTTGATGTCGAAGAAAATCTGACCGCGCTTCAGAAAGCCGGCGGCTTCGGCCGCGACGTTTTCCGCAGCCGCCGCCGTCACTGCGGAAACGACGAGATGCGCGTCCTCGCAGGCCGCCTTCGCATTCGCGCGCGCCGCCACATTCCGCTCGGAAGCCGCGCGCTCGTAGCCTTCGCGCTTCGCCGCGTCTTCCCGCAGAATGTCGTAGGTGGAGAGCGCAAGCGCCGGATTGCCGTGCAGGTCGTCGGCGAAGCGGCGGCCCACTTCGCCAAAGCCGATCAGCGCAATGCGCAAGGTGTTGTTGTCTGCACTCATGCAATACCGTCCGCGACCGTCGCGGCAAGGCGCGAAATATCCGCCTGTCATCCACGCGAAGCAATTGGATTATAGCGAGAATTCATGGCCTCTGCCTGGCCGTGCGGGGGACGCGGAAAATCCATGCTGCACTGCGTAGGATTACGCTGTACCGATTTGCATGATTGCTGCTACCGCGAATATATGGCGTTCAAAACCTGCTGGCCGGCTTTGGCGCCTTCAACGCGATCGGTCTTGGCGTCGGCCTGGACCCAGGTAATCTGTTTGCCGAGCAGTCCGCCCTTCTTGTTCTGCTCCTCGATCAGCATGAGCATGACGTCCTTCAACGTCGTCTCGCTGATCGCCATGGTACCGGACAGCGAATGCAGGATGCCGACCTTGATCGTGTCGGCCGCCTGCGCCGCCTGGGCTCCCAGCAGCGTGCCGGCCGCCAGGCCCGCCGCCGCGAGAGTCCGTCCGAGTTTACCCAATGTGGCCATCTCTGAAGCCTCCTTGCGAGAATTGTTTTGCACCGCAACAAGGCATTTCAAGCCTTGTGCCAGACTCGCAAGAACGGACTAACACCATGTATTTGTTTTGCTTTTTAGATTTCGCGAAGACCCCGTGGGCAACGGAGCCCCATCTCTGTGCTCAATTAATAAACAGTTCTTGACGACCTGTTCATTTTTTCATCACGAAATGTCAATCCGGTTGCAAGAGACCGGACCCGAAGGCACAGTGAGGTCGGAGGTTCACGCCTCCTTTGAGGTTGTTTTGCACCACTCAACCTCCGGCGCCGCGGCGGTCAACGCCGCGGCGTCTTGCTGCCCGAAAAACCGGCAGACAACCGGGAACGGAACGGCAGGAAGCGAAACCGTCAGGAACGGTTACGACAGGGATCGGATCGGCGGGGATGGGACTGGCGGGGAACGTCCGGGTCGCGCTCCGGCCGGCGGCTTCGGGCGACGGGTTCAGCCGCGGAGCGCGCCGTCCAGGTCCTCCCAGAGGTCCTCGATGTCCTCCAGGCCCACCGACAGGCGCACGAGATTGTCCTCGATACCGACCCGCAGGCGATCCTCCTGGGAGAGCGTGCGATGGGTGGTCGTCGTGGGATGGGTGATCAGGCTCTTCGAGTCGCCCAGATTGTTGGAAATGTCGATCAGCTTCAGCCGGTCGAGAAAGGCGTGGGCATCGGGCGTCCCGCTGCCGACATTGAGGCTGACGACGCTGCCGCCGGCGGCCATCTGCGCGCGGGCCAGCGCCTGCTGGGGATGGCTGGGCAGCATCGGGTAATGCACGCCGGCCACTGCTGGATGTCCGCTCAACCGCTCGGCCAGTTCCGCCGCCGCCGCGCACTGCGTCTGCATGCGCAGTTCCAGGGTCTCGAGACCCTTCAGCAGCACCCAGGCGTTGAAGGGGCTGAGCGCCGGCCCGGTGTGGCGCAGGAACGGCTGCAGGACATCGTCGCGGAACTCGAGGCTGGAGAGCACGGCCCCGCCCAGGCAGCGCCCCTGCCCGTCGATATGCTTGGTGCCCGAATAGACGACCACGTCGGCGCCGAAGGTCAGCGGTTTCTGCAGCACCGGCGAGGAGAACACATTGTCGACCACGACCCGCGCGCCGGCGCGGCGGGCGAGGTCGCAGACATGGGCGACATCGACCAGGCGCAGGGTCGGATTGGAGGGAGATTCGAAAAACACGCAGGCCGTCTCCGGCGTGATCGCCGCCGCCCACTGTTCGTTGTCCTCTCCGTCGACCAGCACCGTCTCGACACCGAACCGCGGCAGGATGTCGTTCACGATCACCAGGCAGGAGCCGAACAGCGCCCGCGAGGCGACGACGCGGTCGCCGGTCTTCAACTGGCACATCAGGGCGGCGAATACCGCGGACATCCCGCTCGCCGTGGCGAAGCAGGCTTCCGCGCCCTCCATCAGGGCGAGCCTCTCCTCGAACATGCCGACGGTCGGATTGCCGTAGCGGGAATAGATGAAACCGTCGTCCTCGCCGCGAAAGCGGGCCGCAGCCTGCTCGGCGCTGTCGTAGACGAAGCCGGAATTCAGGAACAGCGCCTCGCTGGTCTCGCCATGCGGGGTTCTGCGGGTGCCGCCGCGCACCGCCTGAGTGCGGGGTCTCCAGGAGCGCTCGTTCATCGCCGCCGCCTCAGCCCTGGATCCAGGGCAGGCCCGCGGCCTTCCAGCCGCCGACGCTGCCGCGATGGCCCTCGGCGTCCTTCGGTCCCTCGAAACCGTCTGCGATGTTGTAGGTCGCCTGGTATCCGGCCGCCGCCAGGGTCTCGGCGGCCGCGCGCGAACGCTGGCCGGACCGGCAGAGCACGTAGAGCGGGGCCTCGGGCGGGATCCCGAGGGCGCGAACCCGTTCCACGAATTCCGGATCGACCGCCATGTCGGGCCAGGCCTGCCAGCTCACTAGGTGGCACTGCCGTCCCAGCGCGCCGAGATCTGGCAGGCCGACGAAGTTCCATTCCGGACGGGTGCGCACGTCCAGGATCTGGGCGTTCGGATCGCGCTCGAGCCCGGCCCAGGTCTCCTCGACCGAGACATCCCCGCGAAAGCCCTGTTCACTCATTCTCGCTCCTCCTGCCGGTCGACAGACCGCCATGGATGCCGCACTCGTCCTTGTTCCGGCCGCGCCAGCGGCCGGCGCGCGGATCCTCGCCCGGTGCTACCGGTTCCGTGCAGGGGGCGCAACCGATCGAGGGATAGCCTTCCGCCACCAGCGGATGGGGCGGCAGGCCGCTGGCCTCGAAATACCGGGCCACGCGCCCGGCGTCCCAGTCGGCCAGCGGGTTGAGCTTGACCCGGCCGTCGACATGCTCGATCCGCTCCAGCAGATCACGGGTCCCGGACTGACCGCGCTTGCGGCCGTTCAGCCAGGCCGAGAAGCCGTCCAGCGCGCGGCTCAGCGGATCGACCTTGCGAATGGCGCAGCACAGATCGGGATCGCGCCGCCACAGGTCGCCGTCGGGATCGTGCAGGTCGAGCATGGCCCGGTCCGGCTCGACGACGCGCACGTCCTTCAGGCCCAGTTCGTGCACCAGCCGGTCGCGATAGCCGAGCGTCTCGGCGAAATGCTTGCCGGTATCGAGAAAGATCACCGGAACTTCCGGGTTGATCGCGGCAACGGCGTGTAGCAGCACCGCCGACTCCGCCCCGAACGCGGTCACCAGGGCGATGTCGCCCGGAAACTCGTGCAGGATCGCCCGGCGCAGGAAGGTCTCGGTATCGAGATCCGCAAGCCGGTGGCCGAGGGCCAGCACCTCGACCCGGCTGACGCGGCCGGGCCGGAAGGGATGCTCCGAGAGGGCGTAGGACATCGTCTCAGTACGCCCAGGACGCGTTGCCAAGCGCGGACCGCGCGGCGGCCTCGCGCGGCAACGCCGCCGAGCGTACCGCTCCGCCGACCCCGCCGGCGGCCGTCACGCCGGCGCTGCGGCCGGCCGCATGACGCGCCTGCCAGGCCGTCGCGCGACGGTCCGCGGACGGCTGGTAGACCGCCGAAAGCTCGCCGAACGCCTTGAGCCAGTCCTCCGCCGGCGCGCCCTCGGGCAGGGCGAACTCGTCGAAGCCGCAACGCTGCAGGAAGAAGAGCTGGTCGCGCAGCACGTTGCCCGCCGCCCTCAGCGGACCGCGATAGCCCAGCCTGCCCCGCAGGATGCGCGCCGAGGAATAGGACCGGCCGTCGGTGAACTTCGGAAAGTTCAGCACGATCAGCGACAACCGCTCGAGATCTTCGGGCGCGAAGGCGTCGACGTCGTCGTCGCTGTCGAGCCAGAGACCGACGGGATCGCGACGGGCCCGCAGCCCCTCGCGCAGGTCCTGCCACTGGCGTGCCGTGACCAGCAGCGGGCCGGCGGGCAGGTCGGCGGAACCGGCCTCTTCGGACCCTTCCCAGCGGGTCCATGAATCGGGGGTCAGGACACCATCCTTAAGCAACGGCATAGAGCTTCTCCTTGAACGGGGCCAGGCCGATACGGCGATAGGTTTCGAGAAAGGTTTCGCCGCTCTCGCGGCGATCGAGATAGACGGCGACGATGTCGTCGACAGCGTCGACCACCCGGTCTGCCGGCACCGCGGCGCCGACGATGGCGCCGATCGCGGCGTCCTGGTTGGCGGCGCCGCCCAGCGTGATCTGGTAGAATTCGACGCCCTTCTTATCGACGCCGAGGATGCCGATGTTGGCCACGTGATGATGGCCGCAGGCGTTGATGCAGCCGGAAATGTTGAGACTGATGTCGCCGATGTCGTGCTGGCGGCGCAGGTCGGCGAAATGGGCGCTGATCTGCTGCGCGATCGGGATCGAGCGCGCATTCGCCAGATTGCAGAAATCCAGTCCCGGACAGGCGATGATGT
>JBGTSP010000308.1:0-4908 GCA_041940205.1 Alphaproteobacteria bacterium
GCTGGAGGAATTCGTCGAGGCCTACACCTTCACCCGCTTCGAGCCGAACGGGCTGGTCGAGGGCAACGACGCGATCAAGCGTTCGACCTCGGTCCTCGACTACCTGTTCCGCGAGCTGGCGATCTCCTATCTGGGACGCACCGATCTCGCCCATGCCGAGCCGGACGACCTGCGCCCGGACACGGTGGGTACCGGCGAGAACCAGGGCGAGCTGGAGGAGAACTGGAATTTCGCCTCCAAGGGCTATGTCCGCAGCCAGGCGGTCGGCGCGCAGGTCTACGTGCTCAAGCAGCCCTCGGAGGAGGCGCCGGTGCTCACCGCCGAGGCGGTCGACGCCGCGGCAAGCGCCTCGGTCTCGGTGGCCGGCGGCGGGGGCGGCGCGATCGCCATCACGGCGGAAGTGCACCGCGACGTCGACGACCGGCTGGACCGTATCCGGGAGGCCCGGATGAAGGGGTACGAGGGCGATGCCTGCGGCGAATGCGGCAACTTCACCCTGGTCCGCAACGGCACCTGCCTGAAGTGCAACACCTGCGGCGCGACCAGCGGCTGCAGCTGATCACGAGTTGTGGCGTGGCGTAAGCGTAAGCGTTCCCAAGCGTTGCCGGATCCGGCAAGGGATCCGGCCGTGAGTCCTCCCTGATCTGGGGCGCGGCAACCGCCGCGCCCCTTCTTTGCCGGGCAGGCGTGCGGACGCGACCCGTGTCGATCGGATCCGGTCCGACGAGACCGGGTTCGAACGGATCAGATTCGAAGAGATACGGGCCGGTCGCTCAGGCGGCGGCGAAACGTTCGCGCAGGAACGCGGCAGCGTCCGCGATGGCCTCGCCCGCCCGGTCGACCTTCGCCCCCATGCGGACGAAACCGTGCAGCATGCCGGCATAGTCGCGGTGCGCGCTCGCCCCGCCGGCGGCCAGCAGCGCCTCGTGATAGAGCCGGCCCTCGTCGCCCAGGGGATCGTATTCGGCGGTCTGCACGAAGGCGGGCGGCAGGCCGGCATGATCGCCGGCAAGCAGCGGCGAGGCCAGCGGATCGGTGACGTCGCCCCCTTCCCCCAGATACAGGCCGGCGAAGGTCGCGACCGCCGCGCGGGTCAGCAGATGGCCCTCGGCGAGCCGGTGCATCGAGGGCGTGTCGGCGCGAAAGTCGACGGCGGGATAGATCAGCAGTTGCGCCACGGGTTGCGGCCCGCCCGCATCGCGCAGCACCAGGCAGGCCGCGGCGGCGAGATTGCCGCCGGCGGAATCGCCGCCGATCGCGATCCGCGCCGCGTCGACCCCGAGACCGGTCGCCTCGTCGCGCAACCAGCGCAGGGCGTCGACGCTGTCCTCGAGCCCGGCGGGAAAGGGATGTTCGGGAGCCAGGCGGTAATCCACCGAGAGGACCACGCAGCCCGCCTGGTGGGCGAGATCGCGGCAGACATGGTCATGGGTCTCGAGGTCGCCCAGCACCCAGCCGCCGCCGTGCAGGAAGACCAGGCCGGGATGCGGTCCCTCGCCTTCCGGCACGTACAGCCGGGCCGGCACCGGCCCGCCGCGGGCGGGAACCGCGACGTCGCGCACCCCGGCGAGCGGCGGCGAAGGCGTGCGGTAGACCTCGGTCGAGGCCGCGTACAGGCGGCGCTGCTCGAGATGATCGTCGCCGGCGAACGGTCCGCCTCCGGCGGCGTTGGCGGCATCGGCGATGGCCTGGCATTGCGGATCAAGCGGCATGCGGTTCTTTCCCCTCCGGTTTGTCGGTGAACGGATCGTCGCCGGGCGCGCCGCCGGTCGGCGCATCGTCTCCCGGCGACGCCTCTCCCGACGGTTCGTCCAGGGTCCAGACCGGCAGCCGGCCCCGTCCCCTCACCTCGATTTCGCCGCGCGCGGTGAAACGGAAACGCGAGCCCAGCCGGCTGCGCACCTGTTGCGTGACGTGGATATGCGCCCCCTCGCCCAGTCCCGCCATGCGGCTGGCGATGTTCACCGTATCGCCCCAGAGATCGTAGAGAAACCGGCTGTCGCCGACCACGCCGGCGGCCACGGGGCCGGCATGCAGGCCGACATGCAGGCGCACGGGGGCGCCGTCGGGCGCCGTCAGGCCGGCGACGTCCTCCCGCATGCCCAGCGCCAGCCGGGCGAGCGCTTCCAGCCGGGCACCGCCGCCGCCCGGCGCGCCGCCCGCCACCATGTAGGCATCGCCGATGGTCTTGATCTTCTCCAGCCCCAGATCGGCCACCCGGCGGTCGAAGCGGGCGAACACGCCGTCCAGGAACCGCACCACCTCGTCCGGCGAGCGGCCGGCGGAAAGCCGCGTGAAATTCTCGATGTCGGCGAACAACACCCCGGCATCCTCGTAGGCATCCGCGATCCGCGGCTCGCCCGCCTCCAGCCGGTCCGCCACCGATTCGGGCAGGATCCGCCGCAGCAGCCGGCGGTTGCGCGCGCCCTGTTCGGCGATCGCCTCGAGATTGGCGAAATCGCGGCGCTGCGCCAGTTCGCGACGGTAGAGCACGACCATGCCGATCACGTTCATGACGGCGAACTGGCCGGCCATCATCAGGGCGTCGATGCGGCTCATCTCCAGCGCCGAGACCATGGCGACGAAATAGACCGCGGTGGCGAGCCAGGCCTGGCTGACGCAGTACATGAAGATCAGCGGGATCAGCGCGTAGAAGGCGGCGATCGCGATATGGAAGCCGAAGGCATAGGCCACGGGGACGTCGCCAATGACATTCGCGCCCGTGTAGAACAGCGAGAATCCCCAGATCAACACCAGCATCAGCACCGGCCAGCGGGTGCGGAAATAGTCCAGGAAGGTCAGCGCGAAGACGCCGAGAAACAGCACGCTCACCCCGACGAGGCGCACCCACATGATGATCCGGGCATGCTCGGCGTAGATCAGCGGATCGAGCAGCGCGAACGGCAGGTTCAGCGCCGCCGCCAGCAGGCAGGCGATGCGCGCCTGGCGCAGGTTGTCGGCTCGCGAATGCGCCCGGAAGCGGCGCTCGCGCTCGATGTCCCGAAAGGCCAGCGTGCGGGGCTGGATGTCGCGCCAGTCGAAACCGCGCACGCGCCCGTCCGCCGCCGGAGAGGGCTGGTTCATGCCGCGAGTATGCCATGTCCGCCGCGCCGCGGCCGGCCCGGGCCAGCGCCGCGTTGCCGCACCCGCTAAACCCGTGGTTGCCGGCCGGGGCAAGGCTTGCCACCTTGCCCCGCTGGTGGAACGGCGATCGGGACGGGGTGGGCGGTGGACGGCAACGCGAAGGCGCCGCACGAGTGGCAGCATCGCTTCCATGCGCTCGACAGCGAGCCCGCGGCCATCATGCCCGGCGGCGATCTCGTGCGCCTGTGGGCGAGCCGCCGCGGCGACCGGCTTCTGCCGGCCTGGTCGCGCTTCGCCATGGATGATTTCCGTCCGTGGCTCGGCCTCGTCTCCATCGATACCGTCAGCCACGAGCCGTTCGACTGCACCGTACGGCTGTGGGGCACCCGGTTGACCGAGCTCTACGGCTTCGAGGCCACCGGCCGCTCGCTGCGCCGGGACTACGATCTGCGCGGCATGACCCCGGGCGATTTCCGGTTCTGGGAACAGGTCGCGCTGACCCCCTGCATCGGTGTCGGCAGCGGCAGCGTCGACTGGCAGGACCGCGAGCATGTCAGGGTCACCCGCGTCTTCGTGCCGTTCGGCGAAGACGGGCAAACCACCGACACCATTCTCGCCGTCGCCTGGCCCGACAGCCCGGTCGTCTGAACGACGGCGGTTTGCAGAATCGCGCGGAGGCGCTACCGTCTCGCCGTCCGCACGTTGCGGACACGTTCTCGGGGCGGGGTGAAAGTCCCCACCGGCGGTGACGGGGCCAGCGGTCCCGAAGCCCGCGAGCGCCGGACGGTCTCAGGCCGTCCGGGTCAAGCAGATTCGGTGCGATTCCGAAGCCGACGGTGACAGTCCGGATGGAAGAGAGCGGATCGGTGGCGATGGCCGGCGTCTCAGCCGGCCGCGGCCGCCTGTTCGTACGCCCTGGTTCTGGTCTCTGATGTTGCAAAGGAGAACCCCATGAATCAGAGCTCCCACAACGAAAATCATGACCTGCGCGTGGCCTTCATCGCCGCCCGCTGGCATGGCGATATCGTCGATCGCTGCCGGTCCGGCTTCATCGACGCGATGGCGCGGGCCAGCAACGGGCGGGCCCGCATCGACGAGTTCGAGGTGCCCGGCGCCTTCGAGATCCCGCTGCTCGCCCGCTCGCTGGCGCGCGGCGGCGGCTACGACGCCGTGGTCGCCAGCGCCTTTGTCGTCAACGGCGGCATCTACCGGCACGACTTCGTCTCGGAGACCGTGGTCGCGGGACTGATGCAGGCCCAGATGGAGACCGACGTGCCGGTCTTCTCGGCGGTGCTGACGCCGCACAACTATCACGACAGCCCCGAACAGCGGGCCTTCTTCCGCGATCACTTCGTGCTGAAGGGGCAGGAGGCGGCAGACGCCTGCCTGTCGATCCTCGACCTGCGCCGACGCCTGTCGGACGCGGCCTGACGCTCCTGCCGAACGGCGCGGCGGGCTGTCGGCCGACCGCCCGCCGCGCCACCCGCAGGTCTATGCGTCGTCGGTGTCGCCGGAACCGGCTTCCGTCTTCGGCGCCTCGGGCAGCACCGTCCGCAGGTGCAGTTCGCGCAGGTGACGATTGTCCACCGGCGCCGGCGCGCCCATCATCAGGTCCTGGGCCTGCTGGTTCATCGGGAACATGGTGATCTCGCGCAGGCTCTGGGCCCCGCGGAGGAGCATGACGATGCGGTCGACGCCGGCGGCCATGCCGCCGTGGGGCGGCGCACCGTATTTGAAGGCGTTGTAGAGGCCGCCGAAGCGTTCCTCGACGGTGGCGCGATCATGGCCGGCGATCTCGAAGGCTTTCACCATCGTTTCCGGCAA
>JBGTSP010000309.1:0-4899 GCA_041940205.1 Alphaproteobacteria bacterium
GGCCCGCCGCAGCTTCCAGTTCTCCAAGCGCTGAAGCCGTTTTCACGCCCTGCGGGGCGTGCGCCGGGGCCGTCTTTCTTGGGGGAAGGCGGCCCTTTCGCGTTTCAGGGCGATATCGGCCGGAAGGCATGCACGGTGCGTCTGACTTCGGGGCCGCCGTCGCGAAACGGCAGTTCGAGCACCCGGATGCGGATGTAGCCGCGGTCGCGCTGGGCCATCCGGCCCTCGCTCAGGCCGATCAGGCCTTCGTCGCGCAGACGCTGGAAATGTTCGCGAAACTGCAGGCCGTAGAGCCGCGGCATCGCTTCAGAAAACCGCCGCCCGGCGATGTTTCTGCCCGTCAACTCGATATGGCCTTCGCCGGCGAGCCGGAACAGGGGATCGGGATCGGCGCCGGTGAACTCGCCCAGCGTGAGATCCGCGTGCCAGCCCTGGAAGTCGGTAAACTCGACATCGCGCCAGTCGGGCACGGCGCGGGCGCCGCGACGCCTGTCCCAGAGCTCGATCAGGGCAAGAAAGTCCGGGGCCGCGCGGCGGGCCTCGTCGACCTCCATCAAACGCAACACCAGCGGCTCGGCCTCGGGATCTTCCAGTGCCGAGAACAGCGCGCCGGGCGAGTCCGTCGGATCGGATGGATCGCCGCTCATGGGATGGCAGCGTAGGTGAGATTCGCCGGCAGGGCGAGAGAACCGGAAACCCGGACAGGCAGATGTTCCGCCGGCGGGAGCCGCCCGCTGTTGCGCCGTTCAGGGCGGGGGCGCGACACGGAACACGGTGCGCGGCAGCAGGTCCATCAGTTCGCGCCCTTCGGGCAGCCTGTCGCCCGTGATTTCGTCCAGCAACTGGTAGGCCAGCAACCGGGTCACCCGCTCGCCGTCGCCATAGGGCATCAGGATCCGGTTGGCGCGTACCGACCGGCCGTCTTTCGGGCGACGGAAATGGTGGCGGGAATAGATCGCGTCGCCCTGTTCGGTGGCGATCCGGAACTGCGCCCGGATCAGGTCGTGATAGCCGCCGTCGCCGACGACGTCGCGCACGGTGCGGCCGACGGGGTTGCCGGTGGTCGCGATCTGCACCTTCCCGCCGACCACACGGTAGCGGAAGGCGCCGGGCTCGACCTCGAGCAGGATGATGTGCGGCACCAGCGAGGGAACGACGAAGGGATCGAGGCTTTCGACCGGCGGCGCGATCAGGCCGTCCCTGCGCAACGCGAACCAGGTCTGCAGCACCTGCCGGAAGCGCGCCGGTTCGACCTGATCGAAGGCGATCGTTCCGGTCACCGGCGGCGGGGCAGGGGAATCGGTTGTCGGCTCCGGCACGCGGCGCTCCCGGGCATGGCGGAGTCCCCGAAAGGGCTCCGGCGAACGTTGCAGCACTATCGCAGAGTGTCCGCTCAGGGAGTTGATAATTCGTTCCGCCTCCGCTGCTGGGACCACGAGTTGCCTGCCGGCCCTTCCGGATCGGCGTGACCTGTTCTAGCGTCGCCGGACACGGCCCGGCCCGGGCCGCCCCCCTCCGATCGGGAAAGCAGATCTCATGCAGGGTACGGGACAATCCGGAAACCGCTTCGTTGGCGCGGAACGCACAAGGAGGGACTGCGACGGTCCGCGACGAAGGAGGTTCCCGTCATGCAGATTTCCGTTCCCCTCTACCGCCTGAAGCGCGAGGCCACGCGCCTGTCGCGCGAAACCGGGCTGCCGCGGCACGCGGCGCTCGACCGGATCGCCCGGCGCGAAGGCTTCCGCTCCTGGAGCCAGCTCGCCCGGCAGGCCGCCGCGCGATCGCCCGCCGGCATCCTGCTCGCGCGTTTCCGGCCGGGCGATCTCGTCCTGCTGGCGGCCCGTCCCGGGCAGGGCAAGACCCTGCTGGGGCTGGAACTGGCGCTCGAAGCGATCCGCCGGGGTCGCGATGGCCTGTTCTTCAGTCTCGAAGACAGCGAGCGGCAACTGGCGGAACGCCTGGACGCACTTGGCGTTCCCGGAGACCTGCGAGGCCGCCTTGCCACGGACCTGTCCGACGAGATCTGCGCCGCAACGGTGCTCGCCCGGCTGGCCCGCCACCCCGCGGGCAGCGTCGCCGTGATCGACTACCTGCAGCTGCTCGATCAGAAGCGGGGCAATCCCGAGCTTGCCCGGCAGGTCGCAGACCTGCGCGCCGGCGCGGCGGCCAGCGGGGCGGTGATCGTGCTGCTCTCCCAGGTCGACAGGCGTTTCGATGCCGCGTCCGGGCGCCTGCCGGGCCCGGCCGACGTGCGCCTGCCCAATCCGGTGGATCTGTCGCTGTTCGCCAGGACCTGCTTCCTGCACGCGGGAGAAATGCGGCTGCATTCGGGCCTCTGAGGGCCGGGAACGGGCCGCGGGGCGATTGATTTTTGCCGCGATCTGTCGATGATGCGCGCGCGCCCGCGCGGCGCGGCAAAACCGCGTGCCCGGAACGGGCGCGACCTTATCCATGGCCGGAGCGTTTTCCGGCAGCAGAGCAGGACCATGACGGCACGGATCTTCATCGATGGCGAAGCGGGCACCACCGGCCTGCAGATCGCGGAGCGGCTCTCCGGACGGAGCGACCTTGAACTGCTGCATCTCGACGATGCGGAGCGCAAGGATGCCGGCCGACGCCGCGACGCGCTGAACGCCTGCGATGTCGCGATCCTCTGCCTGCCGGACGCGGCGGCGCGCGAGGCCGTGGCGCTGATCGACAATCCCGCCGTGCGGGTGATCGACGCCTCGACCGCGCACCGCACCGCCGGGGGCTGGGTCTACGGCTTTCCCGAGTATGACGCCGGCCATCGCGATCGCATCGTCGAGGCGACGCGGATCGCCAATCCGGGCTGCTACGCGCTCACCGCAGTGGCGATCCTGGCGCCGCTGGTGCAGGCGGGCCTGCTGCCGGCCGACTGGCCGGTCTCGATCAATGCCGTGTCCGGCTATTCCGGCGGCGGCAAGTCGCTGATCGCCCGTTTCGAGGAGGACGGCCATCCCGGACGGATCGAGGATGCCGTGCATGCCTACGCGCTGGGCCTGGGACACAAGCACCTGCCCGAGATCACCCGCTGGGCCGGGCTGGGGCACGCGCCGCTGTTCCTGCCCTCGGTCGGCCGCTACTACCAGGGCATGCTGGTGCAGGTGCCGCTGCCGCTCTGGGCGCTGCCCGGCACGCCGACGGGCGAGGCGGTGCATGCCGCGCTTGCCGGGCGCTATTCCGGCGAGCGCTTCGTTTCGGTGGCGGCGATGGCCGAGTCCGCGGCCCTCGAGCGGCTGTTCCCGGAAAGCCTGAACGGCAGCAACGATCTGCGCCTGCATGTCTTCGCCAATCCCGACGAGGGCACGGCCATGGTTGCCGGCGTGCTGGACAATCTGGGCAAGGGCGCCTCGGGGCAGGCGGTGCAGACGCTCAACCTGCTGATCGGCGCCGACGAGGGCACGGGGCTCGAGCATTTCGACCACGCGGCGTGAGCCGGCGGGCATGAGCGGGGGCGTGCTGGGGAGCGTGCATCCCTTCGAGGGGGTGACGCCGGATCTCGCGGCGGATGTCTTCGTCGCGCCCGGCGCGCAGATCATCGGCCGCGTCCGGATCGGGGCGGGAAGCAGCGTCTGGTACAATTGCGTGCTCCGCGGCGACGTGCACGAGATTGTCGTCGGCGCCGGCAGCAACATCCAGGACGGCACGGTGGTGCATGTCACCGGCGGACGCTTCGGCACCCATATCGGCGACGACGTGCTGATCGGCCATCTCTGCATGATCCACGGCTGCACCATCGAGGATGGCGGTTTCGTGGGCATGAAAGCGACGGTGCTCGACGGCTGCGTGATCGAAAGCGGCGGGATGCTGGCCGCCGGCGCGGTGCTGACGCCCGGAAAGCGCATCCCCGGCGACGAGTTGTGGGCCGGCGCGCCGGCGAAATTCATGCGCAAGATCGATGCGGCGCAGCGCGAGGCCAACCGCCGCGGCGTCACCGGCTACCGCGACAACGCCGCACGTCACCGCCGCTCGCTTCTCGGGAACTGAGCGGGCCTCAGAACTTCTCCTCGCCGCTCACCCGGTGGGGATCGGGAAAGTCGCGATAGAGCGCGAAGCGGGCGTTCGCGACCTGGCTGTTCAGCGCATGATGCAGGCTTTCGACCGGGTCGTTGCGGGTCGAGACCGCCCGGAAGGCCCGGTCGAGCTGGGCCAGGTCCTCGGTCTCGATGATCAGGTGAAACTCGCCCAGATCGGCCGGTCCCAGTCCCAGCTTGCGGCGGGCCAGCCGCCAGCCGGCGATCAGGCCGTCGTCCGACAGCTTCCGCATGTAGTCCGACAGGTGCCCGGCGATCGCGAGATCGTGCGCCCCCGGCTTCAGGTCGAACCAGATCTGGTAGAGGTCCATGTGCTTGCGTTGCCTCAGGCTTCGTCCGAGCGAACCTTCACGTAGCTGCCGGGCGCGTCCTCCAGCGCCGGCGCCGCCTCGCTGCCGGGGGTGCGGGCGGCGCTGGTCTTGCGGCCTGACTGTTTCGCCACCCAGGCATACCAGTGCGGCCACCATGATCCCTCGTGGGCGGTGGCGCCCTCGAACCAGGCATCCGGATCGGCGGGATAGTCCGCATCGCTGGTCCAGTAGCCGTATTTCTTCGCCGCCGGCGGATTGACGATACCGGCGATGTGGCCGGATCCGGCCAGCGTGAAGGTGGTCTCGCCGCTGTACAGCTGGGTCGCGGCATAGGTCGCCTTCCAGGGCGCGATATGGTCTTCCTTGGTGGAGATGATGTGCACCGGGATGTCGATCCGGGAGAGGTCGATCGGCACGCCGTCCAGCGTGATGCCGCCCGGCGTCGACAGCAGATTCTTCTGGTACATGTTGCGCAGGTAGAAGCTGTGCATCTTCGCCGGCATGCGGGTGGAATCGGAGTTCCAGTAAAGCAG
>JBGTSP010000310.1:0-4790 GCA_041940205.1 Alphaproteobacteria bacterium
CGCCGCCCTTCTCGACGATGCGGACATCGGCGATGCCCGCCTCGACCAGCCGGGCGCCGGTCACCAGGCCGGCGAAACCGCCGCCGATGAAGGCGAAGGTGACATGGTCACGCACCGGCGCCCGCTCCTCGAAGGGGGTGTAGGGATCCTCGACGAAATGGGCGAGCTGGCCCTTGAGCTCGAGATATTGCGCGTTGCCGTCGGGGCGCAGCCGCTTGTCCCGCTCCTCGCGGTATTTCCGCAGGATGGCGTCCTTGTCGATCGCCGGGCCGGTGGCGGCTTCGGGAAGGGTCATGGGTCTTCGCGTCCTTGCTGGTTCGTCGGCGGGGCGGATGGCGGGATGTAGGGTGGGACTGTGGCCGATTAATTCACTTGCTTCAACCGGGATGGCCGGGGCGTACCGGAGCTGCCGGGACGGACTCCGGAAATCTCACGGATCCTTTCGCCCGCCATGCGCGACATTCCTGAGGATGCGGCAGGCGACCAGATCTCCGGTGACGTTGACCGCCGTGCGGGCCATGTCGAGCAGCCGATCGGCCCCCAGCACCATCGCCAGTCCCGCCGTGGGAATGCCGAAGCCGCCGGCGACCGAGCTCAGGATCACCACGCTCGCGCCCGGCGCCGCCGGCGCGCCGATCGAGGTCGCCGTCAGCGTCATCACGATCAGCGCCACCTCGGCCGGCGCGATCGCGATGCCGGAAATCTGGGCCAGAAAGGCGATCGCCGCGGCCTGGTAAAGCGCGGTGCCGGCCATGTTCATCGTGGCCCCCAGCGGCACCACCACGCCGGCGACCGGCGGCGGCACGCCGAGCGCCTTCACCGCGGTCTCCATCGACAGCGGCATGACCGCGGCCGAACTGGAGGTCGAGAAGGCCAGCAGCTGCACCGGCGCGATCGCGCGCATGAAGGCCATCGGCGCGAGGCCGCCGAGCAGCGTGGCGAGCGCGACATAGCCCGCATAGAGGATCAGCAGGCCGAAAACGACTGCCGCCATGTAGGCGGCGAGTCCCAGCAACGTCCGGGTGCCGGTCGTGGCCACCAGTTCCGCCATCAGGCCGAATACCGCGAACGGCGCCAGGAACATGGCCCATTTCACCACGGTCATGGCGACGGCCAGGACGGCCTCGAGGATGGCGATCAGCGGCCGCATGGCCGGCGTGTTCCCCGCGCTGACCATGGCGATGCCGAGGAACATCGAGAACAGCACGATCGGCAGGAAATCCCGGTTGATCACGGCCGATCCGACATCCTGGGGAATCAGCCCCACGATCATCGTCGGCAGCCGCGTCGGCAGGTCCGCCAGCAGCGCCCCGCCGCCCGCGCGGGGCGCCAGCGGCGTCGGGGCCGTCGCGAGGGTCGGCACCAGGTCGCCCGGCGCCAGCCAGGCCACGAGGGCGACGCCAAGCGCCGCCGCGGCCGCCGTCGTGGCGGTGATGAACAGGGCCAGCCGCCAGCCCAGGGCCCGCAGGCTCTCGCCGCTGCCGGCCCCGGCGATGCCGAGAATGATCGAGCAGGCGAGCAGCGGGATGATCACCATCCCGACGAGACCGAGGAAGAGTTGCCCCGGCAGCGACAGCCAGGCGCCCAGCAGCACCGCGGTGCGCCGCTCGACCAGCGCGAGGTCCGGGCCGAGCAGCGCGCCGACCAGAATGCCCAGAACCAGGCCCGCCAGCACCTGGGCCCAGAGCCGGGTTCGAACGAGCGCCTGAATGCGCATCGTCAGGCCGCTGTAGCGATAGCGGGCCCCGGACAGGCCGGCGGGTGGGGGCGTGTCGGTCGTGATCTCGCTCATCGTTCTGGAACAGCATCGACTGTCGTCAGGGCGCATTCTACCGCGCCGCCGGCCGGGCGGTGATGCCGCCCGCAGCCGCGGGAGGGCGACCGATCGCCACGTCCCGGCGACGGTGGCCACCCCGCGGGCGACGCCGTTGTCGTGCCGCGAAGGTGGCGCCGTCGCGGCGTCCGCCTAGACTGTCCGGGAGACGTCGCGCCGGCAGGCCTCGCCAATGGACCGGACGGACACGCCGCGCGCCTGCGATGCCGGTTGTCGGCTTCTGCAGATCAGGGAGACAGGAATGTCGAATGAGGGACCCGTGCTGCGGGTGTTCGAAGTCAAAACGAAACCCGGCGCGGCCGACGTCCTGCTGGAGAAGTTCGCCACGACGTCTGCCGCGGTGGTGCGCGGCGAACCCGGCAACCGGGGCCATTTCTTCGGCCGCTGCATCGAGGGCGACGGCGATACCGTGATGTTCGTCTCGCTCTGGGCGGATCTCGACGCCGTGAAGGCGCGCTTCGGCTCGGACTGGCAGAGTTCCTACCTGCCCGAGGGCTATGCCGAGCTGATCGAGAGCTGCGCCGTGCGCCACTTCGACATGGCCGAGGGCTGGCACGTTTCCGGATCGTCCGGGCAGCCCTAGGCGGCCCCGGGCGGCCCTGGGCGGTCCCAGGCGACCGCCGCCGGGGATACGGCTTTCGGGCCGCGCGCAAGGCGCCTATCGTGTCGGAGAACGCCGCGCGCGCGGTCAGGGCACAGGCGGGAGGATTCCGGTTTGACCGACTGGATCGAGCAGTTTCCCGGGCTCTCCGGACTGGAAGAGGATCTGCGCAAGACCCTTCGGGAGCGCAGTCGCATCGTCGCCATGCCCGCCGGCACCGTCATTTTCGGACCCGGCAAGGCGCCCGAGAACCTGCTGCTGCTGCTCGAAGGCATCGTCCGGGTCCAGCAGGTCTCGGAATCCGGCCGGGAGATCGTGCTCTACCGGGTGCATGCGCACGAGAGCTGCGTGCTGACGACCGCCTGTCTGCTCGCTTTCGAGGACTACCGTGCCGAGGGCGTCGCCGAGACCGACGTGTCCGCCGCGGCGATCCCGCGCGCCGTGTTCGAGGAGATGATCGCGCGCTCCTCGGCTTTCCGGCATTTCGTCTTCTCCGCCTACGCGCGCCGGATCACCGATCTGTTCCTCGTCATCGAGGAGGTGGCCTTCCGTCGCATCGACATCCGCCTGGCGCAGAAGCTGCTCGAACTCGTCGACGGGGCGGGAGAGGTGCACCTGACCCACCAGCAGCTCGCCACCGAGCTCGGCACGGCCCGGGAGGTGGTCTCGCGCCAGCTCCAGGAGTTCCAGCGGCGCGGCTGGATCGCCGGCGCCCGCGGCCGGATCGCGGTCCGGGACCGTCCGGCGCTGAAGAGTTTCGCGGAGGCGGCCTGAGCACCGGCGCCGCCGCGAAACCCGCCCCATGGAAATCCGCGCCGGGGAACAGCGCCGCAACGAATCCCGGAGACCTGGGTGACATAGTCACCGACACCGCGCGGCCGGACGGCGATGATCGCGATCACTGCCCAACCGACCGGGACATCGCGCCATGGAAACCGCCTTCACCCCCCTCGCCTCGCTCGCGGGCGGCCTGCTGATCGGCGCGGCCGCCGTGGCCCTGATGGCGCTGCACGGCCGCATCGCCGGCGCCACCGGCATCCTCAGCGGTTTTCTGTTCCCGGAAAATCGCGACGACTGGACATGGCGCGCGGCGATGCTGCTCGGCATGGCCGGGGGGCCGCTGTTGCTGTTCGCCGCCACCGGCACGATGCCGGCGGTCGACGTGCCGGTGTCGCTGCCGGCGCTGCTGATCGGCGGCGTGATCGTCGGTCTCGGCGCGGCGCTCGGCAGCGGCTGCACCTCGGGCCACGGCGTCTGCGGGATGGCCCGGCTCTCGCTCCGCTCGATCGTCGCGACCCTGGTGTTCATGGCGGCCACCGGGATCACCGTGTTCGTTGTCCGTCACGTCGCGGGAGGCTAGAACCATGCGCCTGATCTCCGCCCTGCTGACCGGCCTCGTCTTCGGCACCGGCATCGTCATCGCCGGCATGGCCAATCCGGCCAAGGTCCTGAACTTCTTCGACGTCGCCGGAACCTGGGATCCCAGCCTCGCCTTCGTCATGGGCGGGGCATTGACCGTCACCGCGATCGGCTACCGGCTGGTGCTGCGCCGCCCGGGACCGCTGTTCGCCGCGCGCTTCCGGATGCCGACCCGCACGGACATCGACGGGCGGCTCATCGGCGGCTCCGCGCTGTTCGGTGTCGGCTGGGGCATCGCCGGGTTCTGCCCGGGCGGGGCGCTTCCGGCGCTCGGCACCGGCCGGCTTGACGTCGTCCTGTTCGTGCTGGCGGTCATTGTCGGGATCGTCATTGCCCGTTTCGCCTTCCGATCCGGCGCCACCCCGCTCGGGAACGCGTCCGCCCGCCAGGCCGCCCCGAAAGGATGACGCCCCGATGAACGACTACCCGATCGACATGACGGTCCGGCCCGACGTCACCGGGTTCTTCGACCCGGCGACCAACACCATCAGCTATGTCGTCCGGGATCCGCATTCCCCGGCATGCGCCGTCATCGACCCGGTGCTGGATATCGACTACGCGGCCGGCCGGATTTTCCACGACCGCGCCGACGCGATCGTCGACCACATCGCCTACCGGGGCCTGACGCTGGAATGGCTGATCGAGACCCATGTCCACGCCGACCATCTCTCGGCGGCGCCCTATATCCAGGCGCGACTGGGCGGCAAGCTGGCGATCGGGCGCAAAATCGCCATCGTGCAGGACACCTTCGGCAAGGTGTTCAACGAGGGCACTTCGTTCCGACGCGACGGCAGCCAGTTCGACCGCCTGTTCGACGACGGCGATACCTACCGGATCGGCGGCATCACCGCCTTCGCCATGGCAACCCCCGGACACACGCCCGCGTGCATGACCCATGTGATCGGGGACGCGGCCTTCGTCGGCGACACGCTGTTC
>JBGTSP010000311.1:0-4761 GCA_041940205.1 Alphaproteobacteria bacterium
CGCGCCGCGATCGAGGCCGACATCCAGGCCGTGCTCGGCTGATGCATCTTCTGTCCGCCACGCCGGGAACGATCAGCGACGGCGAGGAGGCGATCGACCTCGATCAGCCGCCCGGCGACATCGTCATCCTGACCGTGGCGGACAGCGACCTGGCCTGTTTCGCCGCTGCCGCCGCGCGCCTGCCCGATGACGCGCCGAGCGTGCGGCTGGCCAATCTGCTGCAGCTCAAACATCCCTATTCGGTCGACCTCTATGTCGAGAAGGTGATCGCCAAGGCGCGCTTCGTCTGCGTCATCCTGCTCGGTGGCAAGAGCTACTGGCCCTATGGCGTGGACGAGATTGCGCAGGTCGCGCGCGAGCGGGGCATCGCCTTCGCCGCGATCGCCGACGGGCGGGAGGGCGATCCGGCGCTGGATCGTGCTTCCACCGTGCCGGCGGCGATGCGCGAGCAGTTGCGGGACTATCTGCGCCAGGGCGGCACCGCCAATGCTTTGTCCTTCCTGCGCTGCGCCGCGCGGCTGATCGGCGCGGATGCGGGCGAGCCAGACCATCCGCTGCCGATCGCCGACGCGGGCCTCTATCTGCCCGGCCATGACCGACCCGGCGTGGCCGAATTGCGCGCGACCTGGGTCGAGGGGCGGCCGGTGGCGCTGCTGATCTTCTATCGCGCCTTGGTGGTGGCCGGCACGCTGAGCGCGGTCGATGCGATGGTCGCAGCGCTTGGCGCGCGCGGCTTCAATGTCGCCGCCGTCCATGTCCGCGCGCTGCGCGAACCCTTCGTGCGCGACTGGCTCGGCGGGCTGCTGGCCGACATCGCGCCCGACATCATCGTCAATGCGACGAGCTTCGCCGCCTCCTCTTCGTCCGAACCGCGCGTGCCGGGCATATTGGAGCAGGCCGATTGCCCGATCCTGCAGACCGCCTTTGCCGGGGTCGAGGAAGGCAGCTGGCGCGGGTCCGCCCGTGGCCTTGGTCCGCGCGACCTGGCGATGAATGTCGCCCTGCCCGAAGTGGACGGGCGCCTCTTCACCCGCGCCGTCGCCTTCAAGGCGGCCGAACGGTTCGACGCGCGAACCCAGTGCGGCATCATCGTGCCACGCGTGGCACCCGACCGGGTCGCCTTCGTCGCCGATCTGGCGCGCAACTGGGCGGCGCTGCGCCGCACCGCGCCGGCCGAGCGCCGGGTCGCGCTGGTGCTGGCCAATTATCCCAATCGCGATGGGCGGATCGGCAATGGCGTCGGCCTCGACACGCCGGCCAGCGCCGCCGCGATCCTGCGCAAATTGGGCGAGGCCGGCTATGCGATCGGCGACGCCCCGCGCGATGGCGCTGCACTGATGCGGCTGATGACCGGCGGCGTCACCAATGACCGGGCGTCGATCGACCGACCGGGCGAGGTCAGCCTGTCGCTCGATGCCTATCGCGCCGCCCTTGCCGCTCTGCCGGACAGCGCGCGGGACGCCATGGTCGATCGCTGGGGCGCGCCCGAGGCCGATCCCTTCGTGCGCGACGGCGCCTTTTGCCTCGCCGTCCATCGCTTCGGTCATGTCGCGATCGCGGTGCAGCCGGCGCGCGGCTATAATATCGATCCCAAGAGCAGCTATCATGACCCCGCGCTGCCGCCGCCCCACGCCTATCTCGCCTTCCATGTCTGGCTGGCGCAGGACTTCGGCGCGCAGGCGCTGGTCCATGTCGGCAAGCATGGCAATCTGGAATGGCTGCCGGGCAAGGCGGTGTCGCTCTCGGCCGATTGCTTCCCCGAAATCTGCGCCGGGCCGGTGCCGCAACTCTATCCCTTCATCGTCAATGATCCCGGCGAGGGCAGCCAGGCCAAGCGCCGGGCCCAGGCGGTGATCCTCGATCACCTGACGCCGCCGCTGACCCGGGCCGGCACCTACGGGCCGTTGCGCGAGCTGGAAGGCCTGGTGGACGAGTATTACGAGGCCTCCAGCCTCGATCCCCGGCGCCTGCCGCTGCTGCGCACGCGGATCCTGGAGCTCTGCCGCGACGGCGGGCTGGATCGCGATCTCGGCCTGGTCGAGGGCGAGGACGAAAACCGGGCCCTGACGCGCATCGATTCCTGGCTGTGCGAACTCAAGGACCTGCAGATCCGCGACGGCCTGCACGTGTTCGGCGCCTCGCCCGAAGGGGACTTGCGGGATTCGCTCGTCGCCGCGATCGCCCGCAGTCCCCGCGGCGACGGCACCGGCGGCGGCGCGGCGCTCGGCCAGGCGCTGGCCGCGGACCTCGGCCTCGGCGACGATCTCTACGAGGCGGATCCGGCGGCCCCCTGGACCGGTCCCCGGCCGGCCGAGCTTGCGGGCGACGATCCCTGGCGCAGCCATGGCGATACCCGCGAGCGCCTGGAGGACCTGGGACTGGCGCTGATCGCCGGGTCGCGCGATGCGCCGGAGGCCTGGCAGCGCACGGGCGCGGTGCTGGCCGAGGTCGAGAGCCGGATCGCGCCCGCGGTCGCGGCCTGCGGCGGACGCGAGCGGCAGGCGCTGCTTGCCGCGCTCGACGGCCGTTTCGTTCCCCCGGGACCCAGCGGGGCGCCAAGTCGCGGCCGTCCCGACGTGCTGCCGACCGGCCGCAACTTCTATTCGGTCGACACGCGCGCGGTGCCGACGCCGGCGGCCTGGGCGCTGGGCTGGAAGTCGGCGGGCCTGGTGATCGACCGCTACGTGCAGGATCACGGCGACTGGCCTCGCGCCATGGCGCTGTCCTGCTGGGGCACCGCGAACATGCGCACCGGCGGGGACGACATCGCCCAGGCGCTGGCGCTGATCGGGGCGCGGCCGACCTGGGATGCCCGCTCGCACCGGGTGACCGGTTTCGAGATCCTGCCGCTGTCGTTGCTCGACCGTCCCCGCGTCGACGTCACGCTGCGGGTCTCGGGCTTCTTCCGCGACGCCTTCCCGACGCAGATGGACCTGTTCGATTCCGCCGTCCGCGCGATCGCCGCGCTGGAGGAACCGGCCGGGGAGAACCCGATCGCCGCCCGGGTCGCCGAGGAGGCCGCCGAACTGGAGGCCCGCGGCGAGGAGCCGGAGACGGCCCGCGCGCGCGCCGCCCACCGGGTGTTCGGCTCCATGCCCGGCGCCTATGGCGCCGGCCTGCAGGCGCTGATCGACGAGGGTGTGTGGACACGCCGCGAGGAGCTTGCGGCGGCCTATCGCGAATGGAGCGGCTTCGCCTATGGCGGCGGCCTGTCCGGGGAGGCCCGGCACGAGGCCTTCGCGCGCCGGCTGGCGAAGGTCGAGGCGGTGCTGCACAACCAGGACAACCGCGAGCACGACCTGCTGGATTCGGACGACTACTACCAGTTCGAGGGCGGTCTCTCGGCCGCGGTCGAGGCCGCCTCCGGCCGCGCGCCGTCGGTCTATCACAACGATCATTCGAGGCCCGAGGCGCCGCGGGTGCGCCGGCTGGAGGAGGAGATCGCGCGCGTGGTGCGCGGCCGGGTGCTCAACCCGACCTGGATCGAGGGGGTGATGCGGCACGGCTACAAGGGCGCCTTCGAGCTGGCGGCCACGGTCGACTATCTCTTCGCCTTCGCCGCCACCACCGATGCCGTCGGCGATCATCATTTCGATCTCGTGCACGACGCCTATCTGGACGACCCCCGGGTGCGCGCGTTCATGGCCCGGCACAATCCGGCGGCGCTGCGCGAACTCGCCGGCCGCCTGCTGGAGGCCCAGGACCGGGGGCTGTGGCGTCCCCGGCGCAACTCGGCGCGCGGCCTGCTGGAGGAACTCGCGGCGGCGCCGGCGCCGCAGGAGGAGAGCATCACATGAGCAAGACCACGGACGGCCTCACGGCCGAGGAACTGAACGCCCGGCATGCCGAGAAGATGCGCAAGAAGAAGGCGGCGCGCGACAAGATCGTCGCCTCCAAGACCATCGAGAAGGGCCTGCTGATCGTCCACACCGGCAAGGGCAAGGGCAAGTCGACGGCGGCGTTCGGCCTGGTGATGCGGGCGCTCGGCCACGGTTTTCCCGTCGGCATCGTGCAGTTCGTCAAGGGCAAGTGGGAGACCGGCGAGCGCGGCGTGCTGGAACGCTTTCCCGACCTGGTGACGGTTAGGACGATGGGCGAGGGTTTCACCTGGGAGACCCAGGACCGCGAGCGCGACATCGCCGCGGCGCGCGCGGCCTGGGAAGCCGCGAAGGAGATGATCGAGGCCGCGCGCGGCGCCGATCCCGCCTATCGCCTGCTGCTGCTGGACGAGCTCAACATCGTCCTGCGCTACGAGTATCTCGATCTCGACGAGGTGGTCGCCACCCTGGCGGCCCGGCCGGACAATCTGCACATCGTGGTGACCGGCCGGAACGCCAAGGAGAAACTGGTCGAGGCCGCCGACCTGGTGACCGAGATGACCATGATCAAGCATCCCTTCCGCGCCGGCGTGAAGGCGCAGGCCGGCATCGAGTTCTGAGCGGGCCGTGGCGGGCGTGATGTTCCAGGGCACCGGCTCGGATGTCGGCAAGTCGCTGCTGGTCGCCGGCCTGTGCCGGGCGGCCGCGCGCCGGACATGTTCACGCGCACGGCGATCGAGATGCCGCGCACCGGCGTGGGCGAGACCTCCAACGTCGGCGTGGAGGTGAAGAACCTGGGCGAGGAGGAGCTGGTGATCAGCTCGGTCTCCGCCATCGGCCCGTACCATCCCACCATCAGCCACCTGCAGATCGCGCCCGGCCGCTCGGCGCTGGTGGACATCCTGTTCGAGCCGACGCCCACCGACGTGAGCACGGGATTCCT
>JBGTSP010000312.1:0-4757 GCA_041940205.1 Alphaproteobacteria bacterium
GCCGCCCGAGAGCAAGGTCAGCACCTGCATGCGCTTGCCCGGCGGGCTCGCCATGATCTCGAGCCCGGCTTCCAGCGGATCCTCGGAATCGATCAGCGCCAGGTGCGCCCGGCCGCCGCCGAACTGGGTGACGAACAGTTCCTTGAAATGCGCGTTGACCTGTTCGAAAGCCGCCAGCAGGCGCTCGCGGCCCTCGCGGTTGAGCGCGCCGATGCCCTGGCGCAGGCGGGCGATCGCCGCCGTCAGGTCCTCGCGCTCGCTGGTCAGCGTGGTGAGCTGTTCCTCCAGTTCCTGCGCCTCCTGCTCGGCGCGCAGGTTGACCGCGCCCATGCGGTCGCGTTCCTTCTTCAGCCGCTCCAGCCGGCTGTCCGCCTGTTCGAGCGGCGGCAGTTCCTGATCGGCCTCGATCTCCGCGCGCTGCAGCAGCATCTCGGGCGGACATTCGAACTGTTCGCGGGTGCGGGCGGCGACTTCCTCCAGCCGTTCGACCGCCTGCTCGACGCCGGCCTGCGCGCGCACCCGTTCCTCGCGGCCGGTGACCAGCGCCTCCTCGGCCTCGCGCTGGGCCTTCTGCAGGGCGGCAAGCCTGCGTTCGCCCTCGGCGAGCGCGTCCGCCGCGCGGTTGCGGGCTTCCTCCGCCTGACCGATCTGCTCCAGCAGGGCGTTGCGCTTGGCCACCAGCTCGCCGGGCTTCTCGGCCAGCTCCGCGAGCCGGGTGCCGGCCTCGCCGCGGCGTTCGGCAAGTTCCTCCTGGCGCTGGATCGAGGCCTCGGCGCGCTGCCGCCAGGCCGCGCTTTCGCGGTCGATCGCCGCCAGTCGCTCGGCCCGACGCGTGGCCTCGCGCTGCAGGCGGTCGGCTTCCGCCCGCGCATCGGCAAGGCGGGTGCGTTCGCCCGCCGTCTCCTCGCGCAGCGCCGCCAGGCGGGCGCGTTCGTCGTCGAGCGGCGGGGTATCGGCCAGGGCCTGCTCGTCGGCCGCCTTGGCCTGCTCGATCTCCGCCAGGTCGGCCTGGACCTGGCGAAGGCTCTCGGCCAGCGTGGCGAGGCGCGAGGAGCGCGCCGCGGTCTCCCGCTCGGCCTTGCCGTGGGCCTCGCGCGCCTGCTCGCGCGCGCGGCTGGCCTCGCGGTGGGCCTGCCGGGCGTCGATCAGCGCCTGGCCGGCGGCATCGAGCGCGGCGCGGGCCGCCGTCGCCTTTTCGCGGGCGCCCGCGAGGCGATCCTCCACCGCCGCGCGTCCCGTTTCCAGTTCGCGCAGGCGGTTGCGCTGGCGCAGCCGGGCGGCCGCCGCGCTCTCGGCGCCCTCGGTGACGGTGAAACCGTCCCAGCGCCACAGCGCGCCCTCGGCGGTGACCAGGCGCTGCCCGGGGTGCATCTGCGCGGCGAGCCGGCGGCCTTCGGCGCTGTCGGCAACGAGGCCGATCTGCGACAGGCGACGGTCCAGGGCGGCCGGCGCCTGCACCAGTTCGCTCAGCGGCCGGGCGCCCGCGGGCAGCGGCGGCAGCGCCGCGTCGGCGGGCATGCGGGCCCAGTGGATCGGCGCGGCCTCGTCGGCCGGGAAATCGAGATCGTCGCCCAATGCCGCGCCCAGCGCGGTCTCGTAGCCCGGTTCGACCTGCACGGCGTCGACCAGCGGCGGCCAGAGATCGCCGTCGGCAACGTTGAGCAGCTTTTCCAGCGCCTCGATCTCGGCCGTCAGCCGGGTCGCGGCGGCCTCGGCCTGCTGCAGCGCGGTGCGCGCCTCCTCGTGCGCCTGATCGAGGCGGCCGCGTTCGCTCTCCGCGCCGTCGAGGGCGGCCCGGCCGGCCTCTTCGGCCGCGTTCGCGGCTTCCAGCGCCCGCAGCGCGCCGGCGACCCGGTCGTCCTCCTGCAACTCGCGCTCGACCTGGTTGTGGCCGGACTGCAGCTCCCCGCGGCGCCCGACGAGGCGCTCGATGCGGCGGCTGGCGTCGGCCACGGCCTGCAGCAGGGCATCCCGGCGCGCGGCCGACTGGGCCACGGTCTCGGTCAGCCGTTCCAGCGCCTGTTCGCGTTCCGCCACGCTCGCCTGCGCGGCCTCCAGCGCGGTCCGGGCCGCGTCCTGCGCGGCGGCCTCGTCCTGCTGCGCGGCGGTCAGTTCGCCGCGCTCGCGGGTCAGCGTCTCGATGGCCGCGCGGGCGTCGCCGGCCAGCGCCGCCTCGCGCTCCTGGTCCCGGTCGATCTGGGCGATCCGGGCTTCGAGATCCGCGCGCATGCGCGCCAGTTCGGCTTCCTCGCGCTCCAGCCCGTCGCGCGCGAGGGTCAGGCGCTGCAGGCGGGCCGCCGCCTCGGCCTCGCCCTGGCGCAGCGGCGGCAGGGCTTCGCCGGCGGTGGTGGCCACGCCGGTGGCCTGGGCGACCGCGGCGGTCAGCTCGCCGACCGCGCGTTCGGTGCGGTTGCGCGCATCCACCGCCTCGCGACGCCGGTCGCGGGCCGCGATGTGACGCAGGTGAAGCTGGATCGCCTCGAGCTGGCGGATCTCCTGGGAGATGTTGCGATAGCGCTTGGCCTGCCGGGCCTGGCGCTTCATCGACTGGTGCTGGCTCTCCAGCGTGCCCATCACGTCGTCGAGCCGTTCGAGGTTGGTCTCGGCGCCGCGCAGGCGCAGTTCCGCCTCGTGCCGGCGGGAATGCAGGCCGGTGATGCCGGCGGCCTCTTCCAGCAGGGCGCGGCGTTTCTCCGGCTTGTCGTTGATGATCGCGCCGACCCGGCCCTGCGAGACCATCGAGGGCGAATGCGCGCCCGTGGCCAGGTCCGCGAACAGCAGCTGCACGTCGCGCTGGCGCACCTCGCGGCCGTTGATCCGGTAGGTCGATCCGGCGTCGCGCTCGATGCGCCGGCTGACCACCAGCTGCGGCTCGTCGTTGAAGGCCGGCGGGGCGGTGCGATCGGTATTGTCCAGGGTGAGCTGGACCTCGGCGAAGTTGCGCGACGGCCGGCTCTGGGTGCCGGCGAAGATCACGTCCTCCATGCCCCCGCCGCGCATCTGCCGGGGCGAGTTCTCGCCCATCACCCAGCGCAGCGCCTCGACAAGGTTGGACTTGCCGCAGCCATTGGGTCCGACGACGCCGGACAGGCCGTCCTGGATCTCGAACTCCGTCGGCTCGACGAAGGACTTGAACCCGGACAGCCTGATATGGGTGAACTTCACGCGCGTACTCCGAACTGTCGCCGCTTTCAGCCCTGCGGCAGATGCTTGGCCAGGATCTCGTCGAACTTCTCGATCGGCAGGGCGCCGGAATGCAGCGTGCCGTTGATCACGAAGCTCGGGGTCGAGTTGACCTTGAATTCCTTCTCGCCGGTGAGCCGGTTCTGCAGCACCACGTCGGCGAGCGCCTTGTCCTCGAGGCAGGCATCGACCTGGGGCCGCTGCAGGCCGGCCAGACGGGCGAGGTTCGCGAGTTCGCCGATCGGGTCCTGGCTGCCGGCCCAGTTCGACTGCTGGGCGAACAGCAGGTCGATCATGCCGAAGGCGCGCTTCTCGCCTGCGCAGCGGGCGACGATGGCGCCGGCCAGCGCCAGCCGGTCGAAGGGAAACTCGCGGTAGACGAAGCGCACCTTGCCGGTGTCGATATACTTTTCCTTCAGTGCCTTGAAGGTCTCGCCATGGAACTTCGCGCAATGCGGACAGGTCATCGAGGCGTACTCGACCATGGTCACCGGGGCATCCTCGCGCCCGAGCACGAGTTCGCCCATCGCCGCCGACTGGGCGCTGGCGCCCGAGGCGCCGGCGAGACCGATCAGCAGCAGCGTCCACAGAACGACAAATCGCTTAACTTGGGTCACTTTTCCTCCAACCCACAACATGTGGTGTGACTATACGGTGAGCATCTGGCTGGCCACAAGCAAGGCCACCCCTTTGCGGCGGGATAAAGGCGGCTGCCGGCGAAGCGCAAGGAATCCGGCCCGTTCTCACGCCTTCGTGTCTCCCGGACGGCCCGCGGTCGGGCCCGCGGCCGGCGCCAGCACGCTTTCGCCGAGCCGGGCGAGGGCGGCCTTCAGCGGCGAATCGGCCAGGCCGTCGAGCCGCGCCTCGAGCTGCCGGCGCTGCCCCGGCGGCAGCGCGGCGGGCCGGGGGCGGGTGCGGTCCTGGCGCGGCCGGATCGGTCCCTGCACCAGTTTCAGGCGGTCGACGGCGCGGTAGCCGTAGAAGCGGTTGATGCGCTCGCGGATGCGGGGCCAGTCGGCCTGCAGTTTCAGCGCCACCGCGCGATCGGCGCGCAGCAGCAGGGTGGCGCCCGCGACCTCGCCGCGCCGCCAGGCGAGTTTCTCCGGCTGACAGCAGGCCGCCAGTTCGGGGCCCACGATCTCCGGCCATCGGGTGACGATCTCGAAGCGGGCGAAGCCGCGCTTGCGGAAGGTCGCGATCAGCGATTTCGGCAGTTTCCTGCCGATCGCCACGGGTTTTCCGCTGCCGTTCCGCTGGCTCATGCGCGTTCCGCGATTCCTTGCCCGCCGCCGGTCCCGCCGGGTCTTGCCGGCGCGATGGCGACGCCGCGGGGGACGCGGCGGGCCCGGGAAACAGCATAGAACAGCGCGGGCCCGGCAAGAAGCGCGATCGGTTCGCGACGCCCGCGCCCGGCGGCTACAGTAGGTGCCATGTCCGAGCGCGCCGAGACCGATCCGCCGCCCCCGTCCTTCGCTGCGGCGATGCTGGACTGGTACGACGCCCATCGCCGCGACCTGCCCTGGCGCGTGCCGCCGGGCCGGCGCGCCGATCCCTACCGGGTCTGGCTGTCGGAG
>JBGTSP010000313.1:0-4733 GCA_041940205.1 Alphaproteobacteria bacterium
CTCTGCGAGGCGGCGCTGACGCCCACCGACGACGAGTTCGTCGAGATCGCCAATCCGACGATGTCGACGGTGGCCCTCGACGACTACTACCTCTCCGACGACGAACGCTTCGTCGTCTTGCGCGCAGCGTACACGGCGCATATCGCAGCCATGCTCGATCTCGCGGAAGTCGCCGATGCGTCGGCCAAGGCCGAAGCGATCGTCGCCCTCGAAACCGAAATCGCGCAGGCGCATTGGGATCGCGCGCGCCGTCGTGATCGCGATCAAACCTACAATCTGATGACTTTGGACGAGCTGGAAGACTACGCGCCGGGCATCAACTGGAGCTTGGCGCTCGAAGCCGCCGGGATCGAAGGCGTGGAGTCGGCGGTCGTGCGGGAGAAGGACGCGTTTCCGGCGCTCGCGGAGACCTTCGCCGATACGCCGGTCGACGTGTGGAAGGACTATCTGACCTTCCACGTGCTCTCCGCGCACGCCCAGTTCCTGCCGGCGGCGTTCGCCGAGACGCGGGAACAGGTCGTAGATGCGCTCGATCGACCAGCCGACCGGCGGCGCGATCTGGGCAAGCTGCAGGTTCTCCTCGACCGTCAGGCCCTGGATGATGCGACGGTCCTCGGGCACGAGGCCGATGCCCGAGCGCGCGGCCTCGTGCGCCTTCATCTCGTGCAGCGGCTTGTGGTCCAGCCAGAGCTCGCCCTGCCGCAGCGCGGGATCGTCGACCCGGGCGATGGCCCGCAGGGTCGAGGTCTTGCCGGCGCCGTTGCGGCCGAGTAGGGCGACGATCTCGCCCTCGCGGACGTCGAAGCTGACCCCCTGCACGATGTAGCTCTCGCCGTAATAGGCGTGGATGTCCCAGCAGGAGAAGAAGGCCGGCTGTCCGCCGGTGGTCAGGGTCGGCTTCTTGCCCGGTGCCGCTCCGGTGAAGGCGTCATCGCCCAGCAGCGTGTCCGGCTTGTCGTTCGCGTTCATGGCGCTCCTTGCCTGTACCTGCGCGCTCACAGATGCGCACCGCCAAGATAGGCTTCCTGAACCCGCGGGTCGCCCTTGATGTTCTCCGGCAGGTCCTCGGCGATCACCGTGCCCTGCGCCAGCACGGTGATCTTGTCGGCGAGCGAAAACACCACGTGCATGTCGTGCTCGATCACCACCATGGTGACGCCGCGCTCGGCGATCCGCTTCATCAGGTCGATGGTGTTGTTGGTGTCGCCCCGCGACATGCCGGCGGTGGGTTCGTCCAGCAGCAGCAGCTTGGGCTGCTGCACCAGGCACATCGCCAGCTCCAGCCGGCGCTTGTCGCCGCGCGAGAGCTGCGCCGCGATCTCCCCGGCCTTCTCGGCGAGACCGACATCCCCCAGCATCGCCATCGCCAGGTCCCGGATGCCGTCCTCCTCGTCGACCCCGTGCCAGGCATTCATGGTGAAGGCCCCGTCGCGCTTGGCGAAGGCCGGGATCATCACGTTCTCCAGCAGGCTGAGGTCGCCGAAAATCTCGGGAGTCTGGAACACCCGGCTCACGCCGATCTGGTTGATCTGGTGCGGCTGGATGCCGAGCAGCGACTGGCCGTCGAAGGTGACCGCGCCGGTATCGGGCTCGAGCCGGCCGACAAAGCAGTTGAGCAGTGTCGACTTGCCGGCTCCGTTCGGGCCGATGAGGGCGTGCACGGTGCCTTCCTCGACCTCGAGGTTGACCGCGTTCAGGGCCTTCAGGCCGCCGAAGCTCTTGTTGACGTCACGAACGCTCAGGATGCTCATCGCCCGCCCTCCTATTCCGCCGCCACCGGCGCCGCTCCCGACGCGGCGACCGCACCGCCACCCCCGCCACCACGGCGGGTGAACAGGTTGCGCAGCCGGTTGAAGCCTTCCATCAGGCCGCCCGGCAGGAAGATGACGATCACCATGAACAGGGCGCCCAGCGTCAGGTGCCAGCCCTCGCCGACGAACAGCGAGGTCAGAGACACCATCACGTGCTGCAGACCCTCGGGCAGGAAGTCGAAGATCGACATCAGGATGCCCTCGTTGAAGGCCGAGAAGATGTTCTCGAAATACTTGATCATGCCGGCGCCGATGACCGGGCCCAGCAGCGTGCCGGCGCCGCCCAGGATCGTCATCAGCACGACCTCGCCCGACGCCGTCCACTGCATGCGCTCGGCGCCCGCCAGCGGATCGGTGACCGCGAGCAGGCCGCCCGCGAGCCCGGCATACATGCCGGAAATGATGAAGGCGGCCAGCGCGTAGGGCCTGGTATTCAGGCCGGTATAGTTCATCCGGTTCTGGTTCGACTTCACCGCCCTGAGCATCATGCCGAAGGGCGAGCGGAAGATCCGCATCGCGATGAAGAAGCAGATGATCAGCATCACCGCGCAGAAATAGAAGCCCGGGTAGCCGGTCATGTCGATGCCGAACAGGTCGGAGGACGGCAGCACCGCGCCGTAGTCCCGGCCGAAGGCGACGTCGAGCACCCGGGGATCCTCCTGGGTGAGCTGCAGGCCGGTCTCGCCGTTGGTGATCGGCGTCAGCACCGAATAGGCGAGGTTGTAGCTCATCTGCGCGAAGGCCAGCGTGAGGATCGAGAAATAGATGCCGGTGCGCCGGAGCGAGATGAAGCCGATGGCCGCCGCGAACAGGCCGCCGACGACGACCGCGAACAGCACCGCCGGGATCGGGTTCATGCTGAGCAGCTTGAAGGTCCACACCGCGGTGTAGGAGCCGACGCCCAGGAAGGCGGCATGGCCGAAGGAGAGGTAGCCGGTCAGCCCGAACAGGATGTTGAAGCCGATCGCGAAGATCCCGAAGATCGCGAACTTCTGCAGCAGGTCGGGATAGCCCGCCCCGATCGGGGCGAACAGCAGCGGCGCCAGCAGCACCACCGCGGTGAAGCAGGCCAGCAGGATCAGGTCCTTGCGGTCGAAGGCAAACAGGTTCCGCATGGCTCAGTCCTCCATCACGCCCTTGCGTCCCATCAGTCCGCGCGGGCGGACCAGCAGGATGATCACGGCGATGAGGTAGATGATGATCTGGTCGATGCCCGGCAGGATCGCCTTCACCTCGTTCATCGAGGCGAAGCTCTGCAGCACGCCGAGCAGGAAGCCGGCCGCGACCGCGCCCCCCAGCGAGCCCATGCCGCCGACCACGACGACCACGAAGCTCAGGACCAGGAAGTCCATGCCCATGTGGTAGTCGGGCGAGAGGATCGGCGTGTACATCGCGCCGGCAAGGCCGGCGACGATGGCCGCGATGCCGAAGACGATGGTGAAGCGCCGGTCGATGTCGATGCCCAGCAGGCCGACGGTCTCGCGGTCCACCATGCCGGCGCGCACGACCATGCCGAAGGACGTGAACTGCAGGAAGGCGAAGACCGCGGCGATCAGCAGCACCGAGAACAGGAAGTAGATCAGCCGCCAGGCGGGATAGACCACGTTGCCCGCATCGAAGCCGACCATGATGCCGAAATCGATCATGCCCTTCGCCACATCCGGCGCGGGCTGGGGAATCGGGTTGGCGCCGTAGATGCTCTTGACGATCTCCTGCAGCACGATGGCGAGGCCGAAAGTGACGAGGATCTGCTCGGCGTGGGGGCGCTTGTAGAAGAAGCGGATCAGGCCGCGTTCCATCGCGATGCCGATCAGCAGCATCACGGGAATGGCGATGAGGATCGAGACCGGGACCGAGAAATCGAGCAGCAGCGTGCCGAACTCGCCCAGCCAGTCCTCGACATAGGGGACGCGAATTTCCATCGGCGTGCCCCAGGCGGTCTTCTGGGTCGGGTCCAGCGAAACCTTCTCGAGGCTGAGCAGCGCCTTGACGGAAACGGCACAGAAGGCGCCGAGCATGAACAGCGCGCCGTGCGCGAAGTTCACCACGCCGAGCGTGCCGAAGATGAGCGTGAGCCCGAGGGCGATCAGCGCATATGCGCTGCCCTTGTCGAGCCCGTTGAGGATCTGGAGCAGGATGTCGTCCATCGGGGCCTCCGCCGCAAAGGCCGGCCGCCCACCCCCGAAGGGGAGCCAGGGCGGCCGGAGTACCGACAGGGTTCAGGGTGCCGTCAGGCGCCCGGGTTGCAGGTGCCGAGATCGCCGCCCTGGAAGTCCGGGTGGTCGACCGGGTAGGTGGCCGTCTCGCGATCGACCTCCTGCACCACCTCGAGCAGGTCGTACTGGTTCTCGGGCGCTTCCTTGCCCTTCACGACCAGAACCGACTTGAAGCACTGGTGGTCTTCCTTGCGGTAGAGCGTCGGCCCGTTGCCCATGCCGTCGAATTCGAAGCCTTCGAGGGCCTCGACCACGCCGCAGGGGTTGAAGGTGCCGGCGCGCTGGCACGCATCCGCATAGAGGATCGCCTGCACGTAGCAGGTATGCGCCGCCTGCGAGGGCGGGAAGCCGTACTTCTGGCCGAAGGACTTGGTGAAGGCCTTGGTGCCCTCGTCCTGGAGCTTCCAGTCCCAGTTCGAGGAGCCGAAGATCCCCTTCACCGCCTCGCCGGCGCCCTGGGCCATCAGCTCGGAGTAGAGCGGAACCACGATCTCGAAGTTCTTGCCGTTCACCTGCTTGTCGCGCAGGCCGAACTGCACCGCCTGGGTGAGCGAGTTCACCATGTCGCGGCCGTAGTGGTTGAGGATCAGCACGTCGGCGCCCGAGTTCAGGACCGGCGTGATGTACTGCGAGAAGTCGCCCGCGCCGAGCGGGGTGAGCACGGTCGCCACCGTCTCCCAGCCGATCGCCTCGGTATAGGCCTTCA
>JBGTSP010000314.1:0-4715 GCA_041940205.1 Alphaproteobacteria bacterium
AGACAGCCTGGAAGATCGGCTTGATTTCTTCCCACGCCGAAGCACTTCCGCCTGGCATCATGCTGGGGCCCTTGAGTGCTCCCTCCTCGCCGCCGGAGATGCCGGTCAGCACCACCCCGTTGGCCACCAGCGGGGCCACGGTCATCGAATAGCCGTCGTCGAAATTGATCGCGTTGGAGCGCCAGAGTTCCTTGCCATCCTTCATGTCGATGGCGATGACGTTGGCGTCCAGCGTGGTGCGGAACAGCTTGCCGTTGTAGATCGCGCCGCCGCGGTTGACGATGCCGCAACAGACGATGCGCGGCGTCTCGGGCGGATACTCGATCTTGTTCTTCCAGATCTTGCGGCCGGTCGCCGCGTCGATCGCGTGCGTGGCGTCATGGGTCGTGACGTACATCACGCCCTTGTAGATCAGGGGCTGGGCCTCCTGGCCGCGATTGTCGCCCAGGCTGTAGTTCCAGACCGGCACGAGTCGCTTGACGTTGCCGGCGTTGATCTTGTTCAGCGGACTGTAGCGTTGCTGGCCGTGTCCCATGCCCAGCGTGACGACGTCGCCGGTCGTCGCTGCGTCCTGTTTCAGTTCGTCGGCGGTCTGCGCGGCGGCGAAAGTCGGCGCCAGACAGAGTACACCTATGGCGATTGCGCGTTTGATCATGTGCTGGTCCTCCCACCCCAGTCGATCCCATTTGACCGGCGGCCCTTTTCGGGTCTTCGATATCTGCCGGCGGCAAATCTTTACCCACGTGGCGCGCGGTTTCAACATGCCAGTACGCGAATGTAGGATTTCAATGCAGTTCGAAACGCGCAAATCATACCGGAGAATACCCGCAAACCGTTTCATTTGCGGGCTTCTCGCGGCCTTCCTGACCTGTCTCCATCTTCCCGCCGACAGCCTTGCCGGCGAGCGCCGACAGGTCGCGATGGAACTGCTGATCGCGGTCGATGTCTCGCATTCGGTCGACGCATCGGAGCACCGCCTGCAGGTGCAGGGCCTGGCGCAGGCCTTTCGCAATCCCGGCCTGATCCGGATGCTGAGCGGCCAGCGCGACAACCGGATCGCCGCGGCGGTGATGTTCTGGGCCGGCGAGAAGCAGCAGATCATGGCCGTGCCGTGGACGGTGCTCGACAGCGAACGCGCGATTCGCGACTTCGCCGAGGCCATCGCCGCACAGGCGGTGCGGCCATGGAGCGGTCTCTCCTACACCGCCATCGGCAATGCGCTGCTGCGGGCCGCCGACGAGATCGCGTCGAACGATATCGACAGCCGGCGGCAGTATATCGATCTCTCGGGCGACGATCCGGCCAACCAGGGCATCGATCCGGCAACCGCCCGCGACCGCGTGGTGGCCTCGGGAATCGTCATCAACGGCCTGCCGATCCTGGCCGGTCGTGTCGAACACGAGGAGCGCCAGGAACTGTTCGAGTTCTACCGCACCCAGGTCACCGGCGGCAGCGGCGCCTTCGTGATTCCCGCGCTCGATTTCCCGGACTTCGCCCGGGCGATGTTCTCCAAGCTGATGCGCGAGATCGCCGACGGTCTGCGCCCGGTTCGCGGCACCCGGCTGGCCGCCGCCGTTGCCCCGACCCGGCCGGCGCGGCCCTGATCCCCCGAACCGCCTTGGCCGCCTCAGCGCGGCATCGCCAGCGCCTCGTACTTGATCGAACAGCCACGGAAGCCGATCAGCGAGATCCGGTTGTTGTTGGCGGTGTCGATCCAGACCGGCACCTGGTCGTCGAAATGGTGCGGCGTGCCGTAGCGCGCGGTCAGGCGGGCGCGGATGTCGATGCACCAGTAGCCGCCTGTCGGCACCAGCCGGAGCGCATACAGCGCCCCGCTGCGGCGTTCGAAATAGAACCAGATCTCGAAGCTCTGGCGCAGGTCGCTCCACGGCGCGACCAGGCCCGGATACTCGCCCCAGCTCTGTTTCAGCGCGACGTCGTACGGTTTCGCCTGGCCGCGCGAGGCGGCGATGACGGCAGCCTCGTCCATGCCCCACTCGGCATAGCGCCAGCCCGCCTGCGCCGGCGCGCCAAGGAGCAGGACGGCAAGCAGGACCGCCGGAAGAAGCAGGCAGCGTTTCACGGACAAAAAGAAAGGGACGGCGCGAACGCCGTCCCTCCCCTCTGTTGGCACACCGTCAGCCGATGGCGGCCTTGACCGCCTCCGGCGTGATCGGCAGGGAGCGCACCCGCGCCCCGACCGCGGCCTGGATGGCATTGGCGAGCGTCGGCGCGACCACGGTCACGCCCGGCTCGCCGCAGCCGACCGGGTAGTGCCCCGGCGAGACCACGGTGACGTCGATCTCCGGCGCGTCCGCCATGCGCAGCGGCGTGTACGTGTCGAAGTTGTCCTGCTCGATGGCGCCATTGGCCATGGTCGCCCGCTCCTGGGTGGCGAGCGACAGCCCCCAGAGCGCACCACCCTCGAGCTGGGCCACGACCCCGTCGGGGTTCACCGCCGTGCCGACGTCGGCGACCACGGTGAGCTTGTGCACCTTGAACTCGCCGCTGGCCGGATCGACCTCGACATGGCAGGCGCAGGCCGTCCAGGTCGGGGTGTTGCGCTCCTGCGCGCTGACGCAGGCAAGGCCGATGCCGTGGTTCTTCGGCAGGTCCTTGCCGTAGCCCGCCTTGTCGGCGGCCATCTGCAGCACGTTGGCGAGCCGCTTGGCCCCGCCCACGCTCATCGGTGCCGAACCCGCGTTCTTGCCGGTGGCATCGAGCATGTCGAGACGCATCTTCAGCGGATCGACGCCCATCTTGCGCGCCATCTCGTCGATGAAGCTCTCGACCGCCCAGAAGGTCCAGCCGGGCGCCACGGAACGAAGCTGGCCCGCCGGGGTCGCCGACTGGGCCTGCGGGTTCATGATCGTGGTCACGGTCTGGTCGGGGATCGTGTACCAGTGGTCGGAGCCGTTGATCGAGAAGGGATCGACCTTGCCCTTCTTGTCGGCCGAGTCCGCCAGGAAGCCCGGCGCCTGCCGCGCCGTCGCCCAGGCCGAGACGACCTGCTGCTCCATCGCGGTGACCTTGCCGCCGGCGCCGCCGCCTTTCACCACCTGGTGGGTGATGGTGCGCACGAAGTCCATCTTCATGTCGTCTTCACGCGTGTAGATGAGCTTCACCGGCTTGCCGGCACCCTTGGCGGCGAGCGCGGCGACCAGCAGGTAGTCGGATTCCAGCCGCCGGCCGAAACCGCCGCCCAGATGGTTCTGGTGGATGACCACCTGCGAGGGATCCACGCCCAGCGCCGGCGGCAGAAGATTCATGCCGAGGAACTGGAACTGGTTGCCGGTGTGCACGTGGTAGACGTCGTCGACGACCTCGACCACCGCGTTCATCGGCTCCAGCGGCGCATGGATGTTCAGCGAAGTGGTGTAGACCGCCTCATGCGTGGTCTCCGCCTTCGCAAGGCCGGCCTTGGAATCGCCTTCCTTAACGAAGAGCTGGGCCCCCTCGCCGCTCTTCTGCAGCGCTTCCGACACCGCCATGATGGTATCGCTGCTGACCGCCGCGTTCGGCCCCAGATCGTAGTCGATCTTCAGCGCCGCCGCGGCCGCCTTCGCTGCCGGATAGTCGTCCGCCAGCGCCACGACCCAGCCCACGGTGGTCTTGGTCGCGTCCTCGATCACGACATGGCCCTGGTAGCCCTTGATCTGCTTGGCCGCGCTCTCGTCGACGCCCTTGACGGTGGCGCCGTTGCGCACCGGCGGTACTGCCGGGGCCCCGTAGACCATGCCGTCGACATAGACGTCGATGCCGAACTTCGCCGTGCCGTTGGTCTTGCCGGGAATGTCCAGCATCGCCACCGACTGGCCGACCAGCTTGCGCTTGTCGGGCGACTTCAGGGTGATCGCCTTGAGTTCGTCCTCGGAGAAGTTGCGCGGGGTGATGCCGCCGGCCACCAGCTCGCCGTAGCTCGCCTTGCGGCCCGACTTGTCATGGTAGACGACGCCGTTCTCCGCCCGCAGGTCCGCGAGCGCGACGCCCCACTTCTTCACCGCGGCCTCCATCAGCGCGATGCGGCCGGCGGCGCCGGCGCGCGACATCTGATCGAAGGTCCAGTTGATCGACCAGGAACCGCCGGTGACCATCAGGCCCCATTTCGGATCCGTCGAGACATAGTCGATCGAGACGTTCTCCCACGGCGCCTCGAGTTCCTCGACAAGGGCCTGGGCGATCGGCGTGCCGACATGCTGGCCCATTTCGGACTTGGTGATGTGCACGACCACCTTGCCGTCCGCGTCCATCGAGAACCAGACGTTCGGCGAGAAGGTGCCCGCTGCCATGGCTTCGCTCACGCCGCCGGATTCGGGGATCAGGCCGTAGCCCATGATCAGACCGGCACCGGCCGCGCCCGCGATCAGGAAACCGCGCCGCGATACGTTCGGTTGCAGGGATTTCTGAATTGTCATCGCCGCCTCCCTCAGGCCTTCATTTCGTCGGCCGCGCGCCGGACGGCGCGCTTGATCCGCACATAGGCCATGCAACGGCAGAGATTGCCCGTCATCGCATCGACGATGTCCGCGTCGGACGGGTTCTTGTTGTCCGCCAGGAATGCCGCGGCGGTCATGATCTGACCGGCCTGGCAGTACCCGCACTGGGGCACGTCCAGTTCCCGCCAGGCGGCCTGGACCGGGTGGCTGCCGTCACTGGAGAGGCCTTCGATGGTGACGATGGCGTCGCTTTCGCTGACGCTGGCCAGCGGCCGCACA
>JBGTSP010000315.1:0-4711 GCA_041940205.1 Alphaproteobacteria bacterium
GCATCGGCGACCACCAGGCTCTCCGAGGGGCCGGCGATCATGTCGATGCCCACGGTGCCGAAGACCTCGCGCTTGGCCGCGGCGACGAAGGCGTTGCCGGGCCCGACGATCTTGTCGACCGCGGCGATGCCCGCCGTACCGTAGGCCAGGGCGCCGATCGCCTGGGCCCCGCCGACCCGGTAGATCTCGCTCACCCCGGCCAGTTTCGCGGCCGCCAGCACGAGCGGATTGAGCACGCCGTCGGGCGTCGGCACGGTCATGGCGATGCGCGGCACGCCGGCGACCTGCGCCGGGATCGCGTTCATCAGCAGCGAGGAGGGATAGGCCGCCCGGCCGCCGGGCACGTAGAGGCCGACGGAGGACACCGGCGTCCAGCGGTAGCCGAGTTCGACGCCGGCCTCGTCGCGATAGGCGATGTCCGCCGGCACCTGGCGTTCGTGATAGGCGCGGATGCGCTCTGCCGCGAGGGCCAGCGCATCGAGGGTCTCGCGGTCGCATTCGGCCACCGCCGCTTCGACCGCATCCGCGCCGATGGCGAGACCGGCGGCCGCAAGGTCGAGCCGGTCGAAGCGGGCGGTGTATTCGGCCAGCGCGGCATCGCCGCGGGCGCGCACGTCCTCGAGGATCGCGAGCACGACGTCGCGCACGTCGGGCGCCTGCTCGCGCTTCATCGCCAGCAATTCGGCGAAGCCGGCCTCGAAGCCGGGATCGCGGCTGTCGAGTTCAAGCGGCACGGCGCACCTCCGCGAAGCGCTCGATCCAGCCGCGCATCTCTTCCGGACGGGTCTTCATCGCCGCCCGGTTGACGATCAGCCGCGAGGTCACCTCGGCGATGGTCTCGATCTCCACCAGGCCGTTCGCCTTCAGCGTCGAGCCGGTGGACACCAGGTCGACGATGCGCCGGCACAGGCCCAGGCCCGGTGCCAGTTCCATCGCGCCGTTCAGCTTGATGCATTCGGCCTGCACGCCGCGCGCCGCGAAGTGCTTGCGGGTGACGTTGGGATATTTCGTGGCCACGCGGATATGGCTCCAGCGCCGCGGGTCGTCGTCGGGCGCCAGGTCGGCGGGTTCGGCGACCGAAAGGCGGCAGGCGCCGATGCCCAGGTCCAGCGGGGCGTAGAGCTCGGGATAGTCGAACTCCATCAGCACGTCGTTGCCGGCGATGCCGATATGCGCCGCGCCGAAGGCGACGAAGGTGGCGACGTCGAAACTGCGCACCCGGATGATCGAGACATGCGGCAGGTTGGTGGCGAAGTGCAGCAGGCGTGAATCCGGATCGTCGAAGGCCGCCTCGGGGCGGATGCCGGCGGCATCCAGCGCCGGGCGTGCTTCCTTCAGGATGCGGCCCTTGGGCAGGGCCAGCACCAGCGGATCGGGTCTCATGCCTCAGTCCTCGCTCGTATGGTCGGGGCGCGCCTGGGCGAGCCACGGTTGGCCCATATCCATCAACTGGGCATCGATGCAACCGGCGGAGAGACGGATGGTGCCGTTGCCGGCGAAGGCCAGCGTGATCGCCGCCCCGTCCCCGGTCTCTTCCGCGGTGATCGCCAGCAGCGGCAGCAGGCCGTTGCGGTCGGCCTGGTCGATGCCGTTGACCTGCACCCGGGCGATGTCGTTGAAGTGGATGCCGCAGCGGACCCGCTCGTCGCCCCGCTCGGCGCGGGCCGACTTTTCCCAGCGGAAGCGGCTGAACACGGCGGCGAACTTGCGCTGCCGGGGCAGGTAGGTCATGTCGACGAGCCGCGTGATGCCGTCCTGCAGGCAGGCGGAGATCACCTGCAGGTCCTCGGCGTCCAAGGCCACCAGATTGAGCGGCTCGTCCCGGCTCATCCCTCGCGCACCCGTTCTATGTCGGCCCCGGCCGCGGCCAGCTTGGCGACGAGGCGCTCGTATCCCCTGTCGAGATGATAGACCCGATTGACCACGGTTTCGCCCTTGGCGGCGAGACCGGCCAGCACCAGCGAGACCGAGGCCCGCAGATCCGTGGCCATGACCGGCGCGCCGCGCATCTCGCCGACACCGCGCACCACCGCGGTGTTGCCGTGCACCTGGATGTCGGCGCCCATGCGGGCCAGTTCGGGCACGTGCATGAAACGGTTCTCGAAGATCGTCTCCTGGATCACCGACGTTCCCTCGGCGCGGCACATCAGGGCCATGAGCTGGGCCTGGGCGTCGGTCGGGAAGCCCGGATAGGGCGCGATCATCACGTCGATGGCGCGCACCGGCTTGCCGTTGCGGGCGACCCGCAGGCCGCCGTCGAGCGGCTCCACCGTCATGCCGACATCCACCAGGGCGCCCACCAGCGCGTGCAGGTGCCGGGCCTCGGCGCCCTCGAGCACCACCTCGCCGCCGGCCACGGCGGCGGCCATGGCATAGGTCGCGGCCTCGATGCGGTCGGGCACCACGCGGTGCTCGGTTCCCTCCAGCCGGTCCACGCCCTCGATGCGCAGCTCGTCCGTGCCGATACCCTCGATCCGCGCGCCCATCGCCACCAGAAGATGCGCGAGGTCGGCGACCTCGGGTTCGCGCGCGGCGTTCTCGATGCGGGTTTCGCCGCGCGCCAGCACCGCCGCCATCAGGGCATTCTCGGTCGCGCCGACCGAGACCTGGCTGAAGCGGATGTCGTTGCCGGAAAGGCCCTTCGGCGCGCGGGCGTTGATGTAGCCGTCGACCAGTTCGATCTCGCCGCCGAGCCGCTCCAGGGCGCGGATGTGCAGATCCACCGGCCGCGTGCCGATGGCGCAGCCGCCGGGCAGCGAGACCCGGGCCTCGCCGAAGCGGGCGAGCAGCGGACCCAGCACGAGCACCGAGGCGCGCATCTTGCGCACGATGTCGTAGGGGGCGAGCGCCCGGTCGGCGGCGCCGGCGTCGATCTCCGCGGTGCGCACGCCGTTGCCGCTGATCGTCACCCGCGCGCCCAGCTCCTCGAGCAGCCGCGTCATGCTGGCGATGTCGGCGAGATCGGGCAGGTTGACCAGGCGGACCGGCCGGTCGGTCAGCAGGCAGGCGGCCAGCAGCGGCAGCGCCGCGTTCTTGGCGCCGGAAATCGGAATGGTACCGGAGAGAGGCGTGCCGCCCCGGACGACGATCTTGTCCATTGAACCCAACGATTACAGTTGCGCAGAATCGATTGGATTCACGCGGGGAAATGAGGCCGGGATGAGGCGCTTTTAGAGCCTTTCCCGGCCGGATGGAACCATCTGGTTGCCGGGCGGCGATCCCGGCCGGAAGCGCGGCCAGCGGCGGCGGGCCCGGCGCCGTCAGGCGACCAGGTCGTAGCGACCGCCGCGCTCGAGGGCCCGACGGTAGGCCGGCCTTGCATGGATGCGGGAGAGGAAATCGAACAGGCGCGGGCGCGAGCCGTCGAGCCCGGCGCGCATCGCCGCGGCCTCCAGCGGATAGCTCATCTGGATGTCCGCCGCCGAAAAGTCCGCGCCCGCGAACCAGTCGGCGTCGCCGAGTGCGGCCTCCATGAAATCCAGATGGGTGGCGAGCTGCGGCGCGATGAAGCTGCGGTCGACGCCGCCCGCCAGCAGCCGCGCGAAGGGCCGCAGCGGCAGCGGCACCGCGGGGCCGCGCAGGCGATCGAAGATCAGCCGCAGCAGCAGCGGCGGCATCGCCGAGCAGCATGGCGTCCTCTTTAGCCAGGAGATCGTCCGCGGCGGCAAACTCGCGCTTAACCGCGCCGTCGCCGGCAACGAGCGTCTCCGACTAGAACAGGAACTCGAAGCGCAGCGACTGCGCGTACTAACCGACGTCCGCGTCGCCTACTTCCAGGTTCTCCTCGCGAAAAGGCAGATTGATCTCACCGGGAATCTGATACAAATCGGCCAAGAGGGAGCGAAGAGAAGGGCTTCTAAGTAATCCAAAGCCGTCAACAGTAATTATGGCGAACACAGACGTTCTTCCTACCTGCGCTTCGGGCCTCAGGGCAGAAACCATGACGCTGCACCGGAGATACGAAGCATTCGGCTGGTCTTGCAATCGTCTGCGCACACTTCGTCTTTTGGATAGTCAAAAGCGTGATAAGAGCTACCGCAAAAGCCACGTAGCAAATGCGAGGCGGCTCAGGTACGGCAACTGTCGGGTTGTTAGACGAGGCGCCATAGGCTGCTTCCCAGACGGCAAGATCCTGCCCATCGACGAGCCCGTCGAAATTCCCGTCGGCGTTGGGACCGCTGGAGTTATATTCACGCTGCCAAACTAAGAAATCATTTCCGTCCACAATTCCGTCGAGGTTGTAGTCTGCCGACGCACCAAGCTTGGTGATCGAAAGATCATTGAAAAAGAATTCTCGCTCGCCTGTAGCGACGCCGCCTGCGCCGGGAACTCCGTTACCGCTGCCGTTCTCGAAGATGACGACTTCAATGGAGTCGATGGCGCCGCCTGGGCTCTTCAGCGTTCCCGCACGAGTGGCGAGAGGCGTTCCACCTAGAAGCGGAAGAATCTGCAGTTGATACGCTTCGCTTCCAGTCAGCGTAAAGACAAACTTGGCTCCGCCTGATGTCTGCGCTGGAGACAAACCGAGATTCGAAAACCCAGACGAGTCAGATATCGACCAGTTGTCGCCGTTGAATCCTGAAGTCGTGAAGAAGCCCAGGCGTTCTGAAACGCCTGGCTGAGATATGGGGCCGCCGCCGCTATTGAGGCGAATCCCAAAACCTGCTGCAGCGAATTGGGCAAAGGGCTGCAGCAGCGGATTGTCGAAATC
>JBGTSP010000316.1:0-4706 GCA_041940205.1 Alphaproteobacteria bacterium
ACAAGGAGCGCATCTCGCTCGGCGTGAAGCAGCTTGACGGCGATCCCTTCGAGGCCGCCGGCGAGCTCAAGCGCGGCGCCGTCGTCACCTGCACGGTGGAGACCGTGGTCGACGCCGGCATCGAGGTGGTCACCGAGAACGGGGTCAAGGGCTTCATCCGCCGTGGCGACCTGTCCCGCGACCGTTCCGAGCAGCGCCCCGACCGCTTCGCTCCGGGCGACAAGATCGACGCCCAGGTCACCCAGATCGACATGGGCAGCCGGCGGCTGTCGCTGTCGATCCGTGCCCGCGAGATCGCCGAGGAGAAGGAGGCCGTCAAGCAGTACGGCTCGACCGATTCCGGCGCGTCGCTCGGCGACATCCTGGGCCCGGCCCTGCGCGATGCCGGCGGCAGCGAAGACGGCGAAGAAGGGAACTGATTTTCCCGACCGGGACTCGCGCCATGCGGGCCCCGACCTATACTGGCGGCAGGCCGCGACACCCGATCGGGTCGCGGCCTGTCGTCGTTTCGAGCCTGTCCTGACCGGAATCCTGCGCCATGTCCTTTGATCCCGATGCCCTGATCGACCGCCGCCGCCTGAAACGCGGCCTGTGGATCTGGCGGATCGTCGCCCTGATCGCCGTGATCGGCCTGATCGCCGTGATCGCGGCGCAGCGCGCCGACACCACCGGCGCGCATGTCGCGCGCATCGACATCGACGGCCTGATCGTCGAGGACGCGGACAGGGCCGAGGCGCTGGACGACCTGCTGGAAAACGAGGACGCGCGGGCGGTGATCGTGCGGATCAACTCGCCCGGCGGCACGACCACGGGTTCGGAGGCGCTGTACCAGCGGTTGCGCGCGCTGGCCGAGGTCAAGCCGACGGTCGCCGTGATCGGTTCGATCGGCGCGTCCGGGGGCTACATCACGGCAATCGCCGCCGATCACATCATCGCCCGCGAGACCACGCTGACCGCCTCCATCGGCGTCGTCATGCAGACCGCCGAGTTCACCCGGCTGCTGGACGATATCGGGGTCGATACCGCCACCCTGAAGAGCGGTGCGGTGAAGGGCGCCCCCTCGCCAATGGAGAAGTTGAGCGAGGCCTCGAGGGCCTCGCTGATGGCCGCGATCGAGGATTCCTTCGCCTGGTTCGCCGGGCTTGTCCGTCAGCGCCGGCCGCTCGACGAGGCGCAGTGGCAGCAGGTCTCCGACGGGCGCATCGTCACCGGACGCATGGCGCTGAAGCTCGGCCTGGTCGATGCGCTGGGCGGCGAGCGCGAGGCGCGGGCGTGGCTGGAACGCACCCACCAGATCGAGGCGAGCCTGCCCGCTGTCGATGTGACCTGGGGCGAGGAGCCCTTTCCGATGTTTGGCGCGGGACGGGCTCTGGCCGGAAAACTCCTTAATTCTGAACTACTTAAAGCAGGCCTGCCGCTTGACGGTCTGATGGCGATCTGGCAACCTTGAAGCGAATTTCGGGGCGTTCGCCCCGTGCAGCAGGTCAGGCAGCGACCGATCCGGATTCCGACGCCACATGATTAAATCCGAACTCATTGCGCGGTTGGCCGAACGCAACCCGCACCTGTTCCAGCGGGATGTGGAACGGATCGTCACCACCATCTTCGACGAGATCACCGCCGCGCTGTGCCGCGGCGACCGGGTCGAACTGCGTGGTTTCGGCGCCTTCTCGGTGAAGTACCGGCCGGCCCGCATGGGGCGCAATCCGCGCACCGGCGAGCCCGTATCGGTGGACGAGAAGCACGTGCCCTATTTCAAGACGGGCAAGGAACTGCGCGAACGGCTGAACGAGCCGGGCTGAACGCATGCTGTCGCGACTGCTGACCTGGCTGATCCTCGCCCCGCTGAGCATCCTGGCGATCGTCTTCTGCATCGCCAACCGCCACCTCGTCACCGTGCGTCTCGATCCCCTGCCCTGGGAACTGCCGGTGCCGCTGTTCGCCATCGTCTTCGTCTCGCTCGCGGTCGGCGTGCTGATCGGCGGCTGGGGCACCTGGTTCAAGTCCGGAAAGCATCGCAAGCGGGCCCGCGAGGCCAGCCGCCAGGTCGGCGAGCTGGAGCGGGAGATCGAGCGCAGCCGGCGCGACGGCAAGAGCGGACAGGCGCCCGCAGGGCCCGGCCGTCCCGCCCTGCCCGGACCGGCCGGAAGCGGCAATCGCGCCGCCTGAACGTCCGGTTCAGGCCTCGGGCCTGCGCGCCCACAGGGTGAAGGCAAGCGGCAGCCGCGGATGCCCGTCGGGCAACCGGTACAGCCGGTCGCGGCCTTCGCGCATCATCGGGAAGCGGGGCCAGGGCAGGCAATCGAACTCCCTGTAGCTCCCGAGTTCGAGCCCGGCGCGGGCGAGGCCACCGAGCAGGCCCTCGAAGGAATGGCCCCACTCGTAGGTGCGCCGGTTGACCAGTTCGTCGGGCGCCCCGGTGTAGGTCCGGGCGACGTCGTCGGTATACGGCCGCGCGCGCGGGGTGACGGCGTCGTCGGTGACGACCAGTCGTCCCTCGTGTTCCTCCAGCGGCCAGAGACCGGGATGGACCTCCGCCAGCAGGAAGCGTCCGCCCGGGCGCAGCAGGTCGGCGACCACCTGCAGCCAGGCGTCGAGATCGTCGATCCAGCAGATCGCGCCCCAGCTCACGAAGACCAGATCGAACCGCCGTCCGTCGACCGCCGCCGGCGCGGCGAACACGTCGGCCTCGACGAAGCGCGCCTCGAGACCGGTCTCCTCGGCCAGGGCGCGGGCGGCGGCGATCGCCGCGGGCGAGAAGTCGAGCCCCCAGACCCGGGCGCCACGACGCGCCAGGCCGAGCGTGTCCAGGCCGAAATGGCATTGCAGGTGCATCAGGTCCAGGCCGGCGATGTCGCCGAGAACGGCGTCCACGACCGGATCGACCGAATCGCCGCCGGCACGGAAGCGGTCGAGACCGTAGAATCCGGTCTCGTCCCTCAGATGGATGGCGACGCGTTCGTCCCAGTTCGCCCTGTTCGCCGCGCGGAACCGGTTCATTCGCCCGCGAGCGCGGCCAGCGCCGCCTGCACGCCGCCGGGCTTGTGCGGCACGCCGGCAAGGCCGAGGCCCATCTCCACCCCCGACAGGGTGCCGGCCAGCATCAGCTCGTTGAACCAGCCGAGATGGCCGATCCGGAAGACCCGGCCGGCAAGCTGGCCCAGTCCGTTGCCCAGCGGCATGTCGAAGCGCTCGAGAACGATCTTCCGGAAGGCATCGGCGTCGTGGCCGTCGGGCATTCGCACGGCGGTCAGCGACGAGGAAAATTCCCGCTCGTCGCGGCACAGGATCTCCAGGTCCCAGGCGCGGACCGCCTGGCGGGTCGCCGCGGCCAGCCGGTCATGCCGCGCGAACACCGCCGGCAGGCCTTCCTCGTCCAGCAGCATTGCCAGGGCCTCGCGCAGGCCGTAGAGCAGGTTCGTCGGCGGGGTATAGGGAAAGAAACCGTCGGCATTGGGCTTCAGCATCGCCTGCCAGTCCCAGTAGGACTTCTGCAGGCCGGCATTGGCGTGTGCGGCGAGCGCCTTCTGCGAGATGCCGTTCAGCGACAGGCCGGGCGGCAGCATCAGCCCCTTCTGCGAGCCGCCGACCGTGACGTCGATGCCCCATTCGTCCTGGCGATAGTCGATCGAGGCCAGCGAGGAGATCGTGTCGACCATGAACAGGGCGGGATGGCCGGCCGCGTCGATCGCCTTGCGCACGTCGGCCACCCGGCTGGTCACGCCGGTCGAGGTTTCGTTGTGGACGATGCAGACCGCCTTGATCTCGTGCGTCCTGTCCGCGCGCAGGCATTCCTCGATGGCCTCGGGATCGGCGCCGCCGCCCCAGTTGCCGCCCAGCACCTGCGGACGCAGGCCGAGCCGTTCGGCGAGTTCGCGCCAGAGCCAGGCGAACTGCCCGGTCTCCCACATCAGCACCCGGTCGCCGGGCGACAGCGTGTTGACGAGCGCGGCCTCCCAGGCCCCGGTACCGCTGCCGGGATAGAGCACGACGGGCCCCTCGGTCTGCACCACCTCGCGCATGCGCTGCAGGCAGAAGCGGGCGAGTTCGGCGAAGGCGGGGCCGCGATGGTCGATGGTCGGCGCCGCCATCGCCTGCAGGATCCGGTCGGGCACGTTGGTCGGGCCGGGGATCTGCAGAAACTGACGGCCGGTGGAAACAGACATACTATGCAAGCCTCGCTGCGCCGCCCCACGCGGCAGCGGGCGAGACTATCACCCCCCTGCGGAGGCGGCCAATGTCGACAACCACGCTCGCGCCCACCGGCCGGATCGGCGATTCCCGACTGGCCGACAGGCTGCGCCGGTCCTGCCGCGGCGAAGTGCTGTTCGATGCCTTCAGCCGGGGGCGCTACAGCACCGACGCCTCGATCTACCAGATCGAGCCGCTCGGCGTGCTGGTGGCGAGGGACGCCGAGGACGTCGAGGCCGCGCTGGCGGTGGCCCGCGAGGAGGGCGTGCCGGTGCTGGCGCGCGGCGGCGGCACCTCGCAATGCGGCCAGACGGTGGGCGAATGCCTGGTGATCGACACCACCCGGCACATGGACCGGATCCTCGACTACGACCGCGAGGCCCGGAAGGTCCGCGTGCAGCCCGGCCTGGTGCTGGATGATCTCAACCGCCAGCTCCGCGCCGACGGCCTGTGGTTTCCCGTCGACGTCTCGACCGCCAACCGGGCCACGCTGGGCGGCATGGCCGGCAACAATT
>JBGTSP010000317.1:0-4666 GCA_041940205.1 Alphaproteobacteria bacterium
CTCGCCGCCGGCGCCACCGGCGTGTCGATGCACGTGATGGCGGCCATGCAGGTGACCGGCCAGGCCGGCGACATGCAGGTCAAGGACGCCAGGCTCGCCGGCGTGTTCAACATGGGCGGCGCCGCCGTCGCCAACTACTGCTCGATCCTGGAACCGCTGCGCTGAGCGGAATGGACCGCAACACCCCGGGGGTGCCGGCCGCGCACCGGCCGCGCCCCCGGTTTCGTTACCGATGCCTGCCTGGGGGAGATGACAGGCCATGAGTGATACCTACCGGGCCCTGTGGGCCGAACAGGGCGAGGACGGCAAGGTCGCCGTTGCGCTGCGCGATCTCGGTCCCGACGACCTGCCCGAGGGCGACGTCACCGTCGACGTGCGCTACTCGACCGTGAACTACAAGGACGGGCTCGCCGTCCAGGGCAACAAGAGCAAGATCATGCGGGCCCTGCCGATGGCGCCGGGCATCGACTATGCCGGCACCGTCAGTGCTTCGGACAGCGATGCCTTCAAGGTCGGCGACGAGGTCGTGCTGACCGGCTGGGGCGTGGGCGAGCGCCATTCGGGCGGCTATGCCGAGCGCACCCGGGCGAAGGCGGACTGGCTGGTGCGCAAGCCCGAGGGTCTCGACATGGCCCAGTGCATGGCCGTGGGCACGGCCGGCCTGACCGCCATGCTCTGCGTGCTGGCGCTGGAAGATGCCGGCGTCGAGCCCGGCAACGGCCCGGTGCTGGTCACCGGCGCGGCCGGTGGTGTCGGCTCGGTGGCCGTCGCCCTGCTGGCGGCCCGCGGCTTCGAGGTCGAGGCCCTGACCGGCCGCGTCGACAGCCAGGGCGATTACCTGAAAGGACTCGGCGCCGCGACGCTGGTGCCGCGCGACGAACTCGCCGAAGCCGGGCGGCCGCTCGCCTCCGAGCGCTGGGCCGGCGCCGTCGATACCGTCGGCAGCACCATCCTGGCGAACGTGCTGGCCGGCATGCGCTACGGCGGCTCGGTCGCGGCCTGTGGCCTGGCCGGCGGCTTCGACCTGCCGACGACGGTGATGCCCTTCATCCTGCGGGGCGTGAACCTGCTGGGTGTCGATTCGGTCTATTGCCCCGGACCGCGCCGGGCCACCGCCTGGCAGCGTCTGGCGACGGATCTGCCGCTCGACAAGCTGGACGCCATGACCGAGATCCGCCCGCTGGCCGACGTGCCCGCGATCACCGCGGAGATCCTCAAGGGCCAGGTGCGCGGCCGCACCGTCATCGACGTCACCGCCTGAGGTCCGCGGCGCCCGCCGGCTCAGTCCTCGAGATCGCGGGCCGCCTCGTCGATCGCGGCCTCGAGCGCCTCCAGATCGCCCAGGCGGTGGGCCAGCGCCAGCGTCAGCTTGGCCAGGAACAGCCGTTCCTGCGCCGCGCCGGCGGCGTCGACGGCCTGCGCGATCATCTCGAAGGCGCGCTCCAGGTCCGCGAACGACAACGGCGGTGGCGCGCTCATGCCGCCGCCTCCGGCCGGCCCAGCGCCCGCCGCATCGCGGCCGCCACCTGTTCTGCGCCGGCCGCCCGCCAGCGGGCGCAGACATGGCCATCGGGACGCGCCAGGTACACCGTGCCCGGTCGGGCGTCGTAGAGCCGGGCGGCCGCTCCGCCAGTATCCTCGAGCGACCGCGCCGGTGGCGCCGCCGCGCCGTCCAGGACCAGCAGTCGCACGGGCGCGCCGCCGGCCTCGAGCGCGCCCACGGCCACCGCCCAGTCCGTCGCCGGCGCACCGTGGTGCAGCACGGTGAAACCGGAACCCGGATGGTCCAGCAGGAAGCCGTCCCGCCCCTCGTGACGCACCCGCAGGTTGCGCAGCGGCGCACCGCAGGGCGGGCCGCCCGTGAAGTCCCGGTCCGCCTCGGCGCTGTTGAGCGGTGAAGCGCGATAGTCGTACGGCGCGGACTGGCGCGGATTGATCAGGCCGCGCGGCCAGTCCCGGCGGATCGCCAGCGACAGCGCGGCATCCCGCATCAGCGCGTAGCCCCGGCTCGGCGGGGTCATGAACACCGTGCTCTTGGCCGCCTCCCGGAAGATCTCCAGCGTCGCCGGACGGCGCTCGCCGTTGTAGCTCTCCAGCAGGGCCTCGGGGGCTTCGCCACGCAGCACGGCGGCCAGTTTCCAGCCCAGATTGTTGGCGTCCGCGAAGCCCGAATTCAGTCCGCGCACGCCGAAGATCGGCACCAGGTGGGCGGCGTCGCCGGCGAACAGCACCCGCCCGTGCCGGTAATCGTCCAGGCACAGGCAGTGCGCCTTGTAGAGCGAATACCAGTCGAGTTCCCAGGCGCCGGTCTCGCCGATCATGTCGAGATGGGTCTGGATGCGCGCGCGGATGCGGCTCTCCGACAGCGCCTCCTTTTCGTCCTCCCCGTCCAGCAACTGGTAGTCGACGCGCCAGATGTCGCCGGGCTGCTTGTGCATCAGCACCGTCGAACCCGGATTCGCCGGCGGATCGAACCAGGCGCGCCGCTCCGTCGGGTGCGCGCTCTCCAGCCGGATGTCGGCGATCAGGTAGCGGCCCTCGTAGCTCGTGCCCGACAGGCCGAGGCCCATCAGGCCGCGCACGCTGCTGCGCGCCCCGTCGCAGGCCACCAGCCAGTCCGCCGTCATCGCATAGGTGCCCTCCGGCGTGTCGATCTCCAGCCGGACCCCGTCCGCGGCCGCCTCCAGCGCGACGACCTTGCTCTGCCAGCGGATCTCGATGCCCGGGACCTGCGCCGCCCGGCGCACCATCAGGTCCTCGATCAGGCACTGCTGCAGGTTGGTCATCGGCAGGTAGCGCTCGTCCGGGCCGTGCGGCATCTCCAGCTCGAACACGCGATGGTCGCGATAGAAGGATTCGCCCCGCGTCCAGCCCAGCCCCTCCCGCTCGAAATCCCCGGCGAGGTCGAGCTGCTGCAGGATCTCCATCGACCGTCGTGCGATGCAGATCGCCCGGCTGCCGCTGGAAACGCTCTCGTCCGCCTCGATCACCGTCACCTCGACGCCGTGCCGGGCCAGTTCCAGCGCCGCGGCGAGTCCGACCGGGCCGCCGCCGACGACCAACACCGGATGCGCCGCCGTCATCCCCGCCATCTCCGGCGGCCGTTCGAACGGAAAGACCGGATAGTCGAAATAGAGCGACCGCTCCGGGATCGTCTGGGGCTGGTGCATCGCGCGCCTCGCTGCCTCTCGGCGATGCCCGACGTTGGCGCGGCCCGCGCTTGCCCGCAAGTCCGGGGCGGACGGTGCTGCCGTCCCGCCTCAGTCCGCCAGCGCCGCGCCGTGCCGCAGCACGTCTTCCGCCGCCGCGCTCGGCCGGCCGTCCGCCTCGTGCAGCACCAGGCCGGGCCGCAGTTCGGTGCCGGCCTGCCCGCCCTTGCGGGCCCGCACCAGGATCCGTTTCGCCGGCACGCCCGCCTGCGGCCACAACGGCAGCAGGACGATCGTGCCGGCCCGGGGCTGCAGGCAGGCCAGCAGCGCCGACAGGCTTCCGGTGCGCACGATCAGGCTCAGCGCCCCGCCCGGCCGCAGCCGGCGCAGGCAGAAATCCGCCCAGGCGGCGAGATCGGCCTCGCCCTGGACATGCGCCCTGTCGCGGCTCTCGCGCGGCGAACGCGTCGCCCGCCCGGCCTCGTAGAAGGGCGGGTTGCAGATCACCTGGTCGAACGAGCGTTCCGCGATTCCCGGCGGTGGCGCCAGGATGTCGCCCGCGACGAAATCGGTCCGCGCGCCCAGCCCGTTGATTTCGGCATTGTGCCGGGCCAGCGCGACGAGCGGCGCCTGCAGGTCGAGGCCGGCGAGTTGCGTGCCGGCGACGCGATGCAGCAGGCACAGGCCGGCGGTGCCGACGCCGCAGCCGGCATCGAGCACCGTCTCGCCGGCCGCGGCCGGCGCCGCGGCGGCCAGCAACACCGCGTCGCTGCCCGCTCGGTAGCCGCGCGCGGGCTGGCGCAGCACCAGGCGTCCGTCGAGAAAGGCATCGTCGCTGAGCCCGGGCGGCCCGTCGGCCGGCGCGTCAGTCGGAGGCTTCGCTCCAGGGTCTGAGTTCATGCCCGTATCCGGAATCCGAGATCACCCGGCGCGCCCGGACGGCGAACTCGTTGCTCGTGACCAGCCGGCGCCGCAGCGCGCCGATCGAGCCTTCGAGAATCCCCATGTGGCTGTCAAGGATGTCCGAGGGGATCTCGGCATCCTTCAGCAGCGCCTGGAGGAAGGACAGGAGCACCGGATCGTTGCTGCGGACCAGTTCAATCATGCCCCCGATTTGCGCCCGCCGGCCGGACGGGTGCAACTGTGACATAGCGTCTCTTTCCCCTCCGCACGGCCATGGTTACGTTGATCTTGTCTGACACGCGCGAGCGGAGTGTGCCCGTGGCCGAGATCGTGCCCCTGAAGGGCGAGAGAACCGCCTCAAAGCCGGTCACCATCGAACGCCTGCAGCGTCTCGTCGGTGACGACCTGTCCCGGGTCAACCAGGTCATCCTCGACAAGATGGGATCGCGCGTGCCGCTGATCCCGCAGCTCGCCGGCCACATCATCGCCTCGGGCGGCAAGCGCCTGCGTCCCATGCTGACGCTGGCGTCCGCCCGCCTGTGCGGCTACCGCGGCGAGCGGCAGATCTCGCTTGCCGCCTGCGTCGAGTTCATCCACACCGCCACCCTGCTGCA
>JBGTSP010000318.1:0-4663 GCA_041940205.1 Alphaproteobacteria bacterium
CGAGGCCGACGACGAGGCGAAGGCGGTGATCGCCGCGAAGAAGAACCTGCGCCTGCTGCTCGCCGGCGGCCTGCCCGATCCCGCCGCGCCCGGGCTCGGCCTGCGTACGCTGGCCGGCGGCTATCTGCTGCAGAACCGGGACAATGGCCGGATCGCCCGGGACGACCTGAAGGTGGTCACGAAGCGGGCGCCGGACGCGCGCGAGCTCGACGACCTGCTGTTTGCCTTCCGGGTCTGCAAGCACGTGAAATCGAACGCCATCGTCTATGTCCGCGACGGCGCCACCGTGGGAGTCGGCGCCGGGCAGATGAGCCGGATCGATTCCGCGCGGATCGCCGCCCGCAAGGCCGAGGACGCCGCGGAGGCCGTCGGCAGCGACACCCCGCTGACCCGCGGCTCGGTGGTCGCGTCGGACGCCTTCTTCCCGTTCGCCGACGGCCTGCCGACGAGGCGGGGCTCGCGATGGTGCTCACCGGCATGCGGCACTTCCGCCACTGAGCGCCACGCGCCGTCACGGTTTCTCCTGACGGCGTGAACCGGAGGCGTTCCGGGCGCGTATCAGGAGCGATGCGCGCGCTGCCGACATTCCGACGCGGTCCTTCGCATTCCGGCGCCCGGGACCACCGATCGCGCTGGCCGGGACCGCTCCTGGGCCTGGCCCTGCTGGCGCTGGCCGCCTGCGCGCCGGCGCCGGTACCGCCCGAGCGACTGTCGGAGACCCTGCGGCCGCACGACCTGCTGCTGCTGCCCGAGGGCGCGGGGCCGTTTCCCGCCGTGGTGCTGATGCATTCCTGCGCCGGCAATGTCGGTCATGTCGACGCCTGGGCGGCGCGGCTGCGCGAGCGCGGCTATGCCGCCCTGGTGGTCAACTCGATGCGCGCGCGCGGCATCGACTCCCTGCCCGGCGCGCTCGGGGTCTGCCGCGGCGCGGTCCTGCTGGGCGACGAGCGCGCGGCCGATCTCTATGTCAGTCTCGATCACCTGCGCCGCGATCCGCGGATCGATTCCGCGCGGCTCGCGGTCATCGGCTTCTCGCACGGCGGCTGGGCGGCGCTGAACGCGCTCGGTCTGCCGCTGGACCCGGCGCTCGAACGGGTGGCTCCCGGCGGCCTCGACGGTCTGCGCGCCGTGGCCGCGGTCTATCCCTATTGCGGCGAGAAGGCCCGCGGGCGGATCCGTTTCTGGCCCGGCGAGGCCGCCGTGCTGATCGTCTCCGGCGGCCGCGATACCACGGTCGGCTTTCGCGAATGCCAGGGTCTGGCCCGGGCCGCCGCCGCGCTCGGCAAGCCGGTGCGGGGCCATCTCTATGCCGATGCGGCGCACGCCTTCGACATTCCCCCCGAACTGATCTGGGGATTTGCCCGACGCTACCGGCCGGATCTCGGCCGCGACCTCGAGGCCCGGCTGCTGGCCTTCCTGGCCGACCGGCTGCGGCCGGCGGCTCAGTCGGCGGGAGGTTCCTGACCCTCGCGTACCGGCAGCAGAAGCGCGTAGCCGACGATGAAGAAGGCGATCACCACCACCAGTCCGGCCCGCTGGCTCTCGTAGGTCTGCGTCACCAGGCCGATCAGGAACGGGGCCAGGAAGGCGGTCGCCTTGCCGGAGAGCGCGAACAGGCCGAAGAACTCCGTCATCAGGTCGGGCGGCGCCAGTCGCGCCAGCATGGTGCGGCTGGCCGACTGCGCCGGCCCGAAGCCCAGGCCCATCAGCAGGCCGAACAGCATGAAGACGATCTGCGCCGGGGTCTGCAGGAAGCCCTCGGCGTCACCGGCGGGCATCGGCAGGCCGAACAGGACGGTCTCGCGGCCGATCGAGATCACGCCCAGGGTGGCGATGGTCAGCAGGATCACCGCGACCTGGATCGTCCGCTTCGAGCCCAGCCGGTCGTCCAGCCAGCCGCCGATCAGGCAGCCCAGGATCGCGATCGCGGTGATGATGATGCCGAACAGGCCGAGTTCGAAGGTGCTCCAGCCGAACACGCCCTTGGCGTAGATGCCGGAGAAGCCGATCACCGCCAGGATGCCGTCGTTGTAGAGCATGCGCGCCAGCAGGTAGCGCACGATGTTGCGGTAGCGCCGGAGCGCCGCCAGAGTCTGGCGCAACTGCCGCAGGCCGTCGCGGGCCGCGGTCATCAGCGGCAGGCGCCGGCTGTCGCGATCGGGCGTGTAGAGGAACATCGGCAGCACGAAGAGCACCAGCCAGATCGCCGAGAACGGCCCGACCATGCGGTTGTGCTCCTCGGCCTGCTTGTCGAACAGGCCGCTGTCGGGCAGCACCAGGGCGACCAGCACCAGCGCCACCAGGCCGCCGGCATAGCCCATGCCCCAGCCGATCCCCGACAGCCGGCCGATGCGTTCGGCGGTGACCAGGCCGGGCAGCATGGCGTTGTTGAAGACCACCGCGAACTCGGCGCCGACGGTCGCCAGCACCATCGCGGCGGCGATCAGCAGGATGGTTCCCGACGAGGCGTCCGGCACGCCCCACCACAACAGGATGCAGCCGATCACGGTCATCGCCTGGAAGGCGGCGATCCACGGCTTGCGCGGCCCGCCGGCATCCGCCATCGCTCCCAGGACCGGGGAGAGGATGGCGATCAGCAGTCCTGCCGTGGCCTGGATGTAGCCCCAGGTCGCCTGGCCCTGCACCGGATCGCTCACCATGGTGGCCGCGAAATAGGGGGCGAAGATGAAGGTCGTGATGACCGTGAAGAAGGGCTGGTTGGCCCAGTCGAACATGGTCCAGCCGAACAGGCCCCTGAAGCCCGCCGGCTCGCTGCCCGTCATGCTCAACGGACGAATGGCCGCCTGGCTCATGAGGCCAGCATCTGCCCGATGTAATGGTTGGCCACGCTCAGCCGCGATATCGACATTTCGCCTCCGCCCCGAAACTCTCGCAACAATTCCTCGGTGCGGGTGATCGCCCGCCGGTTCGCCTTGCACCAGGACTTCAGGCACTTATCGGCGTCGCTGTCGCCCTGGCCGTCCAGCATCTGCAGGGTAAGCGTACGCTGCTGGCTGGAAAAGTCGTCGATGATCGCGGCCAGCGCCGCGCGCTCCCACTGGTCGGCGCATTCCACCTTGTCCGCGCTGCTGCGCAGCCAGTCGAGGCCCAGCGTCGCGCCGAGTGCGAAATAGGCCCGGCCGACATCCTGCACGCCGCGGCCGAGCTGGCCGGCGACATGCACGATGTCGCAGGCCGCCTGCATCGGTTCCAGCATCGCCACCTGTTCGGCCAGGATTTTCGGCACGCCGCTCTTCACCAGGCCCTTCAGCCGGCTGGCGATCGCCTTGCGTTCCATGTCGCCGAGCACCGCGTCGTGATGTTCGACCAGGTGGCGGATGCCCGGCTCGAAGGCGTCCAGCGCCTCGGTGATCGCGATCGGCTGCGGCAGGTTGCGCAGGAACCACAGCGTGACGTGGCGGATCAGGTCCTGCACGCACAGATGCATCTCGACCTGCGCCGCCGCCGGCACCCGGTTGTCCAGCGATTCGATGGCGTTCCACACCTTGCGCAGGCCGAAACTGTCCCGGGCCACGGCATAGGCCCGGGCGATGGCGCTGGGCGGCAGCCCGGTCTCGTCCACCATGTCGTGGACAAAGGTGATGCCCATCCGGTTGGCGATCGAGTTCGCGGTCACCGTGGCGATGATCTCCGGGCGCAGGCGATGGCCCAGAATCGCCGGTTCGTGGTGCCGGCGCAGCGGCCGCGGGAAGTACTTCACCATGTCGCGGGTGAGCTGGCGCGATTCGATCAGGTCCGAGCCCAGCAGTTCGACGTAGAGCGTCATCTTCGCGTAGGCCAGCAGCACCGACAGCTCCGGCCGGGTGAGGCCGCGGCCGTCCTGCAGGCGCTCGGCGATCTCCTCGTCGTCGGGCAGGTATTCGATGGCCCGGTCGAGCTTGCCGGCGCGCTCCAGCGCCCGCATGAACCGCTGCTGGTCGGCTAGCTCGTCGGCGCCGCGATGTTCCAGCAGCGTCAGCGCCTGGGTCTGAAGATAGTTGTTCTGCAACACCAGAAGGCCGACCTCGTCGGTCATCTCGGCCAGCAACCGGTTGCGCTGCTTCTCCGTCATCTCGCCTTCGGTGACGACGGAATCCAGCAGGATCTTGATGTTGACCTCGTGGTCCGAACAGTCGACGCCGGCGGCATTGTCCGTGGCATCGGTGTTCAGGCGTCCGCCCTTCTCGGCATAGGCGATGCGCGCACGCTGGGTCAGGCCCAGATTGCCGCCCTCGCCGATCACCTTGAAGCGCAGCTCGTCGCCGTTGACCCGCAGGCCGTCGTTCGCCCGGTCGCCGGCATCGGCATGGGTTTCCTGCGGACCCTTGGCATAGGTGCCGATCCCGCCGATCCACAACAGGTCGGCCTCGGCCTTGAGCAGCGCGTTGATCAGCTGCAGCGGCGCCACGCTGTCGGCCTTCAGCCCCGTCAGCGCCTTCATCTCGGCGCTCAGCGCGATCGCCTTGGCACTGCGCGCGAAGACGCCGCCGCCCTTGGAGATCAGCTTCTTGTCATAGTCCTGCCAGGTCGTTCCGGGGGTGTTGAACAGGCGTTCGCGCTCGACCCAGGAACGCGCCGCGTCGGGGGCGGGGTCGATGAAGATGTCGCGATGGTCGAAGGCCGCGAGCAGGCGGATGTGCTTGGACAGCAGCATGCCGTTGCC
>JBGTSP010000319.1:0-4656 GCA_041940205.1 Alphaproteobacteria bacterium
CGGTCGCCGACGCGGTCCGCGGCATTCTCGACGGCCATGTGGTGCTCACCCGCGCCATCGCCGAACGCGGGCGATATCCGGCGATCGACGTGCTGCGCTCGGTCTCGCGCCTGCTGCCCGACTGTCACAGCGAACAGCAGAACCTGTTGATGAACACGGCGCGACGGGCGCTGGCGACCTATGACGACATGGAAGACCTGGTGCGGGTCGGGGCCTACCGGGCGGGCAGCGATCCCGCCGTGGACGCCGCGATCGCCCTGCGGGAACCGCTGGAGGGCTTCCTGTCGCAGAACAAGGACGAGCGGGCGGACATGGCGGGCGGCTTTGCCGCCCTCGCCGCGCTGCTCGGCGTGGATGAGCAGACGATGTCAGGGGAGATTGCGGCGTGAAACGAATGAACTCGGTCCTGCGGCTGCGCCGCTGGGGCCTGGACGAGGCCCGGCGGCGATTGCAGGAACTGCAGCTGATGCGCGGCGGGTTCGAGCAGGAGATGGCGAACCTGGACCAGGCCGTCGAGAACGAGGCCGAGGCCGCCCGGCGCGACACGGACGCCGGCACGGGCTTTCCCGCCTGGCTCGCCGAATGCGGCGTGCGGCGCGAGCGGCTGCTCGAATCGATGCGGCGGATCGATGCCGAGATCGAGGTTGCGCGGGGCCAGGTGAGCGAGGCCTATCGCGAGGTCAAGTCGCTGGAACAGGCGATCGAGAACCAGGAACAGCGCGCCGGCCGGATTCGCGAACGCCGCGCCCGGGCCGAACTCGACGAGATTTCCCTCGATCTCTACCGCCGGGCGCAGCCCGCCGCGTAAGCGGCGGTCGGCCGGGCAGGGGCCGGGACGCCGGTCTCAGCCGGCGGCCGACAGCAAACTGTCGTTGGACCAGTCGGGCTGGCGATCCTCGAGCACGATCTCGTGGCCGTCGAGCGCGATCAGGCGCACCGACACCCAGCGCGGCACCAGCTCGTTGTTCATGTCGTCCAGCACCTCGTTCGCCCGGGATTCGGGCATCGGCCAGTCCTGGCGCGCCATGATCGAGCAATATTCGGAGAAGGCCGCACGCGGCAGCACGTACTTGTCGGGTACGTAGCGCAGGACCAGTTCGCCCCGGTCGCCGAAATCCAGCGTGCCCCGAAGGGTGATCACATAGTCGCGCTGCGGGGCCGGATTGGCCTCGACGAACAGACTTTCGCGACGAAAGCGGGTCTCTTCCTGCATCGATCCCTCAATCAAGCACGGCGATTGCAAGCGAATGTAATACCGATCGCCCGGGAGCGCGACCCGCCTGCGTCCGCCACGCGCGGCCGGTGCGCCGGTTCAGCCGGCGGTGCGGACGATTTCCGCCGCCAGCGCCTCGACATCCTCGCTGGCCCGGCAGCCGGGGTGCCGGGTCAGCAGCGGGGTCTGCCGCCGGATCGCCTGGGCGACCTGGGGATCGCTGTGGATGATGCCCAGAAGCTGCGGCCGGATCTTCAGGAAATTCTCGCAGGCCCGCGACAGAGTGCGGAAGGTGCGCTCGCCCTCGCGCCGGTCGGTGGCCAGGTTGACGACGACATGGATGCCGTCGCCAGCGCGCTCGAACAGCACCGTCTTGATATGGGCATAGGCATCCGTGATCGAGGTCGGGTCCGGCGAGACCACCACGATCTGCCGCGCGCCCGGAGGGCAGGCCTCGAGCACATGCCGCTCGATCCCGGCGCCCATGTCGACGATGACATGGTGATAGTCGCGCGCCACCCGGCGCAGCTGCGCCCAGATCAGGTCGCGCACATTGTCGGCGGCATGGGCGAGGTCGCCCGAGCCCGAGCGCCCGGCGATGACGTCGAAGCCCGTCGTCGGGCAGTGCGTGATGGCATCGCGCATCGCCCGCCGGCCGCGCGCGACATCGCCCAGGTCGTGCGTCACGTTCAGGCCGAGCTGGATGTCGACATTGGCCAGGCCCAGATCGCCGTCGAACACCAGCACCCGGCGTCCCGACGCCGCCAGCGCGTGCGCCAGGGTCACCGAAAGCCAGGTCTTGCCGACGCCGCCCTTGCCGGAGGCGATGGCGATGTAGCGACGGCCCAGTCGGGAATCGTCCGGGTCTTCGGCGGCGAGAATATCCGTCTGCGCGGTCATGAGGCGGCTCGTTGCTGGGGGGCGGAAGAAGACCCGTGCGCCGACAGCAGGCGCGCGAGCGAACAGGGGTTGAGGGGACGCAGGGCGTCGGTCAGGGAGGCCGCCGCCGACACCTCGGTCAGGTCGAGATCGGCGGCCTCGGCGGCGGACAGCAGGCCGCCATAACGCCGCGCGGTATCGAGCCGGGTGGCGATCAGCAGGCGCGTTCCGATGGCGGCGAAGGCCCGGGCCATGTCGGCGCAGTCGTCGGGATCGAGACCGGCCGGCAGCACCAGCGCCAGTTCGGCGTCGATTGCCCGCGCCAGGCGGCGCAGGCGCTGCAGGTCCTCGACATCGAACGGGCTGGCGCCCGCGGTATCGATGATCATCGGCTGCTCGGGCGCCTCGGCATGGTGGCGCACGAGATCCTCCGGCGCGGTCACCTGGCGGCAGGGGGCGCCGATCAGGCGGGCGAGGTCGCCGAGCTGCGCCAGCGCGCCGCTTCGCACCGTGTCCGTGGTGACGAGCCGTACCGGCTTGCCCTCCAGGGCGCTGCGTGCGGCCAGCTTGGCCGCCGTCGTCGTCTTGCCGGCGCCGGGCGGTCCGACCAGCATCAGCGGCCGGCGGGCGGCAAGCGGCAGGGTTGCGAAGCCGAACAGGATGTCGAGCGAGACCGCGAGCCGGTCCTCGTCGTTGTCGCCGGCGGACTCGGCAGCCAGCCGCGCCACCCGCCGGGCGATCCGCTCGGGCACCCGATGGAAGTCCAGCAGGCGATCCAGCTCGCCCGGTTCGCCCGCGGGGGCTGCGACACTGGCGGGCGCCTGGTGCTGCGGATCGCCCGCGGGCGAGGGGGCGTCGTCGACGGCGGCGACGACGCTGCACTGTCCGTTGGCCGGATCGGTGCGGGTCGAGAGGATCACGGCGTCCCGGCCGATCTCCCGGCGGACCGCGCTCATCGCCTCGCGCACCGAGGCCCCGGTGAAGGTTCTAAGCCGCATCGCCGTCCCGCATCAGATCTGTCCCACGGTGCGGATCCGGGCCTGGGGGTGGATCTCGCTCTGGCTGAGGACGGTGGTGGCGGGGCGCACGCGCTCGACGATCGAGCGCACGAAGGGCCGGATCACCGGACTGGTCAGCAGCGCCGGCATCTCGCCGCGCTCGCTGGCCGCGTCCATCTCCATCCTCAGGCGTTCGATGAACTGCTGCAGTTGCGTCGGGGCCATGGCGAGCTGGCGGTCGTCGCCCTGCCCGGTGAGGGATTCCGCGAAGGCCTGTTCCCAGTCCGGCGACAGCGCCACCAGCGGCACGTAGCCCGCCGGTCCGGTCATGCCGTGGCAGATCTGGCGGGCCAGGCGGGCGCGGACATGTTCGACGATGCCGAGCACGTTCGGGGTCTGGCTCAGGGCCTCGGAAACCCCCTCGAGGATCGTCGGCAGGTCGCGGATCGAGACCCGCTCGGCCAGCAGGCGCTGCAGGATGCGCTGCAGGGCGGTGACCGAGATCTGGTCGGGCACGAGATCGTCGGCGAGCTTGCGGTGTTCGGGGGCGAGGTCGTCGAGCAGTTTCTGGGTCGCGGCATAGGACAGCAGTTCGGACATGCTGGCCTTGACGATCTCGGTCAGGTGGGTGGCGATGACCGTGGCCGGATCGACCACGGTATAGCCCTTGAAGCTGGCCTCCTCGCGATACTGCTCCTCGACCCACAGGGCCGGCAGGCCGAAGGTCGGCTCCTTGGTCGGCTCGCCCTCGAGATCGATCGTGGCGCCGCGCGGATCGAGCACCATCAGGCGGTTGGGCCGCAATTCGCCGCGGCCGGACTCGATCTCCTTCACCAGCACCTGATAGTCGTTGGCGCCCAGCTGCATGTTGTCGAGGATGCGCACGGCGGGCATCACGAAGCCCATCTCGGCGGCGATCTGCCGGCGCAGCGACTTGATCTGGTCGGTGATGCGGAACTTGCGGCCGGAATCGTTGATCAGCGGGATCAGGGCGTAGCCGAGCTCGATCCGCAGCTCGTCGATCGACAGGGTGGCGCTGATCGGCTCCTCGCTTTCGCCTTCCTCGGCAACCGCTTCGCCGCCTTCGGTTGCGCCCTCCTCCTTGGCGGCCTGCTGCCGGCGCCAGACCGAATAGGCCATGCCGCCGGTAATCGTTCCCAGCGCCAGGAAGGGCAGCATCGGCAGGCCCGGCAGCAGCGACAGGCAGACCAGCAGGAAGGAGCTCAGCCCGACGGCGCGGGGATAGCCCGAGAGCTGGCCGAACAGGGCCTTGTCGGCGGAACCGACGACGCCGGCCTTGGAGACCAGCAGGCCGGCCGCGGTGGAGACGATCAGCGCCGGGATCTGCGAGACCAGGCCGTCGCCGACGGCGAGCAGGATGTAGGTCTCGCCGGCTTGCGAGAAACTGAGATCGTTCTGGGCGACGCCGACGATGACGCCGCCGATGACGTTGATGAAGGTGATCAGCAGGCCGGCGATGGCGTCTCCGCGCACGAATTTGGCGGCGCCGTCCATGGCGCCGAAGAAGGTGCTTTCGTCCTCCAGCGTCTGGCGGCGCTTGCGGGC
>JBGTSP010000320.1:0-4636 GCA_041940205.1 Alphaproteobacteria bacterium
AGATACATCTCCATGCGCTTGCGCCGCGTCAACTCGGCGATCTCTTCCTCCGGAACGGACTCGCCGCGGCTGCGTTTGAGCACCGCCACCGCGGCAAACAGCAGAACAACAGCTGCCATCACTGAAATTCGTGCTCGCCCACGGCGGCGGCGGGCGCGTGATGCACCGGCTCGTCGTCCTGGAAACGGAACGCCAGCAGCCGTTGCCGAACAGGAAGGCATAGCCAGTGGAACTCAGGAAACACGGGTGTCCCAAACTTGAGGAGCCTGTCCCCGCCTTGTGCGGGGAGGCCCCATGCCTGAGCTGTTCAGTCTGCGAGGCGGGTAGAGTTCTGCATCAGCGAACTACTGTCACCAGTTCTGCACGGGAGGAGCCGCGCTGCGTGCCAGCCGCTCCATCCCACGCAGCGCGGTTTCACCTGGGTGCCATCCGGATCGCCCCATCAAGGCGGATCGTTTCGCCGTTCAGCATCTGGTTCTCGACGATGTGCCGGGCCAGCGCGGCATATTCCTTCGGCTCGCCCAGCCGCGAGGGGAATGGCACGGAACGGCCGAGCGCATCCTTCACGTCGTCCGGCAGGCCGTGCAGCAACGGCGTCGAGAACAGGCCCGGCGCGATCGTGTTGACGCGGATGCCCTTGTCCGCGAGGTCGCGGGCGATCGGCAGGGTCATGCCGACCACGCCGCCCTTGGACGCCGAATAGGCGGTCTGGCCCTCGAACGCCGCGACCGACGCGGTGGAGATGATCGCCCCGCGCTCGCCGCCGTCCAGAGGATCCAGCTCGACCATGTCCGTCGCCGCCAGGCGGATGCAGTTGAACGTGCCGATCAGGTTGATGTTGATGATCCGCGCGAAGGCGTCCAGCGGATGCGCCTGGCCCTTCGAGGTGGTCTTCACGCCGATGCCGGTGCCCGCGCAGTTGACCAGGATCCGGGCCACGCCGTGCGCCGCCCTGGCTTCGGCGATCGCCGCCTCGGCGCCCTCCGCGCTGGTCACGTCGCATTTCACGAACAGGCCGCCCAGTTCCTCGGCGACGGCCTTGCCCTTGTCTTCCTGCACGTCGAGCAGCGCCACCTTCGCGCCCGCGGCGGCGAGTTCGCGCGCGGTGGCCTCGCCCAGTCCCGAGGCGCCGCCCGTGATCAGCGCCGACTGTCCCTGAATGTCCATCTGTTCCTCCCGGATGTCGTTCCTGTCCGGCGATCTAGAGCATTTCCCCGGCCGGTGCGAGCATTGTGATGTCGCAGCCGGCCCCCATATGCACGGCATGCCGGGCACGGACATCACCCTCTACGATCCCGAGGCGCTGCGCGCCGACGAGGCCCGGGTGCGCGACCGGTTCTGGCCGAAACTGCGGCGGGTGCTCGCCCGGGTGCCGTTCGTCGAGGACCTGCTGACCGCCTGGTACTGCGCGCGGGACCCGGCAACGCCCGGCTACGTGCGCGCCATTCTGATGGCCGCGCTGGCGTATTTCGTGCTGCCGGCCGACGTCATTCCCGACATCGTCGCCGCGGTCGGCTTCACCGACGACGCCTCGGCGCTGCTGGCGGCGATCGCCGCGGTGAAGGGCCATATCCGTCCGCGCCACCGCAAGCGCGCACGGGCGGCAACGCGCCGGCTGGCCGAGGGCGGCAATCCCCGCGGCTGAACCCCTTACGCTTCCTTAATCACGACCTGCGAGACTGCAATCCGACGCCCGCCCCTTCCCGGCGGGCGCCGCCACGGAAAGCCGTCATGTCGCTGGCCGAAGACCATCGCCCTCTGCCGCCCGCACCCGCGATCGCCCGGACGATCGCCGACGAGGTGCTGCAGCTCGCCCCCTTCCCGCACCTGGTCGTCCCCGATCTCCTGGCCGCCGAGGCCCGCCGCAAGGTGGCGCTGTACTGGCCGCGCGAGAGCGATTTCGCCACCTGTTGCGACGGCCACGACCGCCAGCCGGGCGATGCCGGATTCTTCCGACTTCAGGTACTGGGAACTGCCGCCGGGATGGCGACGGAAACAATGATGCCGGTGGCCCGCGACTTCTGGCGCGGCGAGGGCGCAGCGATGCTGCGCGAGGCCGCGGTCGCGCTCTACCGGCGCTACCTGCCGGCGTTGCGCCTGCGCTTCGGCGCCGCGCTCGAGACGCTGGAGCTGGAAACCTTCGCGGTGCTGGTGAACTGTTATCGCCGGATCGCGGTTCGCGTGCACACCGACCATCCGAGCTTTCTCTATACCGCGATGGTCTATCTCAACGGCGGCGCGACGGAAGCCGCGGGCACCTCGCTCTATCAGCCGCTGCTCCCGGGCTTCACGCACGAGGGCTGCGGCTTCCTGGAACGCGACGACTTCGAGCGCGTGCGCACGCTCGCCTTCCGGGACAACCAGCTCGTCAGCTTCCTGAAAACGGCGGATTCCTTCCACGGCGTCGAGGCAAGGCCGCTTGCCGGCCCGACCCAGCGCTGCACCATCAACCTGCATGTCCGCCTGACCGATGCCTGTATCGCCCGGCTCTACGGCGCCGAGACCGCCCGCTGCCTCCGCGAACGCCGCAGCGGCGCGACGCCGGTGGTCACGACGGCGCTGCAGCGCTGGCACGCGCTGAGCGAGTTCGGCGGCGAAGCGGCAAGCGAGGCCGAACTGGCGCCGCTGCTGGCGAGCTTCCGCATCGGCGAGACCCGGATCTAGGATCTCTCCTTGCGCGCCGCGGCGCGCCGGCGGGCGCCGAGGCGGGCCTCGCGCAGGCCGATATAGAGGGTCGAGGCCACCACGATGGCCGCGCCGATCACCGTCCAGCGGTCCGGGGTCTCGAAGAACACGACATAGCCGATCACGCCGGCGAACAGCAGGCGGACATAGTCGAAGGGAATGATCGCCGTCGCCTCGCCCACCCGGTAGGCGCGGATCGAGCAGTATTGCGCCGCCGCCCCCGTGGCCCCGGTGGCCACCATCAGCAGGAAGTCCGGCAGGTCCGGCGTGCGCCACTGCGCCAATGCCGGCAGCAGGGTCGCCAGCGAGGCTACGGTGCCGGAATAGAACAGCATGGTCTCCGGCCGCTCGGTCACCGTCAGCTTCTTCACGAAGACCATGGCGATCGCCACCAGCAGCGCGCCCAGCAGGGCGATCAGGGCAGCGAACTCGACACTGCCCGTCGGCCGGAGCATCACGATCACGCCGATGAAGCCGATCGCGGTGGCGCTCCAGCGGCGCAGCCGCACGACCTCGCCCAGGAACAGCACCGCGAGCGGGATCAGGAACAGCGGCCGGGCGTAGCTCAGCGACACGGCGTCCGCGAGCGACAGTTCGGAAAGCGCATAGAAGCCGCACATCAAAGCCGAGGCGCCGCAGAACGAGCGCAGCAGGTGCAGGCCCAGGCGTTTCGTATGCACCGCGCGCCGGCCCAGGCGCAGCAGGAAGGGCGCCACCGCCAGCAGTCCGAACAGCGCCCGGAAGAAGGCAAGCTGGAAACTCTCGTATTCGCCGGTGCCGCCCAGATGCTTGACCAGCGCGCCCATGAGCGAGAACAGGCTGCCGGCGATCAGGGTCCAGAGCGCGGCGCGAACATTGTCGGGCAGTCTGAGCAAGGCGGAACGGAGGGCGTGCATGCCGGCATCGGCGTAGCACAGGGGCCCGAACGGAGCCACATGGAGGCCACAATGGCCCGCCATATGGGGTAAAGAGCGTTCCTGACCATCGACCGGAGGACGCCATGACAGACCCCGCCGCCCCGCTCTGGCAGCCCGACGCCGACGCGATCGCCGAGACCGGCCTCGCCGCCTTCATGCGCCATGTCGGCGCGAAGCACGGCGTCGCGGCGACCGACTTCGCCGGCCTGCACCGCTGGTCGGTGGCCGAGCCCGAGGCCTTCTGGGAAGCGGTCTGGGAATTCTGCGGCGTGATCGCCGAAACCCGCGGCGCGCGCACCGTCGCCGACCGGGACGCCATGCCCGGCGCCCGCTGGTTCCCCGATGCCAGGCTGAACTTCGCCGAGAACCTGTTGCGCCGGCGCGACGACGGCGAGGCCATCGTCTTTCGCGGCGAGGACCGGGTGCGCCGGCGGCTGAGCTTCGCCGAGCTGCATGCCGAGGTTTCCCGCCTGCAGCAATGGCTGGTCGCCGCCGGTGTCGGCCCGGGCGACCGGGTGGCGGGTTTCCTGCCGAACCTGCCGGAGACCTGCATCGCCATGCTGGCGACCGCCGCCACCGGGGCGATCTGGTCCTCCTGCTCGCCCGATTTCGGCGTGCGCGGCGTGCTGGACCGGTTCGGCCAGATCGAGCCGGTCGTGCTGATCTGCGCCGACGGCTATTTCTACGGCGGCAAGCGCTTCGATTCGCTGGACAAGGCGCGGGCGATCCTCGCCGAGATCCCCAGCATCCGCCGGGTCCTGGTGGTGCCCTACACCGCCGAGGACGCGCCGCTCGACGGTCTTGCCGGGGCGGCGCCGTGGGACGAGGCGCTGGCCGGCTACACGCCCGGCGAGATCGCCTTCCACCGCCAGGATTTCAACGCGCCGCTCTACATCCTCTATTCGTCGGGGACCACCGGCGCGCCGAAATGCATCGTCCACGGCGCCGGCGGCACCCTGCTGCAGCATCTCAAGGAGCAGCGCCTGCACGCCGACATTCGCGAAGGCGACCGCTTCTTCTACTTCACCACCTGC
>JBGTSP010000321.1:0-4633 GCA_041940205.1 Alphaproteobacteria bacterium
TCCGGCACCGCCACCTTGGTGAACACTGCCGCGCTGGCGATGGAAATGCCGGTGATCGCCGCGAACACCGCGTTCGCCGCCACCGTGGCGATGCCCAGACCGCCCCGGATCCGCCGGAACAGCCGGTTGGCGACGTCGAACGTGTCGCGGCCGATCTCCGAGACGCTGACCAGCAGGCCCATCAGGACGAACAGCGGCACCACGCCGAAGATGTGATTGCCGATGGAATCGTAGGCGGCCAGCGCCAGCAGCTTGCTGGCGACCACCCAGTTGCCCTTGATCGCCCAGACCCCGAGAAACGACAGCAGCGTCAGCGCGACGCCGACATGCATGCCGAGCCAGATCAGGCCGAGCATCGCGGCCAGCGAGAGCCAGCCGATGGTGAGCGCCTCCATCCCCCCGCTACTCCCGCGCGCCGGCCGCCAGGCTGCGCCGCAGGTCGCGCCAGGCCAGCAGGGCGAAGGTGATCGCGGTGGCCGCACTGCCGATCAGGATGATCGCCCGCACCGGCCAGGTCGGCGCCGTGAAGTCGCCCAGCGCGCCGACATACTCGCCGATGTCGATCGCCTTCCTCAGGTAGGGCAGCGATGCCCAGAACAGGACCGCGAACAGCACCGCGCCGGTGGCGTGGTAGAGCGCCTCGAGCGCCGCCGCGAGGCCCGGGCGGGCCCGCCTCAGGCGATTGAGCAGCGCGTCCGAGCGGGTCATCCGTCCCGACCACAGGGTATGCGCGAGTTGCAGGAAGACGATGCCGACGATCGACAGCGAGACCAGTTCGGTAACCCCGCGCACCGGCGTCGCGAAGGCTTCGCGGCCGATGACGTCGGCATTGATCAGCACCATCAGGGCGAAGATCCAGACGGTGCCGACCGCGTTCATCACCCCGGTCAGGCGGTGGAAGCCGAAGCCGAGCGCGCTCGCCTCCGGTTCCCCTTCATCCTCCGGCGGCGCCGGCCCCTCGGCCGGCCCCGTGCTCATTCAGCCGACCAGTCCCTGGGAATGTCCGCGCCCGAAGCCTTCAGCGCCTGCATGAAGCCGGCGAGCACCCGGCTGCCGGGCTGCCCCTCACCGTCCAGCTTGGCGGCCCAGGCCTTGGCGACGTTCGGCACCATCCCGGCCCAGCGGGCCCGTTCGGCGGCCGGCAGTTCGGACACCTTGGCCCCGGCCTCGGTCATCTTCTTCAGCAGCGCGTCGGCCGCGCCCTGCTGTGCCGCGGCGAAGCGGACATTGAACTCGGCGGCGACCTCGCGGAACACCGTGCGAACCTCGGGCGCCAGGCTGTCCCAGACATCCTTGTTGATGGTGATGCCGCCGGCGAACTGCGAGCCGAAATTCACCTTGGTGATGTAGGGCGCCACCTCGAAACACTTGCAGCCCCAGGCGCCGGTGACGAAGGTCAGCGCGCCGTCGGCGACGCCGGTCTTGATGTCGTTGTAATAGGTGCGCAGGTTGCCCGCGACCGCCACCGCGCCGGTGCCCTTGATCCAGTTCGCCGAGGGACCGGGCGCCAGCAGCTTGCGGCCCTTCAGGTCGTCGACGCTCTTCACCGGGAAGGTCGTGAACAGGTGGTAGCTGTCGAGCGCCGCGCCGCCCAGGAAGACCTGGTTGTACTTCTCCCAGGCCGCCGACATTTCCGGAATGTCCTGCTGCAGCTTGACGATGGCGCCGGTGACGACATTGATGTCGGCGCTGCCGAAGGGGCTGACATAGGAGACGTTCTGCAGCGGCAGTTTCGGGGCCTCGAAGATCGAACCGACAAAGCCCATGTCGGCGACCCCTTCCTCGACCGCTTCCAGCACGCCGCCGATCTTCGCCACCGTGCCGCTATAGGCCTCGGTCCACTCGATCTTGTGCGTGCCGCCGGCCTCCGCCAGGCGCTTGTCGACCTCCGGGATGAAGAAACCGCTCAGCAGCTTGACCCACAGGAAGACCGGCGGATGTCCCGCCACCACCGTGATCTTCGTGGTCTCCGCACGCGCGCTGCCCGTCGCCAGCCCGCAGGCCAGCAGCGCCACCGCCGCCAGCGCACCCCAACGTTGCCTGATCGCCATCCGTTCCTCCCTGGCCGGCTCCGGTCCGGCCCGCCGGCCGGCACCTCTGTTGCGGGGCAAATGGTAGCCAGCGCGCTTCCGGCTTGACAAGGTAATTATACGACCGTTCAAATTGAGCATGGCGAACACCAGACCGACCGGCGACGCCACCCGCGAGCGCATTCTCGACGCGGCCGAAAGGCTGTTCGCCGATCACGGTTTCGACGGGGTCTCGCTGCGCCAGATCACCGCCGCGGCGGGCGTGCAACTGGCGCTCGCCAACTACCATTTCGGCAGCAAGGCGGGCCTGTGGACGCGGGTCTTCGAGCGCCGCGCCCGGGTCCTGGGCGAGCAGCGCCTGGCCCTGTTGGCAGGCCGCCGGGAGCACGCCGCGCCGGCTGCTCCGTCGCTGGAGGCGGTGATCGACGCCTTCATCCGTCCCTACCTGGAGATCAGCCGTTCGGGCGATCGCGGCTGGTCGGCCTACGCCCGGCTGATCGCCCAGACTGCCAACAGCGCCGGCGTTCAGGGCACCGAGACGATCGCGCCGATGTTCGACCACGTGGCCGGCGAGTTCCTCGCGGCCCTGGCGCAGGCGCTGCCGGAGCACGACGAGGAACAGGTGGTCTGGTCGTTCCACTTCATGATGGGCGTGATGCTGCATACCTTTGCCCGCACCGGCAGGGTCGACCGGCTGACCGACGGCCGCTACCGCTCGGACGATGTCGGGCGCATCGTCGCCCACATGATCCCGTTCCTTGCCGCGGGCATGCGGGCCTGCAGGGCCGACGGCCCCGCTTCGGCCGACGAGCCGTTCGCCACCCCCCTGCCCGCCGGACGAATGAAGGAGACCGTGTCATGACCGCCTTCTCCAAGGGACTGCACGACCTGGGCAACGGCGTCTTCGCCTATCTGCAGCCGGACGGCTCGTGGGGCTGGTCGAATGCCGGCCTGATCGCCGACGGCGACGAAACCCTGCTCGTCGACACCCTGTTCGACACCTCGCTGACCGCGGACATGCTGACCGCCATGCGCGACGCCGTGCCGGCCGCGCGACGGATCGGCACGCTGGTCAACACCCACGCCAACGGCGACCATTGCTGGGGCAACGAGCTGGTCGAGGGCGCGGAGATCATCGCCTCGAAAGCGAGCGCGGAAGAGATGGAGGAAGTGCCCGCCGAGATGCTGAACCAGCTCATGCAGGCCGCGCCGGGCATGGCGGAACAGGGCATGGGCGAACTCGGTGACTACCTGCAGCGGATCTTCGGATCGTTCGATTTCGCCGGCATCCGCACCACCCTGCCGACCCGGACGTTCGAGCGCGATCTCGCGCTCACCGTCGGCAACAAGCGGGTCTCGCTGATCGAGGTCGGGCCGGCGCACACGCGCGGCGACGTGCTGGTGCATGTCCCCGAGGACCGCACCGTCTTCACCGGCGACATCCTGTTCATCGAGGGCCACCCGATCATGTGGGCCGGGCCGGTCGCCAACTGGATCGCCGCCTGCGAACGCATCCTGGCGATGGATGTCGAAACCATCGTGCCGGGGCACGGGCCGATCACCGACAAGCAGGGCGTGCGCGCGGTGCGCGATTACCTGGCCTATATCGCCGCGGAAGCCCGCAAGCGATACGATGCCGGCATGGGCGTGCTGGAGGCCGCGCAGGACATCGCGCTCGACGACTATGACAGCTGGGGCGACGGCGAGCGCATCGTGGTCAACGTCAACACGCTCTATCGCGAGTTTTCCGGCCGGGACGAGCCCGTCGACATTGTCGGCCTGTTCGCGATGATGGCCAGGCTGGCGCGCCGCTGATCCGGGCGGGCCCGCCCCCTCTTCGCTCAGAGCCGGTCGCTCGTTTCCCAGTTCGGATTGATCCAGGGCCGATCGTTCGCCGCCGGCAGCGGCTCGCGGCCCAGCACGTGGTCGGCGGCCTTCTCGCCGACCATGATCGAGGGCGCGTTCAGGTTGCCGTTGGTGATGCGCGGGAAGATCGAACTGTCGACCACCCGCAGGCGTTCCACCCCGATCACCCGGCACTCCGGATCGACCACGGCGCCGGGATCCGATGCCGCCCCCATGCGGCAGGTGCCGCAGGGGTGGTAGGCGCTCTCGACATGATCGCGGATGAAGTCGTTCAGCGCGTCGTCGCTCTGCACCGCCTCGCCCGGCTGGATCTCCGCGCCGCGATAGGGGGCGAAGGCCGGCTGGGCGAAGATCTCCCGCGTGAGCCGGATGCAGTGGCGAAAATCGGCCCAGTCCTGCTCCGCGCTCATGTAGTTGAACAGGATCTTCGGCGCCGCCTCGGGATCGGAAGACCGCAGCGTCACCGCGCCGCGCGAGGGCGAGCGCATCGGCCCGACATGGGCCTGGAAGCCATGGCCCTCGGCCGCCGCCTGCCCGTCATAGCGCACGGCGATCGGCAGGAAATGATACTGGATGTCGGGATACTCGACGCCCGGCTTCGAGCGCAGGAAGGCGGCGCTCTCGAACTGGTTCGAGGCGCCGGGGCCGGTCCTCGTGAACAGCCATTGCGCGCCGACCCAGGCCTTGCCGAACAGGCTCCAGTATTTGAACAGCGTGATCGGCTGGGTGCAGGCTTG
>JBGTSP010000322.1:0-4625 GCA_041940205.1 Alphaproteobacteria bacterium
TCGTGGCCCTGCTGCTGCTTGCCGGCCTGGCCCACTGATCGGCTGATCGAAGACACGGGCGAACGCCCCGTCGCGAAAGCGGCGGGGCGTTCGTCGTTTCAGGAGCCTGCTCGCGCTCCGGTGCCGGCTCAGTCCGGCTGGCCGAAGCGGGCCGGACGCTTCTCGAGGAAGGCGCGCATGCCCTCGCGGGCATCCGCGGAGAGGAACAGCGCCTTCTGCGCCTTCAGCTCGTAGTCCAGCACCGCCCGGGCGTCATCCGTCTCGCCGATCTGCACGCCGCGCTTGATCGCCGCCAGGGTCTCGCGCGGCCCGGCGGCGAGCGCGGCCAGGAAGCGGGCGCTCTCGGCCGCGAACTCGTCGGCGGGCAGCACCCGGTTGACCAGTCCCAGCCGGAAGGCTTCCGCCGCGTCGATGCGGGCGCCGGTCATCATCAGTTCCATGGCGACCGCCGGCCCGGCAAGGCGGGTGAGCGAGCGGAAACCGCCCCAGTCCGGCACCAGTCCGATCTTCACGAAGGCTTGCGAGAAGATCGCGCCCTCGACCGCGAGGCGCATGTCGCAGGCCAGCGCCAGGTTCATCCCGGCACCGGCCGCCGCGCCGTTGATCAGCGCAACCACCGGCTGCGGCATCTCGCCCAGCGTCGCGAGAATGCGTCCCGAGACGCCGATACGGCCCTCGACCACCGTGGTGTCGTCGCGCGCCTGCAGGTCCGCCATGCTGGCGACGTCGCCGCCGGCGCAGAACGCGCGGCCGCTTCCGGTCAGGGCGACGCAGCGCACGTCGCGGCGCGTCGACAGCGCCTGCAGGTGCGCCAGCAGGCTCTCGCGCATGTCGTCGGAGAAGGCGTTCATCGCGTCGGGCCGGTTGAAGCGGATGGTGGCGATACCGTCGGCGACGTCGAGCAGGATCTGCGGGCTGTTCATGTCGGTCTCCCTGGAGCAGGCGGGCGCCGCCCGGGCGACGCTGGCGACATGCTGCCATTGCCGCCGGTTCCTGTCCCGCGCCGCATGCGCGCGGGCGCGGCCGGCCGGCGTTTCGCGGAAACGCGGCCGGTAGCGAAGCTAGTAGACGGTGGGGAAGAAGAGGGTGGCTACTGGCCGCCGGAATTGTTGAAGCGGCCGAAGTTGCCGAACATCTGCTGCAGGAAGGTCAGTTCCTTGCCCCGGGTCGGGGTTTCCCGCTCGATCGGCACGATGGGCCGGCCGTCTTCCAGGGCGTAGCGGTTCACGGTCTTCAGCACGCCGAGATCGTCGAAGGCGACGACGACGACCTTCTGGCTCAGCACTTCCTCCTCGAAGAAGGCGATGCGCTGGGACGTGCGCTCGACATAGATCCAGGTCTCGCCCTCGAAATCGGCGAGGCTGGTGGGCGAGCCCAGCAGTTCGCGCACCGAGGCCTTGTCGTGGACGCCCGGTCGCAGTTCCGTCAGTTCGCTCTCTCGCGGTATATGGCCCACGGTGGTCTGCTGCGGCGTGCAGGCGACGAGAATCGCGGCCAGCAGGGCGGCGGCGAGGCCGGCGCGGAGCCCGTCCGGGCGACGGCGCGGGAAGCGGCGGGGAAGAGCGCGTTCGATCGGCATGATCCTGCGCAATATGGTCAGGCCCGGGGGCGAGTCAATCGCTGCCGCGGGGGCAAGGGGAAGGAAGCGGCATGGGACTGTTGCAGCGCTGGCGGCGCGGCCGGGAATTGCGGGAGCGGGCCGACCGGCTCTACGGACATGCGGTCGCCCGGGCCCGCCGGCCGGTCTTCTATGCGGACTGCGGCGTGCCCGACACCCCGGACGGGCGCTTCGACATGATCGCCCTGCAGGTCTTCCTGCTGCTGCGGCGGATGCGCGGCCTGCCGCAGGCCGGCGACCTGCCGCAGCGCCTCGTCGAGGTGATGGTGGACGACATGGACCGCTCGCTGCGCGAAATGGGTGTCGGCGACCTTGCGGTCGGACCGCGGGTGAAGAAGCTGATGGAGCATTTCAACGGCCGCATGGCGGCCTACCATGACGGGTTCGACGGCACGGCGGAGGACCTGCATGCCGCGCTGCGACGCAACGTCTATCGCAAGGGGGCGCCGGAGGAGGCCCGGCTCGTGGCTCTCGAGAGGCGGTTGCGGGCCGATCTGGCCCACCTCGAGGCGCTCGACGATCCGGTCGTGCTGGAGGCCCGGCTGGAGACCTTGCCGGACGCGGACGACTAGGCCGGGGGGAGCGAGAAAACCGGCATTTTCACCCAATCTGCGTTTGACCGGCCAAGCCCTTGTCATTATGTTCCGCCGGCTTCGCGCCGGACTTTACGCGACGGCGTTCGGGTTAGAGGGCGAAGTAATGGTCGATACCGCGGTGGAGTTTTCGCACGTCGTCCAGCCGGACGAGGTGTCGGCCGCGGGCCTGTCGCTCACGCTGTCGGCGGACGAAACGGCCCGTGCCGGGTTGGCCCGGCGGTTCGGCCTGCTCGCCATCGAGCGGCTGGAGGCCGGTTTGCGCCTGACCCGGGAAGGGGCGGGCGGCATCCGGGTGACGGGCCGGCTGGAAGCCCGGGTGCAGCAGGCCTGTGTGGTATCGCTGCAGCCGGTCGGCGGCGATGTCGCGGACGATCTGGCGGTGGTGTTCCGCCGGGACGGCGAGGAGGGGATCGATCCCGAGACGGTCGATCCGCTGCTCGAGGAAGATATCGAGTTCTGGGATGGCGGCGCCATCGATCTGGGCGAACTTGTGGCCCAGCATCTCTCGCTGTCCCTGGAGCCCTATCCGCGCGCGGACGGGGTCTCCCTGGAGCAGACGGGCAGGGCGGCCGAGACGCCGCCGGGTCCGTTCGATGCGTTGAAAGCCCTGAAGTCCGAGGCGGGCGAACGCCGGCGTCGGACACGGTGACGGAAAGGAAGTGACGACATGGCTGTACCCAAGAGGAAGGTCTCGCGGTCCCGCCGCAACAACCGGCGCGCCCACGACCAGGTGCAGGCGACCGCCTATGCCGAGTGCGCCAATTGCGGCGAGCTGAAACGGCCCCATCATGTCTGCCCGGCCTGCGGCCAGTACAACGACCGCGACGTGGCCGAGCCGGCGGAGGCGTACTAGGCCGGATCGGATCGTCGATTGCACGCGGTCATCACGATTGCCCTTGATGCGATGGGCGGCGACGACGCGCCGCAGATCGTGGTCAAGGGCGCCGATATCGCCAGGGAGCGCCATCCCAACCTGCGCTTCCTGCTGTTCGGCGATTCCTCACGCATCGAACCCATCCTGAGCCGCCACGGCGCGCTGGCCGAGGTTTCGGAGATCCGCCATACCGAACAGGCGGTGAAGTCCGAGGACAAGCCCAGCCAGGCCCTGCGCCAGGGCCGCAAGAGCAGCATGCGGCTGGCCATCGACGCGGTCGCCGGCGGCGAGGCCCAGGGCGTGGTCTCGGCCGGCAACACCGGCGCCCTGATGGCGATGTCGAAGATCGTGCTCAAGACCCTGCCGGGGATCGACCGGCCGGCGATCGTCAGCTTCTTCCCGACCCTGCGCGGGGAGAGCGTGATGCTCGATCTCGGCGCCAACATCGAATGCGACGCCCGCAACCTGGTGCAGTTCGCGGTGATGGGGGCGGCCTTCGCCCGCACCGTGTTCGGCCTGCCCCGGCCCAGCGTCGGCCTGCTGAACGTGGGCGAAGAGGAGCTCAAGGGCAACGACGCCCTGCGCGAGGCCGCGGCGATGCTGCGCCAGGCGGACCTGGCGATGAGCTTCGAGGGCTTCATCGAGGGTGACGACATTCCCCGCGGCACCACCGACGTGGTCGTCACCGACGGGTTTTCCGGCAATGTCGCCCTGAAGACGGCCGAGGGCACGGCCAAGCTCTATTCCGAGTTCCTGCGCACCGCTTTCCGCCGCACCTGGCTGTCGCGCCTGGGCTACCTGTTCGCCCGCGAAAGCATGAACGTGTTGCGCGACCGCGTGGACCCGCGTCACTATAACGGCGGCGTTTTCCTTGGCCTGAACGGGATCAGCGTGAAGAGCCACGGCGGCACCGACGCGATGGGCTTCGCCACAGCGATCGGTTTGGCAGTCGACATGGCGACCGATAAGATCACGGAAAGAATCATAAACGATTACAAGAAGTTCGGAGGGATGGCCGAACCGATCTCGCAAGCCGAGGCGGCGGCACAGTAGCATGAACAGCGCAATTCGATCGGTCGTCGCAGGCTGCGGCGCCTATCTGCCGGGCCAGGCCCTGACGAATCATCAGCTCGCCGAGAAGGTCGACACCTCCGACGAGTGGATCGTCGAGCGCACCGGCATCCGCAGCCGGCACATCGCCGCGGAGGGCGAGAAAACCTCGGATCTCGCGATCGCGGCGACGAAACAGGCGCTCAAGGCCGCCGGCCTTTCGGGCGGCGACATCGATCTGATCGTCCTGGCGACGGCGACGCCGGACGAAACCTTCCCGGCGACGGCGACCCGGGTGCAGGCGGCGATCGGGGCAAAGGGCTGCGCCTTCGACATCCAGGCGGTCTGCACCGGTTTCGTCTATGCCATTGCCACCGCGGACAATTTCATCCGCGCCGGCCAGGCCCGCAATGCCCTGGTAATCGGCGCGGAGACCTTCTCGCGGATTCTCGACTGGGAGGACCGCACCACCTGCGTGCTGTTCGGC
>JBGTSP010000323.1:0-4609 GCA_041940205.1 Alphaproteobacteria bacterium
CGCACGCCGATGAACGGCGTGCTCGGCATGGCCAGCCTGCTGCTGGATACCGAGATGTCGGCCGAGCAGCGCAACTACGCCCAGGCCGTGCGCGACAGCGGCGAGGCGCTGCTGACGATCATCAACGACATCCTGGACTATTCGAAGATCGAGGCGGGCCGGCTGGAGCTGGAGACCCTGAACTTCGATCTCATGGCGCTGATCGAGCGGGTCACCGAACTGCTGTCCTCGCGGGCGATCGAGAAAAACATCGAGATCGGCGGCGTGATCGACCCCGACGTGCCGGTGCAGCTGCGCGGCGATCCCGGCCGCCTGCGCCAGATCATGCTCAACCTTGCCGGCAACGCCATCAAGTTCACCGAACAGGGCGGCGTGAAGATCACGGTGTCGCTGATCGATCAGGACGAGGAGAGCGCCAGCCTGCGCGTCGAGATCAGCGATACCGGCATCGGCATTCCCTACGAGGCGCAGGAGAAGCTGTTCCAGGAATTCACCCAGGTCGACAGCTCGACCTCCCGCCGCTACGGCGGCACCGGGCTGGGCCTGGCGATCTCCAAGCGCATCGCGGAAGCGATGCAGGGCTCGATCGGCGTGGAAAGCGAGCCCGGCCAGGGCAGCACCTTCTGGTTCACCATCGTCGTCGGCAAGCAGGCCGAGACGCAGCGGCCGAAGCCGCCGGCCGACCTCGAGGGTCTGCGGGTGCTGCTGGTCGAAAGCAACGAGGTCAGCAAGGAAATCATCGCCCGCCACCTGGTTGCGGTCGGCGCCGACGTGGTGGCGGTGGACAATGCCGGCGCGGCGCTGAAGGCCGCCTGGCGGGCGGCCGGCACCGCCCAGCCGTTCGATATCGGCCTGATCGATCTCACGCTGCCCGACCTCAGCGGCGAGGCGCTGGCCCGCTCGATCCGGGCGGACGCCACCATCGGCAGCATGCGCCTGGTGGTCAGCCTGCTGCAGGACGAGCGCGGCAAGGTGGAGCAGCTGCGCGAAGCCGGCTTCGACGGCTACCTGATCAAGCCGATCCGCCAGACCTCGCTGATGCGCCGCCTGGCGATCGTCGCCGGCCGCATCACCGAGGACACGCCGATGCCGGAGGTCGTCGCGGAATCGGAGCTGTCGCCCGAGGTCAAGGCCAAGGACCGGCAGGACAGCCGGATCCTCCTGGCCGAGGACAACCAGATCAACCAGATGCTGGCGATCGCCGTGCTGGAGAAGGCCGGCTTCCAGGTCGATGCGGTGATCAACGGCGAGCTGGCCGTCGCAGCGGTGGCCGACGACATCTACGACGCGGTGCTGATGGACGTGCACATGCCCGAGATGGACGGGCTGGAGGCCACCCGTTCGATCCGCATGCTGCGCGGCCGGCCGTCGACGATTCCGATCATCGCCATGACCGCGAACGCCATGGAGGAGGACCGGCAGATGTGCCTGTCCGCCGGCATGGACGACTACGTCTCCAAGCCGATCGACGAGGCGCAGCTGCTCGACACGCTCGACCGCTGGAAGGACGCCCGCTCCACGGCGCAGGCCGCCGAATAGCGCCCGCGACGCCCGGCGCGGCGCCATGAACGATCCGCTTCCAGCCGCCGCCCCGGCGGACCGCTGGCAGGCCTGGGTGGCCTCGGCGGCGGTCTATGTCGAACCCCGGGTGCTGCTGGTGGGCGTGCTCGGCTTCTCCAGCGGCCTGCCCCTGCTGCTGACCCTGTCGACGCTCGGGATCTGGCTGTCCGAGGCCGGCGTCAGCAAGACCCAGATCGGCCTGTTCGCCTTTGTCGGCCTGCCCTACACCTTCAAGTTCGCCTGGGCGCCGCTGCTCGACCGGCTTGCACTGCCCTGGGCCGGCGCCCGTCTGGGCCGGCGGCGGGGCTGGGCGCTGCTGGTGCAGATCCTGCTGCTGTTCGCGATCGCCGCCATGGGCCGGTTCGATCCGGCCCGCGATCTCGCCCTGATCGCCGTGCTGGCGCTCGTCATCGCCTTCCTCTCGGCCAGCCAGGACATCGTCCTCGACGCCCTGCGCATCGAGCTTCTGGAGGAACGCCAGCAGGGCGCGGGCGCCGCGATCTTCGTCACCGGCTATCGCGTCGGCCTGCTGGCGGCGGGGGCCGGCGCGCTGTTCGTGGCGCAGTATTCCGGCTGGGCCTGGGCCTTCGCCGCGACGGCCGCCCTCGTGGCTCTGGGCATGGCGGCGGTGCTGGCCGCGCCGGAGGCCCCCCATTCCGAACCGGCCGCGGAATCGCTGCAGGACTGGCTGGAGCGCGCGGTGCTGGCGCCGTTCCGGGAATTCGCCGGACGCGGCGACTGGCTGCTGCTGCTCGCCTTCATCGTGCTCTACAAGCTGGGCGACAGCCTGGCCGGGATCATGGCGGGTCCGTTCTATGTCGAGGTCGGCTTCACCAAGGGCGAGATCGCCGCGGTCTCGAAGGTCTTCGGGCTGTGGGCCAGCATCGTCGGCGGTGTGCTGGGCGGGATCTACGTGCACCGGGCCGGCATCCTGAAGGCGCTGATGCTGTTCGGAATCCTGCAGCTTCTCTCGAACCTGATGTTCGCCGTGCAGGCGCATGTCGGCGCCGATCTGACCCTGCTCACCGCGACCATCACCATCGAGAACGTCTCCGGCGGCATGGGCACTGCGGCCTTCGTCGCCTATCTCTCGGCGCTCTGCCACGTGCAGTACACGGCGACGCAATATGCCCTGCTGTCGGCCCTGATGGCGCTGGGCCGGACCGCCCTCTCCGCGCCGGCGGGCTGGCTGGCGGAACAGATCGACTGGGTCTCGTTCTTCGCGGCGACGACGCTCGGCGCCGTGCCCGGCCTGCTGCTGCTGGCCTGGCTGATCCGCCGCGGCCATCGCCCGTCCGCACGCGGCGGCGCGGATGAGGAAGCGCAAGGCCGGGGGACTCCGCGATGAGGAAGGCCCGCATCGAGATCGTCGAGGGGGACATCACCCGGCTCGCGGTCGACGCCATCGTCAATGCCGCCAACGAAAGCCTGCTCGGCGGCGGTGGCGTCGACGGTGCCATCCATCGCGCCGCGGGCCCGGGACTGCTGGCCGAATGCCGCGGCCTCGGCGGCTGTCCCACCGGCGAAGCCCGGCTCACCGGCGGCCACGACCTGCCCGCGCGGCACGTCATCCACACGGTGGGGCCGGTCTGGCGGGGCGGCGCGAGCGGCGAGCCGGCGCTGCTGGCGGCCTGCTACCGCAACGCCCTGGCGCTGGCGCGGGAAGCCGGCCTCGCCTCGATCGCCTTTCCGGCCATCTCGACGGGCGTCTACGGCTATCCCCTGGAAGCCGCGACGGCGATCGCCCGCGGGGAAACGGACGCCTGGCTCGCGGGCGGGAGCCACCCGCGGCGGATCCTGTTCTGCTGTTTCGGCGCCGAGGCGACGGCGACCTACCGCCGGATCTTCGCGGACCTCGTCGACGCGAGCCGGGCGCCGGACTGAGGCGACCCGGCTGTCAGGCCTCGATCGCGGCGCCCGGGCGGTCGAGCGCATAGCCCGCCGCCCGCACGGTGCGGATCAGGTCGGGCGCGCCGCCGGTGTTCAGCGCCTTGCGCAGCCGGCGGATGTGCACGTCGACGGTACGCAGTTCGATGAAGGCATCCGCCCCCCAGACCGAGTCCAGGATCTGCTCGCGGCTGTAGACCCGGCCCGGATTTTCCAGGAAGTGCCGCAGCAGGCGGTACTCGGTCGGCCCGAGATGGATTTCCCGATCGCGCCGCGTCACGCGATGCGAGGCGAGGTCCATGCGCACGTCCACGAAGGTGAGCTCGTCGGCATCCGTTGCCGGCCGCGTGCGCCGGAGTATGGCCCGGATCCGGGCGATCAGCTCGCGCGGGGAAAACGGTTTCGTCAGGTAGTCGTCGGCCCCGGTCTCGAGACCGCGCAGCCGGTCGTCCTCCTCGCCCCGGGCGGTCAGCATGATGATCGGGATACGCGCGGTGTCCCGACCGCGGCGGACCTGGCGGCAGATCTCCAGCCCGGAGAGCCGCGGCAGCATCCAGTCCAGCACGATGAGATCGGGCACCCGCTCGGCCAGCAGGGTCAGCGCCTCTTCGCCGTCCATCGCGGAGCGGACGTCGAAACCGCCCTTCTCGAGGTTGTAGGTCAGGAGGGTGACGAGGGCCGCTTCGTCTTCAACGATCAATACAGATGGTTTCATGCTGTCAGCCATTCGGGTCGGTGTCGCCATCCTCGACCTCGGACATCGTCGAGGTCACGTCGCCCTTGGGGCGCTCGTCCTCGATCGAATCGCCGCTGATCATGTAGTGCACGTCCTCGGCGATATTGGTCGCGTGGTCTCCCATCCGCTCGATGTTCTTGGCCATGAACATCATGTGGGTGCCCGCGGTGATCGTGCGCGGATCCTCCATCATGTAGGTCAGGAGTTCGCGAAACAGGGATGTATAGAGATCGTCTACCGCGCCGTCTCTCTTCCAGACTGCCATCGCGCGCTTCGCGTCACGCGCACCGAACGAATCGAGCACTTCCTTCAATTGCTCAAGCACGATCTCGCTCATGTGCTCGACACCACGCAAAAGCGTCGGCGCCTGATACTCGCCTTTGAGCGCAAGTACGCGCTTTGCAGTATTCTTGGAAAGATCGCCGA
>JBGTSP010000324.1:0-4606 GCA_041940205.1 Alphaproteobacteria bacterium
CGAAGGTGATGACGCCGGGGATCAGCGGTTTCAGGCCTTCCGAGACGAAGGCCTGCAGGACGTGGCTCTCGATCGGCAGCCGCAGCCCGGCCTGGGCCATCACCCGGCCGGACGAGCCGGCGACACAGACCGCGACCTTGCCGGCGGCGATCGGCCCGCGGCTGGTCTCGACGCCGCGGCAGATCCCGTCGCGGATGTCGAAGCCGGTGACCTCGCAGTTCTGCAGGATGTCGACGCCGCGGGAATCGGCGCCGCGGGCATAGCCCCAGGCCACGGCGTCGTGGCGCACGGTGCCGCCGCGATGCTGGGCCAGTGCGCCCAGAACCGGAAAGCGGGCGTTCGCGAAGTCGAGGAAGGGGCAGCGGTCCTCAAGCGCCGCGCGGTCCAGCAGTTCGGCGTCGGCGCCGGCCATCAGCATGGCGTTGCCGCGCCGCACATAGGCGTCGCGCTGGGCATCGGAATGGAACAGGTTGAGCACGCCGCGCTGGGAGACCATGGCGTTGTAGTTCAGGTCCTGCTCCAGGCCCTCCCAGAGCTTGAGCGAGAGTTCGTAGAACGGCTCGTTCCCGGCCAGCAGATAGTTGGAGCGGACGATCGTGGTGTTGCGCCCGACATTGCCGGAACCGAGCCAGCCCTTTTCCAGCACCGCGACGTTGCGGATGCCGTGGTTGCGGGCGAGGTAGTAGGCGGTGGCGAGACCGTGCCCGCCGCCGCCGACGATCACCACGTCGTAGCGCGGCTTCGGTTCGGGCTCGCGCCAGACCGGCCTCCAGCCGCGCTGGCCGCGCAGGGCCTCGCCCAGCAGGCGCAAGGCGGAATAGCGCATGATGCCGTGTCCCGTTCCGGTCGGTCAGCCGACGCTTCCTGGCCGGCATCGTCCCGCGCCGGGTATCGGCTGACTTTTCTGTTTTGGACGAATACCATTTCGAAATGGACAAGGAGCCCGGCGTTTCCCAGCCCTGGCAGGTCGGCCTGCTGCTGATCGACGGCTTCGCCCTGATGAGCTACGCCGCCGTGGCGGAGATGCTTCGGGCCGCCAACCTGCTGGCGGGACGGCCGCTGTTCGCGATCCGCAACGTGCCCGCCGCCGGGACGCGGGCAGTCAGTTCCGGCGGCCAGGCGGTCGCCGCCGACGCGATGCCGGGCGCGCCGGCCTCCGACTTCGACCTGCTGCTGGTGCTGGCCGGCGGCGATCCCTTCGCCTTCGACGATCCCCGGGTGATCCGCTGGCTGCGGAGCCTCGACAGGCGCGGCGTGACGCTGGGCGGGGTTTCCGGCGGCCCGGTGGTGCTGGCGCGGGCCGGTCTGATGCGCGGGCGGCGGATGACCGTGCACTGGGAACACTGGGACGCGCTGGCCGAGGCGGCGCCCGACCTGCTGCTGACGCGCGCGCTCTACGTCATCGACCGCGACCGGGTGACCTGCGCCGGCGGGGTGGCGCCGCTGGACCTGGTGCACGCCCTGCTGACCGAGCGCGAGGGCGCGGCCTTCGCCCGGCGGGTCAGCGACTGGTTCCTGCACACCGAGGTGCGCCCGCCGGCGGGCCCGCAGCGCGCCGGCCTGGCCGAGCGCGTCGGCACGACCAGCGCCCCGGTGCTGCTGGCGGTCGAACTGATGGAAAACCATCTGGCCGATCCGCTGAGCCTCGACCAGCTCGCCGGGCTCTGTGCGCTGGGCCCGCGTCAGCTCAACCGGCTGTTCCGCGACCGGCTGGGGATGAGCACGATGGACTATTACCGCAGGCTGCGGCTGGAGCGGGCCCGCGCCCTGCTGCGCCAGGCGCCGCTCTCGGTGACCGAGATCGCGCTCGCCACCGGCTTCTCCAACCCGGCGCATTTCGCGAAGCGCTTCCGCGCGCAGTTTGGCGAAAGCCCGTCGGCCTACCGGGCTGCCGCCTGAGGCGGCGAACGCGTCCCTCCCTCCTCCCCTGCGCCGGCGCATTGCTCCCGCAGGCCGCCTGGCGCAGGCTTGGCCGGCGACAGCCGGTCGCCGGGGGAGGGAGACGATGGAACTGACGACGGTGCTCTATGAAAAGCGGGACGCGGTGGCGCATGTCACGCTCAACCGGCCGGACAAGCTGAACGCGATGAATGCCGACATGCATCGCGAACTGGGCGAGATCTGGGCCGACGTGCAGGCCGATCCGGACATCCGCGCGGCGGTGCTCGCCGGCAACGGCCGCTGCTTCAGCGCCGGCGCCGACCTGTCGGGCGGCGCGCCCGAGACCTACCGCTATACCGGCGACTTCCCGTCGATCTCGCGCAGCCGCGGGCTGACCAAGCCGGTGGTCGCGGCGCTGCATTCGCATGTCGTCGGCTTCGGCATGTGGATCGCGATGGACGCCGACCTTCGGGTGGCGACGCCGGACACCTCGTTCTGGCTGCCCGAGCCGCAATGGGGGATCTCCACCATCCCCGCCGGCTGGATGACCAAGATGATGCCCTGGGCGATCGCCGCGGAACTGCTGCTGCTGGCCGAGCGGGTGAACGCCGAGCGCGCCCGCGAGGTCGGCCTGATCAACGCCATCGTCGCGCCCGGGGACCTGCTGGACGAGGCCGGGCGGATGGCGCAGCGGCTCGCCGCGCTGAGCCCGGTGGCGGTGCAGGGGATGAAGGAATCCATGGTGCGTTCGAGCCAGCTCGACTACCCGGCGATCGACGCCATCACCGGCGGCGTGCAGAACCGGGTGATGAACTCCGAGGACCGCAAGGAAGGCGGCCGCGCCTTCGCCGAGAAACGCCCGGCGGTCTGGCCGGGGCGTTAGCGGCGCACCGTCCCTGCCGGCAAGACGCTGTGCCTGTCGTCGCCCCGCCGCGATGTCGCGCGATCGACAGCATCTGCCGTTCCTGCGGTATCCCGCCCCGATCCGCGCCCTAGGCTGATCCCGACGCCCCTGCGGCGTCGGGGAAGCGGGAAAGGAGCGGGGCATGGCGTTTCCGGAGGCGGCCGATGTCGTCATCGTCGGGGCCGGGGTGCACGGCCTGTCGACGGCCTGGGGCCTCGCCGAGCGGCTGCGGGCGCGCGGCGAGGCGGTCGAGGGGCGGATCCTCGTGCTCGACAAGCAGGGCATCGCGGCGGGGGCCTCGGGCATCGCCTGCGGCGTCGTGCGCAACAATTATTTCCAGCCCGCGATGCGCAACCTGATGGCGCATTCGGTGGCGCTGTGGGAGAGCGACCCGGAGGCCTTCGGCTACCACCCCGTGGGCTACCTGCAGATCTCCTGCGAGGCGATGCGCGCCGATGTCGCCCGGATCCATGCCGAGCAGCGGGCGATCTGCTACGACAGCGCCTTCATCGAGGGCGCGGCCGAGAGCGATGCCTACATGCGCGGCCTGTTCGGTGACTGGCAGGCCCGGGGCATCACCTCGGTGCTGCACGAGAAGCGTGGCGGCTACGCCAACAACACCACGGCGGTCTACGGCCTTGCCGGCAAGGCGGAGGCCGCGGGCGCACGCATCCTGGGCGGCGTCACGGTCACCGGCTTCCGGCGCGAGAGCGGCAGCGGGGCGGTGCGGGCGGTCGAGACCGACCGCGGCGCGATCGCGTGCGAACAGGTGGTGATCGCCGCCGGGCCCTGGGTGCGCGACCTGTGGGCGATGCTCGACCTGCCCGAACGCATCATGCTGCGCGAGCGCCCGGACGGGCCCGCCAGCGAGGTTGCGATGTGGCATTTCTGGCAGCTCGAGGAGGGCGTGCTGCGCCTGCCGCCGGCCACGCTCCTGACCGACGAGGGCGAGATGCCGCCGGTGATCCATGTCGATACCGACGCGCCGCTGGTCTCGACCGTGGATGGCGCGACCATCACGGAGGAGATGTGGGGCATCTACTACAAGCCGGACTGGCATTTCGGCGGCATCCAGGGCGGCGCCAAGCCCTACCGGGTGACCACGCCGACGGCCGAGGTGGCGATCGATCCCTACGGGCCGGCCAGTCCGGAATTCGTCGCCAGCCCGGACTTCGCCCACATGTGGGTCTCGGCCCTGGCGCATTGCCACCGCCGTTTCGAAGGCACGATGGCGCACTATCACCGCGAACCCTCGGGCGGCATCGGCTGCTTCACGCCCGACAGTTTCCCGGTGTTCGACAACTTTCACGAGAATGCCTGGGTGATCGCGGACAGCAACCACGGCTTCAAGATGATCGGTGTCGGCCACCTCGTGGCCGCCGCCCTGTCGGGCGAGCCGCAGGCGCTGCTGGCGCCCTTCCGCTTCGCCCGTTTCGCCGAGGGCGACCTGCATCCGGTCTCGCACAGCCCCTTCCCCTGGAGCTGAGGCCTCGCGGCGTAAATCGTGTGAATTTTCGTTTTGTTTCAAACGAAAGCCAAAATTTTTCATTTGACGTTCAATTCGACTCCCAATTAAATCCAACCGCGCCGAAATAACGAAAACGCGGCGACCGCCCGGGCAGGGCGGATCTGGGGGGCGGAACACTGGACGGGACGATCTTCGATCTCTTCGTGATCGGCGGCGGCATCAACGGCTGCGGCATCGCCCGTGACGCGGCCGGCCGCGGCTATTCGGTCGCGCTCGCGGAGATGAACGACCTCGCCAGCGCCACCTCGTCCGGTTCGACCAAGCTGATTCACGGCGGCCTGCGCTACCTGGAG
>JBGTSP010000325.1:0-4576 GCA_041940205.1 Alphaproteobacteria bacterium
GCACATCAACAACCTGAAGGCGGCCCGCCTGGCGGCCGACGTCATGGGCGTGCCGACCATCGTCATGGCCCGCACCGACGCCGAGAGCGCCAAGCTGCTGACCTCCGACGTGGATGATCGCGACAAGCCGTTCATTTCCGGCGAGCGCACCGCCGAGGGCTTCTACCGGCACAACGAGGGCCAGGCCTTCGAGCGCTGCGTCGCCCGCGGCTACAAGGCCTCGGGCATGGCGGCCTACTCGGAACTGCAGAATGCCGAGTTCGCGGCCGAGGCCGAGGGCTACAGCGCCCATCGCCACCAGCGCGAGGTGGGCACCGGCTACTTCGACGCCGTCACCATGGCGATCTCCGGCGGCCAGGCCTCGACCACGGCCCTGTCGGACTCGACCGAGGCGGCCCAGTTCAAGAGCGGCGACGCGATCGCCGAAGCCGCGGAGTAAGCGCGGCGCACCTTCTCTCTGCGACCGGTCGCTTCGGCGACCGGACTCCGGGAAGCGCCGCCGTTTCTACTCGAACGGTTGCGCCTCTCCTGAGCGTAAGGCCGGCGAGCATGCTCGCCGGCCTCTTTTTTTGAACCGGACCGGCGCCGTGGCCGGCATCCCCTTCCGCTGTTCGCGTCAGGCCAGGGCCGCGCGCGGCGGATCGGACGGCACGTCTCCCGCGGCTCCGTTCGCCGCGGACGGCGCCTGCCCGCCCGCCCGCCAGGCCGGCAGAACCACCCGCATGGTGGTGCCGACCCCCAGCTCGCTCTCCGCCTCGATCCGCCCGCCATGCAGTTCGATCATCGAGCGGGCGATCGGCAGGCCGAGTCCGGTGCCGCCGCTGGACCGGGCGATGCTGGATTCGACCTGGTAGAAGGTCTCGAACACACGGCCGCAATCCTCCGCGCTCATGCCGATGCCGCCATCGCGTACCGTGATCGCGATTTCGCCGGTCGCGGCATCCCGGTCCACGCCGATATCGATCCGCGCCCCCCTTTCGAACGTGAACTTCACCGCGTTCGAGAGCAGATTGACCAATACCTGCTTGAGCGCCCGGCCGTCCGCCAGGACACCGAGCGCCGGCGCGCGATCCTCGAACCCGATCTCGATCCCGCGTTCCTCCGCGCGCGGCGCCACGAACCGCACGCAGCTTCGGATCAGCTCGCACAACACGACCGTCTCCTCCTGCAATTCGTAGCGGCCGGCCTCGATCTTCGCCATGTCGAGAATGTCGTTGACGAGGTCGAGCTGGTAGCGGCCGCTGTCGAGGATGTCCTGCACGTATTCCCGGTACCGCTCGTGGCCCAGCGGCCCGTGCGGCTGCAGCGCCAGCAGTTCGGAAAAGCCGATCACCGCGTTGAGCGGCGTCCGCAGTTCGTGGCTCATGTTCGACAGGAACTCGCTCTTCGCCCGGTTGGCGAGTTCCGCCTCCACCCGGGCCGCCTCGGCATTCTCGCGCAGTTCCCGCTGCTCGCGCAGCAGCCGGGTGCGCTCGTTGACGCGCCGGCGCAGCCGCAGGATGACCAGGTGGATCTTCTCGAATTCGTTGCCCCGCTCGAGCGACGCCGCATGGTCCTCGTCGTCCAGCGCCCGCGTCAGGACCCGCATCAGCCGGTTCAGCGGCTGCGAGATGGAGCGGACGAGAAAGACCGTGGCGGCGATCGAGAACAGGCCCGCGGCCGCGAACAGGATCCACGAGAGGTGCGCCGCCCGTTCCGCCGAGGCCAGCGCGTTGCGGGAACGGGCCTGGCTCTGTTGCTGCAACTGCGCGACGAGCGCGTTCATCGATTCATCGATCGACGCGAACAGCACCCGGGTATGCGCCATGTGCGCGTTGCCCATCACCCGCTGGTCGCCCGTATAGGCATCGACCGCCTGGCCGGCCAGGGCCATCGCGGCGTCGAAATCGGCGCGCAGCCGCCGAACCCGCGGCGCGTCGATCGCTTCCAGCCGCGTGAGGTCGCGCTGGAACAGCTTCGCGGCCATCGCCAGTTTGCGTTCCGAACGCACCAGCAGGCTGAGTGCCAGGTCCATCGACCAGTACTTGACCTGGCCGAAATGATGGATCGCGCTGGAGGCCGCCGTGACGTGCGACAGGGCCACGATGTCGGCGCGACGGTCGAGATGGGAGCGGTTCTGCAGCCACGAGAAATACAGCAGCGAAGCCAGCAGGAAGGTCAGCAGGACCAGCGAGACCATCGCCAGCCGGAACTGCAGCGAACCCTTGCGGAGCCTGTGCATCAGCCGGGTCGGTAGAGGGTCACCGAGACCAGGCCACCGAGCTGGCCGGCCTCGCCGCCCTCCCGCGGATAGCCGGTAACATCGAGCGAACCCGCCGGACCGCCGTGACAGGACAGGCATCCGGGGCTGTAATATTCGGGAACGAGAACGCGGAAGGCGTCGCGCCCGCGGTTCGGCGCGATGGCGGCGACGACGCCGGCGTCGGCGCCCATGCCGGCGCGGGCGGGGAAGCGTTCGGCGATCATGCGCGCTTCCCAATCGTCCGGGCGCGCCTTGCGGTTTCGGACCAGCGCCATCGGCGCGGTGACCTTGATCTCCGCGATGTCGCCGGCGCGGTTGCGGAATTCCTCGTTGACGAGGCGGGCGAACACCGCCGGCACGAAGCCCTTGAACCCGGTACCCGGCCGGTTGATCGTGCCCTGGTTGCGGCGCATGACCTCGTCGATGGCGGCGATCAGGCTTTCGACGGCGCGCCGGGCCCGGACGGAATCCGCGGCGCGCACCGGCGACTCGCCGCGCGCCTTCTCGTAGCCGGCCAGGGCGCGGGAGATCACGACGGCGCCCGTCAGGCCCTTGTCGGCGAGTTCGGGATCATTGATGCGGGACTGCTCGGCGGCGATCACCGACCGGGCCGCGCGCAGCAGGTCGGCAAGACGCAGGGCAAGCTCGAGCTCGGCCTCGATCGTTGGAGCGACCGATGCAGGCCGACGGGTTTCCGCAGACTGGGCCGCCGGCGCGAACAGGGCGAATGCGACAATCAGGGCGGCGAGACGCGGCATCATGGCGTAGACCACAGGCATCGGAACACGGGTGCCCCAGCCTGCAGGGTCTACGGTTTAGGGAATGCTAACGGGTGCAAATGCGCCGATGACGCCGCGTCTGCGCCGGCCCGGTCTTGCCGCTCAGTGCACGTCCTTCGGACCCAGCAGGATGTCGCGCAGGCGATCGATGCCGAAACCGGGCTCCCTGCAGGCCTCCAGCGTGATCTTCTCGCGCGCGGCGATGTCGGCGATCGCGGCCGGCAGCTCGCGCGCCTCCTCCAGCGAGAAGCGGACCGCCCCGTGCTTGTCGGCGTGCACGAGGTCGTCGTGCGCCACCTGCATGCCGTGCACGTCGACCGGTTCGCCGTGGCCGGCGACATGCACCCAGGCATGCGACGGGCCGACCCGGCCGCCGAGAAGCTGGAAGCCCTCGGCGCTGTCGTCGAGGTCGCGGAACGAACCGTTGGTGACACAGCCGGCAAGCCCCAGGGCCTTGTGAATGTTGGTGTTGACCTCGCCCCAGAAGGCGCCGACGCCGGGCTCGGCGTCGAGATCCTGGATCACCGCGACGCGCGGCAGTCCGGCCGGATCGGCGACATAGCCGTAATAGGCGACCCGGGCCTCGGCGGCGTTGCCGGCCGGCGGCATGGCGCTGCGGATGGTTGCGGTGCGGGCATATCCAAGGACCGGCGGAAGGTCGGGGGCCAGCACGGCGAACGGCCGGCGGGTATAGCCGCGGTCGCGATAGCCCGCGTTCACCACCTCCAGGCCGTTGCAGATCGTCGGCGTGTCGTAGCCGCGCAGGATGTCAAACAGTTCGTCTTCGCTGCCGGTAAAGGTCATGCCTGTTCCTCTTCGATGAATCTGTGGCATGGTATTACCCAGACTTGCCGAACGCGTACAGCGAACCCCGGCGTATCGAGGGAGCAGGTTCTGAGCGATCAAACCAGCGCCGACCTTGGCGGACTTCTGGCCAGCTACGACCGGCAGGGATTCTTCTGCGAACTGCAAAACGGCGCCAGCGACGCCCATCACGTCCTGCAGCGCATCGACGCGCTCGAACTCGAAACCCTGCATGCCCGCTCGAAGGATGCCGATCGCGAGCTCTACAACCTGGGCATCACCTTCACGGTCTATACCGAGCGCGAGGCGATCGACCGCATCCTGCCCTTCGACATCATTCCCCGGGTGATTTCCGCCGCCGACTGGGCGGTACTGGAAAAGGGCGTGAAGCAGCGGGTGGCCGCGCTGAATGCCTTTCTTGGCGACATCTACGGGGCCGGCCGGGTCTTCGCGGACAACGTGATTCCGCGCGATCTCGTCGAGGGCAACAAGAACTACCGCCCGCAGATGCGCAACGTCGACCTGCCGCACGGCACCTATGTGCACATCTGCGGCACCGACCTGGTGCGTGGCGACGACGGCGCCTTCCGGGTGCTTGAGGACAATGCGCGCACGCCGTCCGGCGTCTCGTACGTGCTGGAAAACCGCGCGGTGATGAAGCGGCTGTTCCGACGGGTCTTGCAAGAAGTGCGGGTGCGCTCGGTCGACGAGTACCCGGTTCGGCTTCGCGCCGCCCTCGGCGACATGGTCC
>JBGTSP010000326.1:0-4533 GCA_041940205.1 Alphaproteobacteria bacterium
GGCGAGCAGGGCTGGGAGCTGCACATGGCCTACGATGCGGCGCTGCCTGTCTGGGACGCCCTGCAGGCGGCCGGCGTGATGGCCTTCGGGGTGGAGACCTATGCCAACTCGCGGCGGCTGGAAAAAAGCCTGCGGCTGCAGAACGCCGACCTGCTGACCGAATACAACCTGCTGGAGGCGGACCTTGCCCGCCCGAAGGTCAAGGAGGCCGACTTCATCGGCAAGCCCGCCTATCTGGAACACCGCGCCCGGCCGCACCAGCCGGCGATGCTCTGCACGCTGGTGATGACCGACAACCGGGACAGCGAAGGCGTGGCGCGCTATCCCGTCGGGATCCTCCCCGTGCTGGACCCGGCCACCGGCGAGACCCTGGTGGACAGTCTTGGCCGGCGCTCCTTCACCACCTCGATCGCCTACGGGCCCACGGTGGAGAAGAACATCGCGCTCGCCTACCTGCCGCACGAACAGGCGGTGAAGGGCAAGACCTTCGCGGTGGAATATTTCGGCGAGCGGTTCCCGGTGGAGGTCGCCGGCGTGGGCTACGAGCCGCTCTACGATCCGGAGAACCGCAAGCCGCGCTCCTGAGCCGCCAGTGGACGACGGACAACCGGCGGCGGGCGTCTGACAGCGGGCGCCGGACGGCGGACGTCTGGCAGCGGGCGTCTGACAGCGGGCGCCGGACGCCCCCCGCCCCCGCCCCGCACTCAGCGTTCGCAGCGCAGGAAGATGTCGCCGCGCCGGCCCGCGCCCCACGCATCGAGCGCGCCCGCCGCCGCGTCGCCGCCGCCGCCGCTGCCGCCGCCATCCGGCGCCCGCCGGCCGCGGCGCAGCACCGGCGCCAGGGCGATCGAGCGGGCGAACAGGTGCTTCTCGACGATCTGCCGCCGCCAGGCGGTCTCCCGCTGCCCCTCCCGCATGCGCCGCGCGTTGCCCGGCGACCAGGCGGGGCCGCTGCCGGCCGCGTCGGGATACATCACGCTGCCCGGCACGAAGCTGTGGGCGAGCCCGAACAGGTGGCCGGTCTCGTGCGCCAGCCGCCGCGCCGTCTCCTCCGGGCTGTCGCCCGCCTCGACCATCAGCGCCCCGACATAGGCGCTCGCCATGCCGAGCACCGGCCCCTGCAGGGGCGAGACCCAGCGGTCGGCCGAGAGCAGCACCAGCAGGTCCGCCGGGCCGTGCGCATGCAGCGCCCGGATCTGCTCGGGCCAGCGCCAGCGGTCCGCGAGAGGATGCGCGACCAGCCGGCGGATGCGGAAGCCGAGCCGGAACGGCGCGTAGACCCGCGCCAGCGCCGCGAAGGCCGCCCGCGCCGCCTCCGGCGTCACCCCGTCCAGCCCCACAGTGACCGAGACCTCGCGATCCGCGACGGGCGCCGGCGCCGGCAGGCGCGGCGCCGGCCGCACCCGCCCCTCGATCGCGCGCCGCGCCAGCACGGCCGCCGCCGCCTCGCCATAGTCGGCGGCCCGCCAGCGGCCTTTCACCGACTCGTGGGCCAGGTGCCGGGCGATCACCAGAAGCAGCCGCGCCACCAGGTCGTTGTCGTCGCCGCCACTCGCGCGGTCGACCGCGACGCCGCCCGCGCCGTTCCCGTCGCCCGCACCGGCGCCAGCCCCGTCGCCAGACCCGGGCCCGATCCGGGCCGCGTCCACCACGCTCACCCCGTCCCGTCCGAAGGAATAGACCCGGTTCGCCACCGGCCCCGCATCGCCCGCCGCCGCCAGCGCACCGCCCCTCGCCGCGCCCGGGTCCGAGCCGTCCCCGCCATAGCGGCAGCGCCGCGCGGTCAGCAGCACATGGAGATCCGCCGGCCCGGCAAAGCCCGCGCGCACGCCGTGGCGCAGATCCGACCAGCTCGCCCGCGCCGGCAGGGCGAGCGCCACGACGGGCTCGGCCAGCCCGACCGTCACGCCCTCGGCCGCCAGCGCCCGGTTGAGCCGGCCCAGCAGCGCCTGCACCGCCGCCGGCGCCAGGCCACCGACGCCACCGCCGTCACCGCCCCCAACGTCACCGCCCCCGCGCGCCCTGTCGCCGTCAATGCCGTCGCCGCCACCGAAACCAACCGCACCATCCACCGCGACCCCGAGCGCGACATGCGGATGCGCCCGCAGGTAGGCCGTCACCGCCTCCCCCCGCCGGATCGCCGCGGGCACGGAGGTGAAGAAGCTGTTGAAGTCCCCCTCGGCAAGCCGCCGCCGGACGGCCCCCCGCGCCGCGCCGGACGGATCCACCGCCGCCAGCTCGACCAGGCGCCGCTCGAGCACGTCCAGCCGTTCCTGCACCGTCTGCCGGTAGGCCAGGTTGACCGCGACATTCACGAGATAGAGCACGCCAAGGCAGAACAGCGCGAAGCCGAGGGTGAATTTCAGGGCAGGGACAATCTGCATGACGGGCAAGAGTGGCACAGGTCGGCCACCGGGCGCGTGCCGCTCCGGAAGACGTGACCGGCGCCGCCGCCAGCGCTCGCGCGCCCGCCCGGTTGGCCCGCCCGGATTACCGGCAACACCGCCCGCCCATGACGACGACGCCCGCGCATGGCGACGCGCCGGCGAACATGCTATCGGATGATCCCGCTCAGGTTTCCTCATCCGCAAGGCGAAAGGCGACTCGTCGCCGTGACCGCAGACGCGCAGCCCGCCCCCGAAGGCGTCGGCCCGCACGAGGGCCGGGAACTCGACCTCATGCTCGCCGGCGAGAAACCCCTGGCGATGTTCTGCGATGCCGTCGGCCACACCGACTGGTTCCCCGAAGAACGCTTCGCGCCAGCCGTCGCCGACGGCCGCCTCGTCCGCCGCGAGATCACCTTCCGCCCGCCGCCGCCCGCGATCCCGGCCCGATGCCTCTACTTCGCCCGCGCCGGCGAAGAATGGCGGATTGAGGCCCTGCACCGGATACAGCATGCCCTCTTTGTCGAAGGCGAGCCCACGACGGCAGAGAGAGAACGGGAGATCGGGTGGCTGCTCGGCTATTCGGAAGAGCAAATCGGGCGATATCTGGCATGGGTCGGTCGGACGACGAACGACCGGAATTGAAGCCTATCGCAAAACCAATCAGCTCCGTCTGTCGCCAGCTGACACCTTGCTGGCGAAGGCGGTATCAACACGAACGGACTCTCATCGCTCGTGAGTGTTCGAAAGGGAATAGAACACCGCTGCGGACACGCCGGGCTGCAGCGTCTCGGCGATCATCCGTGCATTCTGCGCGGCGGTTCAAGAGCGCCACCGCTCCGGTCCGGTCAGGACCTCGATCCCGCATACCTAGCCTGCGCTGGTTGCCTCAATCGTTGCTAAATCTTGCAAGCAGCAATCCTCAAAGGGTCGCCAGTTTCCCCTCGCAGCCTACTGTCCGCTACGTGTGTAGGAACACCGCTTACGCCAAGCTTGATGGTTGCCGACGCGTTTCCACAACTCCATTGTCGAATAAACCGCCCTGGTCTCCCCAGGCATCCCAACCAGATCTGCTTTCTCGAGCGAACAACTCCAGATATGGACCATCCACGAGGCGCTCGATCCGATTATAAATTTCCACCGGCTTACGGCTATGCTCTCTTCGTTTACCGATAAGAAGTCTGCGCACATCCCGAGCCATTCGACGTGGCTTTCCCCTTGTCGCTAATAGACACTGCTCCACGTTCGCGCGCGTCCAATAACCCAAACCACAGAAAAAATCCTTCTCTGACAGGCTTTCAAGCTTAGCGTTCTTGTTCGTCTTGACCCAATAGAATCCTACAGTCTTGTAATTAAAACCCCAAGCCCGGATAACTTCGAAGGCAGCAGGCAGCATCGGATCGATCGCCCAAAGGAAAAGAGCGCAGTTCTCGTCAGCGAACTGACCAACCGGCAAAGAGCTAATCTGTTCCAGACTCATACAATTATAGTGAGATACTGCGTTTCTTCCTTCGCCCTTTTTACTAAAATTCCGAAAATACCAAGGTGGATCGGCGTAAATGACCGCATACTTCTCATTCAACTTCGATGAGATCGTAGAGTCTGTTTTTGAAATACTCATTTACAACCTCGACGGCTTCCACTACGGGGAAACTAAAATGGTCGTCCAATTCGGGGCCAACTGACGTGACCCCCAGCTTTCCCCCAGCTGGGATTAGAGCCGGACCGCGTTGTTGCGCATGAGCGCGGTTGAAGCAATGGGCTGCGTAGCGGAGCCCGCAGGGCGTAGCGAAGCAGGCCATTGCTTATCCAGTTCGGCGGCGAATGCCGCCGGGGTTGCGTAGCCGAGGGACGAGTGCGGTCTCTCCCGGTTGTAATCCTCGACCCAGGCAGCGATCTCGACCCGTGCATGGGCCATGCTTATGAACAGCGTCTCGTTCAGCAGTTCGTCACGCATGCGACCGTTGAAGCTCTCGACATAGCCATTCTGCATCGGCTTGCCCGGCGCGATGTAGTGCCATTCGAAGCCGGTCTGCTGGCACCACCGGAGGATCGCCATCGAAGTCAGCTCGGTCCCATTGTCGGAGACGATCGTGTCGGGCCGCCCGGGCCGGCGGATGATGGTTCAGTTCGCGCACGACGCGCAGGC
>JBGTSP010000327.1:0-4501 GCA_041940205.1 Alphaproteobacteria bacterium
CGCGAGGACCGCCGGCACATCTCGGACGACGACATCCTGCGCCTGTCGGGCGAGATCGACCTGCCGCTCAATCTCGAGATGGCGGCGACCGAGGAGATGCTGGAGATCGCCCTGCGCCACCGGCCGCACGCGGTCTGCCTGGTGCCGGAGAAGCGCGAGGAGGTGACCACCGAGGGCGGCCTCGACGTCGCCGCCGGGCACAATCACCTGCGCCGCTACATCGACGACCTGGGCGCGGCGGGCTGCCGGGTCTCGCTGTTCGTCGATCCCGACAACGTTCAGCTCGCGGTCGCCCGCGCCATGGGCGCCCCCGTGGTGGAACTGCATACCGGTTCCTATGCCAATGCCGAGGGCGAGGCCCGCGCGCGCGAACTCGAACGCCTGGTCGAGGCGGCGAACTATGCCCGCGAACTGGGCCTCGAATGCCATGCCGGCCACGGCCTGACCTTCGAGAATGTCGGCCCGGTCGCCGCGATCGAGGCGGTAGCGGAGCTCAATATCGGCCATTTCCTGGTCGGCGAGGCGATCTTCGGCGGGCTCGATTCCTCGATCAAGCGGATGCGGGCGCTGATGGACCAGGCGCGCGCCGAGGCGACCGGCCGGGCCACGGCCTGAGCGGTCCGCAAGCGCGATGATCATCGGGATCGGCTCGGACCTGATCGACATCGACCGCATCCAGCGCACGCTCGACCGCTTCGGCGAGCGGTTCATCGCCCGCATCTTCACCGAGCGCGAGCGCGCGCGCTCGGAACGCCGTCACCGCATTCGCGCGGCCTCCTACGCCCGGCGCTACGCCGCCAAGGAGGCCTGCTCGAAGGCGCTGGGAACCGGCTTCCGGCGCGGCGTGTTCTGGCGCGACATGGGCGTGATCAACCTCAAGAGCGGCAAGCCGACGATGGAACTGACCGGCGGGGCGCTCAAACGCTTGCAGGAGATCACGCCCGATGGCATGAAGCCGCAGATCGATCTGAGCATCACGGACGAACCGCCGTTGGCCCAGGCCATCGTCATCATCACCGCGGTTCCCGATCATCCTCCGGAAGAGAAAGCGTAGCGTTCCCGCCATGGCCCGTGCCGAACCCCTGAGCAAGGAAAAGAAGAAGGAAAGCCTGGGCGAGATCGTCCGCACGGTGGTCTATGCCGTGCTGATCGCCGTGGTCATCCGCACCGTCGCCTACGAACCCTTCAACATTCCCTCGGGCTCGATGCTCTCGACCCTGCTGATCGGCGACTATGTCTTCGTCTCGAAATTCGCCTACGGCTACAGCAGGCATTCCATGCCGTTCAGCCCGCCGGTGTTCTCCGGGCGCATCCTCGCGGCCGAGCCGGAACGGGGCGACGTCATCGTCTTCAAGCTGCCGACCGACAATGCCACCGACTACATCAAGCGGCTGATCGGACTGCCGGGCGACGAGATCCAGATGATCCGCGGCATCCTGCACATCAACGGCGCGGCGGTGAAGCGCGAGCGGGTCGACGATTTCGTCAACACCGACAATCTGGGCTACGCCCCCACGGTGCCGCGCTACCGCGAGACCCTGCCGAACGGGGTCTCCTACCTGACCCTGGATCTGCAGAACAACGACGCCGGCGAGAATACCGACGTCTACACGGTGCCGCCCGGCCACTACTTCATGATGGGCGACAACCGCAACGATTCCACCGACAGCCGCTACACCTTCCATGTCGGCTACGTGCCGCGGGAAAACCTGGTCGGCCGGGCCGAGATCATCTTCTTCTCGACCAACGGCCTCGCCCGGTTCTGGGAAGTCTGGAAGTGGCCCTTCACCGTCCGCTACGGGCGCCTGCTGAATGCCATCGACTGAAGCCATCGCATCGCAAGCCGCGCGCCGAAGAAGCGTGATTTTCACCGCGCGCCTACGAGGCGCTTCGTTCGCGGCGCGCCTGCAAGGCGCTTCGATCTCCGCGCGCCCGGGGGGCGTCTCGTTTTCCGCGCGCCCTGAAGGCGCGACCCGATGAGCGACGCCGCCGAGCTGTCCCGCATCCTGGGGCACGAGTTTGCCCGGCCCGAGCTGCTGCGCCAGGCGCTGACCCATGCCTCGGCCGCGGCCGAAGGCGCCGACGGGCACTACGAACGCCTGGAATTTCTCGGCGACCGGGTGCTGGGCCTGATCGTCGCGGAGACCCTGCTCGAGCGGTTTCCCGAGGTCAACGAGGGCGAACTGGCGGTGCGCCTGAACGCCCTGGTGCGCCGCGAGACCGTGGCCGAGACGGTGCGTCACAGCGGCCTCGCCCGGCACATCCGCCTCGGCGCAAGCGAACGCAGCGGTGGCGGGCGCACCAAGCCGGCGATCCTGGCCGATGTCGGGGAAGCGGTGATCGGGGCCCTGTTCCTGGATGGTGGCCTGGAGATCGCGCGCGACTACGTGCTGCGTCACTGGGGCGAGCGTTTCGATACCGTGGCCCGGGCCCGCAAGGACGCCAAGACGCGGCTGCAGGAACACCTGCAGCGCGACGGCGGAGCCCTGCCGAGCTACGAGGTGGTGCGCCAGGAAGGACCGGATCACCAGCCCGTCTTCACCGTCCAGGTGCGCGCCCCTGACGGCGCCGAGGCGGAAGGCAGCGGCGGCACGAGGCGGGATGCCGAACAGGAGGCCGCGGCGGCGCTGCTCGCCCGGCTCGGCGGCGATGGCTGAGGCGCCGGAGAATACCGGCATGCCGGGCGAGGAGGGCGAGGGCGGCGCGGCCGCCACGCGCTGCGGCTTCGTCGCCATCGTCGGTGCCCCGAACGCCGGCAAGTCGACGCTGACCAACGCGCTCGTCGGCAGCAAGATTTCCATCGTCACGCCCAAGGTGCAGACCACCCGGGCCCGCATCACCGCCATCGCCATCGCCGGCGCCAGCCAGGTGATCTTCGTCGACACGCCGGGCATCTTCGCGCCGCGCCGGCGGCTGGACGAGGCGATGGTCGCCGCCGCCTGGACCGGCGCGGGCGACGCCGACCTCGTGGTGCTGCTGGTCGATGCCGCGCAGGGCCGCAGCGCCGACACCGATCGCATCGTCGCGGGCCTGAAGGAGCAGGGTCGCCGCGCCGTCCTGGCGCTCAACAAGGTCGATCTCGTGCGCAAGGAGACCCTGCTGGAACTCGCCGCCGACCTCGACGGCGAGGGCCTGTTCGACGCGGTCTTCATGATTTCCGCCGAGCGCGGCGACGGGCTGGCGGATCTGATGGCGCATCTGGCCGCCGGCCTGCCGGCCGGGCCCTGGCTCTATCCCGAGGATCAGCTCGCCGACATTCCCCAGCGCCTGCTGGCTGCCGAGATCACGCGGGAGAAGATCTATCTCAACCTGCACCAGGAGCTGCCCTACGCGATTACCGTCGAAACCGAGAGCTGGGAGGAGCGGCGCGACGGCTCGGTGCGCCTGGGCCAGGTGATCTACGTGCAGCGCGACGGCCAGAAGGCCATCGTGCTGGGCAAGGGCGGGCGCATGGTGCGGCGCATCGGCGAGCAGACCCGCGAGGAACTGGAGGCGATGCTGGAGCGCCGCGTCCACCTGTTCCTGTTCGTGAAGGTGCGGGAGAACTGGGTCGACGACCCCGCGCGCTACCGCGAGATGGGGCTGGAGTTTCCCGGCAGGCGATGATCCGCTGGCGCGACGAGGGCGTGCTGCTGTCGGCCCGCAAGCACGGCGAAAGCGCCGCCATCGTGCAGGTCCTGACCCGCGCGCACGGTCGCCATGCCGGCCTGGTGCGCGGCGGGGCGGGCCGCCGCCGTCGCGGCGAGCTGCAGCCGGGCAACGCGGTCTCGGCCGACTGGCAGGCCCGCCTGCCGGATCATCTGGGCACCTGGAGCCTCGAAGTCACGCGGGCGCGGGCCGCCGGCCTGCTGGGCAGCCCGCTGGCGCTGGCCGGCCTGCAGGCGGCCTGCGCGCTCGCCGAACTGGTGCTGCCCGAGCGCGAACCGCACGAGGCCGCGCACGAGGGCCTGGTGGTGCTGCTCGACGCCCTGCCGTCGATGCCCGGATGGCCGGCCCTTTTGGTGCGCTGGGAACTCGGCCTGCTGGCGGACCTGGGCTTCGGCCTCGACCTCTCGCACTGCGCCGTGACCGGGGCGACGGAGGATCTCGCCTTCGTCTCGCCGCGCAGCGGCCGGGCGGTGAGCGCGGCGGGGGCGGGGGGCTATGCCGAGCGGCTGCTGGTCCTGCCGGGTTTTCTCGCCGGTACGGGCGCGCCGGCCGACGCGGCGGCGATCCGCGCCGGCCTGGCGCTGACCGGTCACTTCCTCGACGCCAGGGTCCTGCGGCCCGAGAACCGCGCCCTGCCGCCCGCCCGCCAGCGCTTTCTCGACCTGCTGGGCTGAAAGCCGCTCCGCCCGCGCGCGCGCCGGGATACGATGCGAATCATGACCGACCTTGCCGACGAGAACATCCAGGACGCGGGCTTCGCGGAGGCGCTGAGCGAGCGCTACCTGGCCTATGCGCTTTCCACCATCATGTCGCGTTCGCTGCCCGACGTGCGCGACGGCCTGAAACCGGTGCA
>JBGTSP010000328.1:0-4492 GCA_041940205.1 Alphaproteobacteria bacterium
CGGCGCCGACTTCCATGTCATAGGGCTGCAGAATCACGCAGCCCTTGTCCGCCCAGTACTGCTGGAGGGTCAGGATCAGGCCCTGGAATGATTGATCGGCCGCCATGGAACGCTCGCGCTCTTGTTGCGCTGCAAAAAGAGGGAAGTGGCAAGGCGTTTACGATGGCGTTCGGGGAGGGTCAAGCCGGCGACATGCCGCGTCCCCGGCCGGTCCGTGACGGGCCGCGGCGCGCCGCGCGGACGTTCAACGCTGGCAGCAGGTCGCGCCCTTCTCCCGATAGGCGCCGCAGACCGGACAGGGGGCGAGATCGAGCGATTCGACGGAATCGGCTGGCGGCGGCGCCGACGGCGCGGCCTCGTCGGCGCGCCGGGCCCGGGCCGACAGCGACTTGCTGATCAGGTAGACCGCCGCGATCACCGCGACGGTCAGCAGGATTTTCGGCAGGCTCAGCATGCCCCCTTATCCTCTCACCGTTCGTCCCGGTCAACGCGCGCCGGGCGGAACCCGCGGACCTCAGAGGCCGTAGCGGTTCCAGGCGGCGCGTTCCTCGACCGCTCCGACCAGCGCCTCGGCAAGGCCGGCGCCGGCCGCACCGGAATCGAGGCCCATCCGGCGCTGCAGCCAGTTGCGCCGGCCGCCGACCGGCAGCAGGCGGACCTTCTCGCCGTAGCGTTCGCGCACCGTGGCGTGCAGGCCGCCCAGACCGTCGATCAGCCCGAGGTCCAGCGCCTGCTGCCCGGTCCAGAACTCGCCGGAAAACAGCCGCTTGTCGGTGCCCTTGAGGCGCTCGCCGCGGCGCGCCTTGACGTGCGCCTTGAAGGTGGCGTGCAGGTCCTTCTGCAGCGCCTTCAGGCGACGCACGTCGTCCTCCTGTTCGGGCTGGAAGGGGTCGAGGAAGCTCTTGCGCTCGCCGGCGGTGTGCAGACGCCGCTCGATCCCGGCCTTGGCCAGCAGTTCCTGGAAGCCGAAGGAGGCCGAGATCACGCCGATCGAGCCGACGATAGAGGTCCGCTCGGCGAAGATCTCGTCGCCGGCGCAGGCGATCCAGTAGCCGCCCGAGGCGGCGACGTCCTCGCAGAAGGCCAGTACCGGCACCTTCTTCTTCTCGGCCAGCAGGCGGATGCGGTCGTGGATCAGCGCCGACTGCGCGGGCGCGCCGCCCGGCGAGTTCACCGCCAGGGCCACCGCCTTCAGGCGCCGCGGCTTGAAGGCGCGCTCGATGGCATCGTTCAGCGCGGCGATGTTGAGGGAAGGGCGCAACGGCGAGCCGCCGGGCGCGATGACGCCGTGCAGTCGCAGGACCGTCACGACGGGGGGACGCTCGCGCCAGCGGCGGGGAAGCATCCGGGTAAGATTGTCCAGCTTCATCGTCGCTCAGATAGGTCTCGCGCCCGGGAGCGGCAACAGGATCTGGCGGACAAATTTCCGCCTTGTCCCGGCAGCTTGCCGCACCGTGCGTCCGATCGCCTCGCCCAGACGTGAAGAGAGGTGTAGCCGTCGACGCTTCGCCCGCAACGTCTGCGTTGCAAGATGCGCAACGGGCCGACCCGACGGCGATGCGGCCCCGGGGAGGCGGACATGAACGCAGACGGCGCGCGGCGGCAACGGAATCGGGCACGGCTGGCGGGAGGCCTTCGGCTGATCGAGGGCGTCGCCGGCGCGAGCCGGGCGGGACAACGGCTGCTGTCCCCGCTGCTTGATCTCGGTCTCCGGCTGATCGTCGCGCAGATGCTGTTCATGTCGGCGGCGATCAAGCTGGCCGACTGGGAAAAGGCGCTGTTCCTCAGCCGCCACGAATATCCGGTGGCCTGGATGGACCCGGTGCTGGCCGCCTGGCTGGGACTTGGGACCGAACTGCTGGTCCCGCCGCTGCTCGTCCTGGGCCTGTTCACCCGCCTCGCGGCCGTGCCGGTGCTGATCCTCGCGCTCGTCATCCAGATCGAGTACCGGCAGTTCGACGTGCATCTGGCCTGGGCGCTGCTGGCGCTCTGGTGGCTGGTGCACGGCGCGGGGGCGCTGTCTCTCGACCGTCTGCTGGCGCGCGGCCTTGCCCGTTCGGTGCTGCCCTTCGACGCGGCGGTGCGCCATGCCGGCGTTCTGCTCCGGCGGTACGGCGAACCGCTCTTCCTGCTGGGTCTGCGCTGCTGGCTTGCCGTCCTGCTGTTTCCCGACCTGATCGAGGAAGCGGCGGCGCGCGCGGACCTGCCCCTGCTGCTGGGCTACCCGGCGCAGCAGGCCGTGCTGAGCGACCGGGTCGAGGTGATGCTGGCTCCCGGCTGGAACGAACTCCTGCCCTGGCTGCTGGCCCTGGGCCTGTTCACCCGGCCGCTGTTCGCCCTGGTCGCGCTGCTGGCGACCATCGGCGGCATGAGCGGACATGGCTGGTGGCTTCTGCTCGCGCTGCTGATGGTGCTGCACGGCGCCGGACCGCTCTCGCTCGACCGGCTCCTGGCCCTGGGCTGGCGCGCCCTGCTCGAGACCCTGCGCGGGCGCATCGCCGAGGCGGCGGGAGAGCGGCCGCATGTGCTCATCGTCGGGGCGGGCTTCGGCGGCCTGGCCGCGGCGCGGGCCCTGCGGCACGCGGCCTGCCGGGTCACCCTGGTCGACCGGCGCAACTATCACCTGTTCCAGCCGCTGCTCGACCAGGTCGCGACCGCGGCGCTGTCGCCGGCCGACATCGCGACGCCGATCCGCGAGATGTTCCGCGACCAGCCCAATTGCCGGGTCGTGATGGGCCGGGTCCGCGCGGTCGATGCCGCTGCCGGTCATGTCGCGCTCGAGGACGGAAGGCGCCTGGCCTTCGACCACCTGGTGCTCGCGACCGGCGCCCGCCACGCCTATTTCGGCAAGGATCACTGGGAACCCCACGCTCCGGGCCTGAAGAAGGTCGACGATGCCACCGATGTGCGGCGACGCCTGCTGACGGCGTTCGAGATGGCCGAGAATGCGAGCGACGAGGCCGAGCGGCAGGCCTGGCTGACATTTGCCATCGTCGGCGCCGGTCCCACCGGTGTCGAACTGGCGGGCGCCATCGCCGAACTGGCCCGCCACGGCATGACCGGGGAGTTCGACGTGATCGATCCGGCCTCGGCGCGGGTCCTGCTGATCCAGTCGGGTCCGCGGGTCCTGCCGGCCTTCGATGCCCGCCTGTCCGAGGCCACGCGCGCGGCGCTGGAGCGCACCGGCGTGACCGTGCTGACCGGCGCGCGGGTCCAGGAAGTGGACGGTGCGGGCCTGCTGGCCGGCGAACGGCGCATCGCCTGCCGGACGGTCTTCTGGGCCGCGGGCGTGGCGGCCTCGCCGGCCGGCCGCTGGCTGGGCGCGGCGACCGACGGCGCGGGCCGGGTGCGGGTCAACGCGGACCTGACGGTGGGCGCCTGGCCCAACATCTTCGCGATCGGCGATACCGCCGCGTCGGAGGCCTGGAACGGCGCGCCGGTGCCCGGCCTGGCGCCGGCGGCGAAGCAGGGCGGCCAGTATGTCGCCGACCTGATCCGCCGTCGCCTGGAGGGGCGCCCGCCGCCGCCGCCGTTCCGCTACCGGCACATGGGGTCGCTGGCGACCATCGGGCGCGAGGCGGCGGTGGCGCAGTTCGGACCCCTGCACCTGCGCGGCGCGCTCGCCTGGTGGCTCTGGGGCGTGGTGCACGTGCTGTTTCTTGCCGACATGCGCAACCGGATCTCGGTCGCGCTGGAATGGGCCTGGGCCTATCTCACCTACCGCCGCTCGACCCGACTCATCACCGGGAGCTGAGGGGACTTGTGCCGGTTCGCCGAGACCGGTACAAAAGGGGAACATTCAATCGGGGTGATGCCATGACCGAATCCGTCGGTTCGGCGCCCGGCCGCTGCGGCTGGTGCGGCGACGATCCGCTCTATGTCGACTACCACGACACCGAGTGGGGCGTGCCGGAGTGGGACGACCGGGCGCTGTTCGAGAAGCTGATGCTGGACGGTTTCCAGGCCGGCCTGTCCTGGATCACCATCCTGCGCAAGCGCGACGGTTTCCGGGCCGCCTTCGACGGTTTCCGCCCCGAGCTGATCGTCGGCTACGGGCCGGAAAAGATCGAAGCCCTGATGGCCGACAGCGGCATCGTGCGCAACCGGGCGAAGATCGTCGCCACCATCGGCAACGCCCGGGCCTGGCTCGAGATCATGGAGAACGAGGGTTCCTTCGCCGACTACCTGTGGTCCTTTGTTGGCGGCGCGCCGAAGATCAACGACTGGAAGAGCATGGCCGAGGTGCCGGCGGAGACCCCGGAATCGCAGGCCATGTCGCGCGACCTGAAGAAGCGCGGCTTCCGCTTCTGCGGTCCGACCATCTGCTATGCCGTGATGCAGGCCGTCGGCATGGTCGACGACCACATCGAAAGCTGCTTCCGGCACCGCAACATGCCCCCGGGTCGCTAGAGCGTTTCCTGGTTAGTTGGAATCGTCTGCGCCGCGGGCATTTTGAGCCAGGGCCAGGAGCGTGGCGAAGCGCGTAGTGGGA
>JBGTSP010000329.1:0-4461 GCA_041940205.1 Alphaproteobacteria bacterium
ACCGTCACCGACGTCACGCGCCTCACCCGCGACGCGGTGGCGCTCACCCTCCAGCCGCGCGACCAAGACGCCGACACCTTCCGCTTCATCCAGGGCCAGTACCTGACCTTCCGCAAGGAACTGCACGGCGAGGAACTGCGGCGCTCCTATTCGATCTGCACCGGCCGGGACGAGGGCATCCTGAAGGTCGGCATCAAGAAGGTCGCGGACGGCTGGTTCTCGACCTGGGCGAACGAGGCGCTTGCCGTCGGCGACGTTCTCGAGGCGATGCCGCCGGCCGGCAGCTTCCACCTGCCGCTCGAGCCCGAGGCGGCGCGCCATATCCTCTGTGTCGCCGGCGGCAGCGGCATCACGCCGGTCCTCTCGATCATCAGGACCACGCTGGCCGCCGAACCGCGTTCGCGGGTGACGCTGCTCTACGGCAACCAGTCCTCCAACTCGATCATGTTTCGCGAGGCGCTGGAGGACCTGAAGAACAGCCACATGCGACGCTTCACCCTGGTCCATGTCCTGGAGCGCGAGAGCCAGGACATCGACCTGTTCAACGGCATTCTCGACAAGCAGAAATGCCTCTCGCTGTTCTCGCACTGGGTCGATGTCGGCACGCTGGATGCGGCCTTCATCTGCGGCCCGCGGCCGATGATGCTGGCGGTGGCGGAGGCGCTGCGGGAGAAGGGCCTCGACGAGGCGCGGATCAAGTACGAGCTGTTCGCTTCCGCGCCGCGCGGCCAGGGCGGGCCGGCTGCCGCCAGGGCGGAAGTCGCGGCCGAGACCGATGCCTGCGAGATGACGCTGACCCTGGCCGGGACGCAGCGCCGCCTGAGCATGGCGAAGAGCGGCCAGTCGATTCTGGAGGCGGCGCTGGGCGAGGGCATCGATGTGCCATACGCCTGCAAGGCGGGCGTCTGTTCGACCTGCAGGGCGAAGGTGCTCGAGGGCGAGGTGGAGATGGACGCGAACTTCGCGCTGGAGGACTACGAGGTCCGGGCCGGCTACGTGCTGACCTGTCAGAGCTATCCGCTGACCGACCGGCTTTCGGTCGACTACGACCAGTAGGAGGGGGCGATGTCGGACGAGGTGACGCGGCAGTCGGACGAAGCGGCGCTGGCGGATTATCTCGCCCGGGGCGGCCGGCTGACCTCGCCGGAAGCGGTGCCCGCGTCCTATCGCGGCGAACTCATGCGCCTGATGGCGACCTTCGTCGATTCCGAGCTGGCCGGCGCCGCCGGGTTCGTGCCCTGCATCAACGGCGGACCGGGCCTCAGGGAGCGACGGGCCGCCGCGAGGATCGTGCTGGAGAAGCTGGAGAGCGCCGACCGCGTGCTCGCGGTGATGAGCGACTTCGGCGCCAACCCCGGGCGCTATGTCGCGACCCATCCCTGGGAACGCCGGCTGGACCGGGATGCCGACATCGGCGCGACCAGACAACCCGGCGACATGCGGCTCAACGTCTTCCACTATCCCCTGGCCGGCTGGAACGACGCCGTGGCGATGAATGTCGTGCAGGGCCGGGCCTCGGTGATCCAGATCGCCGAGTTTGCCCGTTGTTCCTACCAGCCGCTCGGCGACGCCTTCCGGGCGATCCTGCCGGTCGAGCGCCGGCACGCGGAGCTCGGCGAGCAGGGTCTGCAGGCGCTTGCGGAGGCCGGCTGGAGCGACGAGTTGCGCGCCTCGCTGGCCTATTGGCGTCCCCGGGTCGAGGCCGGGTTCGGCCAGGCCGGATCGGAAAGGTTCGCCCGCCTCGCCGCGCTCGGACTGCGGCACGAACCGAACGAGGTGCTGGCGGCGCGCTGGCGCGAGGAACTGGCCGCCTGTCTCGACGGGCTGGGACTTGGCGACTGAGGGCGGCGATGGCCGGGCCGAAACCCCGGTGGCCGGCTGGCGCCTGCGACCGGCGGGGCCGGACGATCTCGATGCGCTCGCCGCGGTGTTCACCCCCTCGCTGGCGCTGCTCGATTTCCTGCCGCCGCTGCATGGCCCTGCCGCGCAGCGCGCCTTTCTGGCCGATGCGATCCTGCCGTCCTGCACGGTCGAGGTCGCATTGCACGGATCACGCCCCGCGGCCTTCCTGGCGCGCGAGAACGAGGAGATCCGCCTGCTCTACACCCATCCCGACTGGCTGGGACGGGGTGCGGGATCGGCCCTGATCGCGTCGGCCAGGCAGGCGCCGGTCGCGGCGCTGTGGCTGTGGTGTTTCGAGGAGAACGCGCGCGCCCGGCGCTTCTACGAACGGCGCGGCTTCCGCGCGGTCGAGCGAAGCGACGGCTCGCGCAACGAGGAGGGACGCCCGGACATCCGCTATCTCTGGCGGCGGAACGCGGAGCGCTGAGCGGGTTCCCTCAGGCGCCGCCGTCGCTCTCCTGCGGTTTCTTGCCGGCGCCGATCTTCGGTTCCTCGCCCGCGAGCAGGCGGCGGATGTTGGCGTGATGGCGGACGAACACCAGCACCGCAAGCGCCGCGGTCAGCTCGACGAGTTGCGGGCTGGCCCAGAACCACGCGAAGACCGGCGCCGCGAGCGCCGACGCCAGCGCGGCCAGGGAGGAGAAGCGGAAAAGCGCCGCGACGACCAGCCAGGTCAGGCAGCAGGCGGCGCCGACCGGGAAGGCGAGCGCCAGCACGACGCCCAGGAAGGTCGCCACGCCCTTGCCGCCGCGGAAACGCAGCCAGACGGGAAACAGGTGTCCCAGGAAGGCGCCGCCCGCGGCCAGGATGGCGATGTCGGGGCCGGCGACCGCCTGGCCGATCAGCGCCGCGGCCGCGCCCTTGCCGCCGTCCAGCACCAGCGTCGCGGCCGCCAGCGGCTTGCTGCCGGTGCGCAGCACGTTGGTTGCGCCGATGTTGCCCGAACCGATCTGGCGGATGTCGCCCTTGCCGGCCAGACGGGTGAGCACCAGGCCGAAGGGGATCGAGCCCAGAAGGTAGCCCAGCAGGGCGGCGGCCAGGAACGGCCACGTGTAGCTCCAGTCGCCGAGGGGATCGACCATGCTGTCCTCCTTGCCGCCCGTGTCCCGGGCTCAGCGCTGGTAGACGGTGCGCCCGTCCACCACGGTCCGCCAGACCCGGCCCTGAACCGGTCGCTCGTCGAACGGCGTGTTCTTCGACTTGCTGGCGAAGTCTTCAGCGGCGATGCGCCAGGGCTGGTCGGGATCGAAGATGCACAGGTCTGCGGGCGCACCCTCGACCAGCCGTCCGGCCTCCAGCTTCAGCAGGTCGGCCGGCCGGCATGTCAGGCAGGCCAGCAGGTCGGCCATCGCCAGGTGCCCGTTGTGGAACAGTTCCAGCGAGACCGGCAACAGCGTCTCCAGGCCGACCACGCCGTCGGCGGCCTCCTCGAAGGGCAGGCGCTTGCTCTCGGCGTCTTCCGGGCGGTGCGAGGAGCAGATGATGTCGATGGTGCCGTCCTTCAGTCCCTGCACGACGGCCTGCCGGTCGCTCTCCGAACGCAGCGGCGGCGTGGTCTTGGTGAAGGTCTTGTAGTGGCCGACGGCATTCTCGTTGAGCGCGAAATGGTGCGGCGCGGCGGCGGCGGTGACGGGCAGCCGCCGGGTCTTGGCCCGGCGCACCGCCTCGATCGCCTCGCCGGTGGACAGCAGCGAGGCATGCCAGCGGCCGCCGGTCAGTTCGACCAGCCGCAGGTCGCGCTCGACGATGATGGTTTCCGCCTGGGTGGGAATGCCGCTCAGACCCAGCCGCATCGCCACCTCGCCGTCGTTCATCACGCCGTCGCGGGCAAGATCGGGCTCGACGGGAAGCTGGCAGATCAGGGCGTCCATCACCGTGGCGTAGCTCAGCGCCCGGCGCATCACCGCCGCGTTGGCGAGCGCCCGGTCGCCCTCGGTGAAGGCGACGGCGCCGGAACTCTTCAACAGGCCCAGCTCGGCCATGCGCTCGCCGGCGAGCCCCACGGTCAGCGCCGCCATCGGATGCACCTTGACCGGACAGGTCACCCGGCCGTGGCGCTCGACATATTCGATCAGCGCGATGTCATCGAGCACGGGCTCGGTATTCGGCATGATCACGATGGTGGTGACGCCGCCGGCGGCCGCCGCCGCGCCGGCGCTGGCCAGCGTCTCCTTGTGCTCCGCGCCGGGCTCGCCGACGAACACCCGCATGTCGACCAGTCCCGGACAGAGAATGCGGCCGCCGCACTCGACGGTTTCCGCCGCGTTGCCGCCGACGCCGGTTCCCAGTGCGGCGATCCGGCCGTCCTCGACCAGAAGCGCGCCGATCTCGTCCCGGCCGCTGGCGGGATCCAGCAGCCTGGCGTTGCGGAAGAGCACGCTCATGCCGCCGCCACGGCCTCCGCCGCGATGTTGGGCAGACGCCGGCTCAGCAGGTCGAGCATCGCCATGCGCACCGCCACGCCCATCTCCACCTGTTCGCGGATGACGCTGCGGTGAATGTCGTCGGCGACCTCGCTGTCGATCTCGACGCCGCGGTTCATCGGCCCCGGATGCATGA
>JBGTSP010000330.1:0-4459 GCA_041940205.1 Alphaproteobacteria bacterium
GGTCTCGACCTGGATCCGGCTTTCCTCGTCCTCGATGCCGACGCTGCGGTCCGTGGTCGGGACGTTATGGTCGGCGACGGCGAGCGTGGCCTCGGGCCGGCGCACCTTGCGCCCGGCGGTGCGCAGGCCTTCGAAGGCCTGCGGGCTGGTGACCTCGTGCCCCAGGTGACGGTCGATATAGAGGACGCAGGTGCCGTCCTCCTGCTCGTCGACGACGTGGCTTTCCCAGATCTTGTCGTACAGCGTGCGCGGCGTGCTCATGTCCGGCGCCTCCCTCCCTCGCGCCAGACGGGCCCGCCTGCTGCCGCATGTCGCGGGTGCGGCATGCGCCGCGGCGGCCCGCCCGGTCCGGTTTGCGTTATTCGCTGACCGCCTCGCTCGCGGCCTCGGCCTTCGCGGCCTTGGCCGCGGCGACCGCCTGAAGGCGGCTGCGGTCCTGCTTCTCGGCGATGCGCGCGCGCTTGCCGGTGCGGCCGCGCAGATAATACAGCTTGGCCCGGCGGACCCGGCCGCGGCGGACCACGTCGATCGATTCGATGCGCGGCGAATGCAGCGGGAAGACGCGCTCGCCGCCCTCGCCGTAGGAAATCTTGCGCACCGTGAAGGAGGAGTTCAGGCCGGCATTGCGCCGGGCGATGCACACCCCCTCGAAGGCCTGCACGCGCTCGCGGTTGCCCTCGACCACCTTGACGTTGACCCGCACCGTGTCGCCCGGTCCGAATTCCGGCACCGCACGTTCGGCTTCCAGCCGGTCCTTCTGCGCGCTCTCGAACTTCTGCAGCAGGTTCATCGTTCTTCGTCCTTCCTTGCCGGACCGGCCTCGCCGCCGGTCTCGGTGTAGCGCGCCCACAGGTCGGGGCGGCGCTGTCGCGTCAACTCCTCGGCGCGCTCCCGGCGCCATGTCGCGATCCGCGCATGATGGCCCGACAACAGGACCTCCGGCACCGACCGCCCCTCCCACGATTGTGGGCGGGTAAAATGCGGATACTCCAGCAGGCCCTGGGCGAAGCTCTCCTCGCTCAAGGCCTGCGGATCGCCGATCACGCCGGGCAGGAGCCGCAGCACCGCGTCCAGCAGCACGAGCGCCGCCGGCTCTCCGCCGGAGAGCACGAAGTCCCCGATCGAGACTTCCCGGACATCGCGCGCGTCCAGTACCCGCTGATCGACCCCTTCGAACCGGCCGCAGACCAGAACAAGACCGCTGCAAGCAGCGAACTCTCTGGCCAGGTCCTGCGTAAGGGGGCGTCCGCGCGGGCTCAGATATACGAGTGGCGCGGTCTCTGCAATGGGAGATTGCGCCCGCGTGGCGTCGATCGCGCGGGCCAGCACGTCGGGCCGCATCACCATGCCGGCGCCGCCGCCGAAGGGCGCGTCGTCGACCGAGGCATGCCGGTCCTCGGCGAAGTCGCGGATCTGCACCGTTTCGAGGTCCCAGAGCCCGCGTTCGCGGGCCCGGCCGGCCAGCGAATGGCCCAGCGGTCCGGGAAACATCTCCGGGAACAGGGTCAGGATCCAGGCCTGCCAGGGCGTGCTCATGCCGGCTCTTCCGGGGTTTCGCCCGCCGTGTCCTCCCCCGTCGCCGCGCCGGCGGGATCGGGCCACAGGCCCGCGGGCGGATCGACCCGCACGAGGCCGCCCGCCAGGTCGATCTCGGGCACGACATCGCGGGTGAAGGGCAGCAGCACGGTCTGGCCGCCACCCTCGGGCGCGACCTCGAGCAGGTCGCCGGCGCCGTAGTTCGGCACCGCCCTGACCCGGCCCAGCGGCCGGCCGTCGTCCTGGCGCAGGACGGCGAGACCGACCAGGTCGGCGAGGTAGAATTCGTCCGCGTCCCCGGGAGGCGGCAACCGGTCGCGCGGCACGAAGAGGTCCGTGCCCTTGAGGCGCTCGGCCGCATCGCGGTCGGCCACGCCCTCGACGGCGGCCAGCAGGCTGCCCTTGCTGCGCCCCTTCAGGTGCAGAATGTAGGCGCCGCCCGAACGGTCCTGCAGCGGACCGTAGGCGGCGACGTCCTCGGGTATGTCGGTATGGGGGCGCAGGCGAACCAGGCCGCGCACGCCGTGCGGGGCCTGGATCGTGCACAGGCAGACCAGCGGGGTTTCCGCCGGGGAGCGGTCGGCGCCGGACACGGCGCCCGCCGTCCTATTCTTCCGCGGGCGCTTCCGCCTCGGCGGCATCCTCCGCCGGTGCGGCCGACGCTTCCGCGGCCTCGGCCCGGGCCTTCTCCTCGGCCTCGGCCTTCATCGCCAGGCGCTCCTGCGCCTTGGCCTTGGGCTTGGCCTTCTCGGGATTGTTGCGCGACTTGCGGCCGCGCAGGCCGAGATCGTCGAGGAAACGGGCGACCCGGTCGGTCGGCTGGGCGCCGTTGCCCAGCCAGTACTGCGCGCGCTCGGTGTTCAGCTCGATGCGCTTCTCGTCGTCGCGCGCCAGCAGCGGGTTGTAGGAGCCGATGCGCTCGATGAAGCGGCCGTCGCGGGCCATGCGCGAGTCGGTGACGACGATGCGGTAGTAGGGGCGCTTCTTGGCGCCGCCGCGGGCCAGGCGAATCTTCAAAGCCATGGTGAATTCATCCTCGTGTCGATCCCTGCCGGGCGGGCCGGCGGGTCATTGTTGTTATGATCGGCCGCCCCCGAACGAGCGGCGGCGACGGCGGGCACATAGGCCGGATCGCGGCAAATGGCAAGCGCCGGGTGGGTCCGCGGGCGGCCTCAGCCGTCCGCTGCGGCGAGTTCGCGCAGGCCGGCATAGCCGGGCTGGTCGATGGCGCACTGGGTGGCGACGGCGCGGCGCAGGAAGGCGGCAAGCCCGGGGGCATCGAGCGCCATCGCCCCCTCGCGCAGCCGCTGCGACAGCCGGATCTCGAGCGCCGCGACCTCGCCCGCTTCGCCCAGCAGGTCGGCGAGGACCTCGCGCTGCCAGGCCCGGTGCGCCGGCGCCAGCGCGAGTTCGCGCAGCACGATGTCGAGGCTGTTGGCCCCGACCCGGGCGAGGAAGTTGGTGCGCCCCCGGGTCTCCGTCATCACCGCGCCGCGCAGGAAGTCGCGCACGCTCTCCAGCAGTTCGGCGCTGGCCGACAGGTCCAGGCTGAGGCTCGCCCGGCTGGCCGCGGCCGGCATTTCCGGCAGGGCGACCGGCCCGGGGATCAGCATCGCCGCGCAGTCGACCTGGCATTCCGACGAGCGTCGGGCGATCCCCGGCTTCTCCACCGTGGCATCCACGCCGTCGCGATAGCGCCGGCCCATGCGCAGGCAGCCGATCGCCCACCAGAAGGATCCGAAGACCTCCCAGAAGCGGACATGCGCCGGATCGACCGTACCGCCGCCGCCGGCCGCGTAGCCGGCGAACAGGTCCTCGCGGGCGCCGAAGCCGCCGACCGGCCGCTCGCGCACGCCGAAGCGCCAGGACGGCGTGCAGATCCAGCCGAGATCGCGCATCGGATCGCCGAGATGGGCGACCTCCCAGTCGAGCACCGCGACCACGCCCTTCGCGGCATCGACGATCAGGTTGCCGTTGCGGAAGTCGGCATGCACCAGGGCCGTGCGGGAGGCGGCCGGCAGGTTTTCCAGCAGCCAGCGGGCGGTGAAGTCGATCATCGGCTGCGCCACCGCGAGATCGAGATAGTCCTGCCAGGTGCGGCGCACGAGGGCTTCTGGCGACCAGGTGCGAAAGCGCCCGGAAAGTCCCGTCGCCGCGACGTCGAGCGCGTGGATGCGGGCCAGGATCTCGCCGCACTGGAAGGCGAGCGACGGCCTTGCCGCGGTGAACGTCTCGCTGCGCGCGATCCGCGCGCCCAGGGTCTCGCCGTCGACCCAGGACATGACGAAGCCGCGGCCCAGCCCGTCGCCGGGCTCCAGCACGTGCAGGATCTCCGGCTCCGGCACGCCGGCCGCGCCGGCCAGCCGCATGAGCGCCGCCTCCGCCTCGAGGCCGATCTGCGGCGAGGTTGCCGCATCCGCGGCGCCATCGGGGGCCCGGCGCAGGGCCAGCCGCCGTTCGTCCGCGCCGGCGCGGACCGTCAGCCGGTAGGATTCCTGGCTCGCCCCGCCGGACAGCCGCTCGCAGGCGATCAGCCCGTCGACCCCCGGGACCCGGGCGGCGAGCAGCCGGTCGAGGCGGGCCTCGAAACCGGGTTCCGCGTCCGCGTCCATCACCGGGCGGCGCCGCTCAGGCCTCGACGCCCTTGGGGGCCTGCTGCTTCATGTAGCCGAACATGTAGCCCGCGACCCGGCGCATCTGGATTTCCTCCGCGCCCTCGGTGATCCGGTAGCGGCGGTGATGGCGGTAGATATGCTCGAAGGGCTGGTAGCGCGAGTAGCCGAGCCCGCCGAACACCTGCATCGAGTCGTTCGCCGCCTGGAAGCCCTTGTCGGTGAAGAAGGCCTTGATGACCGGCGTCATCAGCTGGGCGAGATCGGCGGCTTCCTCGCGTTCCTTCTCGTCCTTGCCGAAAATCTGCAGC
>JBGTSP010000331.1:0-4438 GCA_041940205.1 Alphaproteobacteria bacterium
CTCGAGGGACAAGGCACCGGAAGACACGATCTGGAGACGGTGAGACGCTTCGGCAAAGAGCTCGTGACGTCGCTGGCGGAGCTCATCGGCGCCGAGCTCCCGGTGAAGGAATGGGCCGGCGAGGAGGGCGTCGATGATGAGACCCTCATCGAGCGTCTGGTCGAACTCCTTCGGCGACAGGTTCATGTACTTGCCGGGACTGTCCGCGCCGCATTCTGCGCTTGTCTTCTGCGCGGGCTGGGCATGAGCGGCGCCGATGGCGAACGCGGCGAGAGCGGCGGCGAGCGAGATTTTCATATGCTTCCCCAACAAGATCGAGGGCAGATTGCCGGGGTTTCAGGCGGATTGATGGCTGGCCGCATCAGTTCAGATGCTGTTCGAACCAGGCGACCATCGTGTTCATGGCTTCCAGCGCATAGGCGTCCGTTTTCACCGGATCGCCCTTCACGTAGAAATCGTGATCCGCGCCGGGATACTGGATGAGCTTGTTCTCGACGCCCGCCTTGTTGAGCGCGGCCTGCATCGCTTCGGATTGCGATGGCGGAACGCCCTTGTCTGAATCGCCCGTGATGATGAGCGTGGGAGGGTCCTTCGCATCGGCGAAGTGCACGGGCGAAATGGCCGCGCGAAGGCTTTCGTCGAAGTCGATCGTGCCGGACCGCTCGCGGCCGGCCAGCAGCACATCGAGATCGGTCGGCGGAAAATAAGCGACGATGGCGGCGACGCGATTGCCTGAACGCTCCAGTGGAGTGGTTGCGGCAGGATCGCCATCGTCGGCCATCACGCCGGCGACCAGCGAGAGATGCCCGCCGGCGCGCGCAAGCGCCTCGGTGAGCTGGGCCCGCCAGGCCTCGAGGCTCTGGCCGGGCAGGGCATAGATCAGGTCGAAGGACACCCGGGGAAAATGCCGCCGGGCGAGGGCGATCGCCGCGCGCGCCTCGTCGGCGCTGTGGCCGCGACCGAGAAAGCGCAGCGCGTCGGGATCGAGCGACTGCACGCCCAGCGACAGGCGGTTGACGCCGGCCTCGTCCGCCAGCGCCCGGAAGCGGCCGGCCTCGACCGACGTGGGATTGGCTTCCAGGGTGATCTCCAGGTCGTCGGCGACGGGCCAGTGCCGCCGGGCCGCGGCGATGACGGCGGCGGCGGTTTCGGGCGGCATCAGCGAGGGGGTGCCGCCACCGAAAAAGATGCTGTCGAGCCGGCGATGCGGCGTGCGGGCGGCCATGGCCGCGAGTTCGGCGAGCAGGGCGGCGCGCCAGCGGTCCTGGGGGACGGCATCGCGGACATGGGAATTGAAGTCGCAATAGGGGCACTTGGCCTTGCAGAAGGGCCAGTGGACGTAGAGGCCGAAACCGGGATCGCCGCCGCGGCGTGCCGGCGGGGCGGTCTCAGCGGTCTGCGAAGCAGGCATCGATCAGCTGCCCGAAGGCGATCGCCCGGTGGCTCATCGCATCCTTCGCCCCGGGATCCATCTCGCCGAACGTCTCCGCGTGTCCGTCGGGGCGGAAGATCGGGTCGTAGCCGAAACCGCGATCGCCGCGCGGCGGCCAGACCAGGGTGCCATGCACCCGGCCTTCGAAATGCTCGGCATGCCCGTCCGGCCAGCACAGCGCCAGGACGCAGACGAAATGGGCCGAGCGGTCGCGCGCGCCACGAGCCTCCAGCGCCTCCTCGACCCGCCGCATGGCGAGCGCGAAGTCGCGGTCCGGCCCGGCCCAGCGGGCGGAATAGATGCCGGGATCGCCGTCGAGCGCGTGGACCACGAGGCCGGAATCGTCCGCCAGCGCGGGCCTGCGGCTGGCCAGCGCCGCGGCGCGGGCCTTCAGCAGGGCGTTGGCGGCGAAGGTCTCGCCGGTCTCCTCGGGCTCCGGCAGGCCGAGCGCGCCGGCCGACGTCGCCGTGACCCCGAACGGCGCGACGAGCGCATCGAGCTCGCGCACCTTGCCCTCGTTGTGCGTCGCCAGCACCAGGGAATCGCCGGTGAAGGGCCGGGCCGTCATGCGTGCTCTCCCGTCATGCGGGCCGGGCCGGGAGCGCTTGCGGGACGAGGGTGCGGGATCATGGGTGCTGTTGCCTGAGTTGCTCGAAGGAGACGATCCGGCCGGCGATGGCGCTGGCGGCGACGGTCAGCGGGCTGGCGAGCCAGACCTTGCCGGGACCGGATCGGCCGGGAAAGTTGCGGTTTATCGCGCTCACGGTCACCTGATCCGGATCCAGCGACAGGCCCGGCCCGCAGCCCGCGCAGGCGCCGCAGGCGGGTTGCAGGATTTCCGCCCCGACCTTGCGGAAGGCGTCGAGATAGCCCCGCTCCCTGCAATAGTCCCGGACCGCGGTCGTGCCGAACTGCAGGTACAGTTTCACGCCGTCGGGCACGTCGAGACCCCGCTCGGCGGCCCAGGCCAGCACCGCGTGGTAGGCATCGAAGTCCTCCTGCTTGCCGGCCGTGCAGGAGCCGCCATAGGCGATGTCGATGCGGACGGCCTCGTCCAGGTCCGCAAGGCTCAGGCCGTTTCCCGGATCGCCGGGCGCGGCCAGCATGGGCGCTAGCCGGCCACAGTCGATGGTGATCTCCCGCGCGTAGTCGGCGCCGGGATCGCTGCGCATCCAGGGCTCGATCGCGACATCGATGCCACGGCGTTCCTTCAGGTACCGCCGGGTTTCCGCGTCGGGCGCGAAGATCCCGCTCAGGCCGCCCATCTCGGCGGTCATGTTGGTCAGCGTGGCCCGCTCGTCGGTGGCAAGCTCCGCGACTGCCGGACCGGCAAACTCGAAAACGCAGCCGATGCCGCCGCCATCCCGGACGAACGGGTCCGCCAGCAGGTGCAGCACGATGTCCTTCGCCATCACGTCGCCGGGAATCGCGCCCTCGAGGTTGACGCGCACCACCTTCGGCACCGCGAGCCGGGTCAGCCCGGTGACCAGGGCGTTGGCCATCTCCGTGCTGCCCACACCGTAGGCGAGGCACCCCAGCGCGCCGCAATGCGGCGTGTGCGAATCCGTTCCGGCCGCCAGTTGTCCGGGCAGGACATACTGTTCGGCCATCATCGCGTGCGAGATCCCCTCCGAGCCTTCCTCGTCCTCGAGATAGCCGTGGTCGTTCAGGCCGAGGGCGCGCACGAAATCCCTGTGGCCGGCCGACATGCGCCGGATGCCCGGCATCCGGTCGACCGTCGCGTTGACCTCCGGGCGATGGGCATAGGAATAGTGGTCCTCGAAGCAGACGACGGTTCCGGGTTCCCGGATCGTCAGCGCGTCGCCGTGCACGTCCCGCAGCATGTGCGCGCACATCGCGGTGTAGATGTCGTGCAGGTAGCGCCAGGCGGGGCGCACGAAGAGGGCCGTACCCGGCGCCAGGTCGCAGGCATCGCCGCCGGTCCGCACCGCGTGCCGGGCGATGATCTTCTCGACCAGCGTCCGCGGCGGGCCGGTTTCCGTCTCCGCCACGGGATACGGCGTCGAGCGGGCGGCCACCTCGGCGCCATGACGCAGCAGGCCACCGGCGCGCAGGATCGCGGCGGCCTGGGGATCGCGCCCGGCCAGAAGCTCGTCGATCGCGATTGCCTCGCCGGCGCGTATGCGCGCCAGCAGGGAGAAGTCGGTGCTGGTGAACAGGCCGAGATTGTCCGCGTTCTGCCGGTACAGGCGTTCGAAGCTCTCCGCGACGATCAGCCGGATGCCGGCGCGTACCTCCGCCAACGGGCTGTGCTCGCGCGAGGAACCCTTGCCGTAGCGCCTGCCACCGACCAGGACGGAAAAACCGCCGTCGGCGATCGCGCCTTCGCCGATCGGCCGCTCGCCCCGGGTCTCGAAACCGGTATGGGCAAAGCGCGCGATGGTCTGGTCGAAATGGACCAGGGCCGGGATCGGCGTGATCTCGTCGGTCGAGATGTCGTCGCGCAGGGGCCGGGCCTGCGCCGCCTCCAGGTCCGCGCCGGCGAACTGCCGGGCGAGTTTCGCCGGATCGTCCGAGAGAAAAAGGATGCGGCCCGGAAAGGCGAGATCGGTCATGGCCTGCGCTGGCATCCTGTCGGGCTGTTGCCTCGCCACTCTAGCCCGCGCACGCGGGCCGGGTAAGCCGGACGCCCGGCGCACGGTGCCAAGGCAATACCGGTGCGCCCGGCCCGGCGCTTCAGAGCGCGCCGGCCTGCCGCAGGGCCACGCGCTGATGCTCGGCCAGGTCGGCGACGCCCTGCTGGGCCAGCGCCAGCAGTTCCTGGAACTGGTCGGCGCTGAACGGGGATTCCTCCGCCGTGCCCTGGATCTCGACGATGCCGCCGCCGCCGGTCAGGACGAAGTTGGCGTCGGCCTGGGCGTTCGAATCCTCGGCATAGTCGAGATCGAGCACGCAGGTATCCCGGTAGATGCCGCAGGACACCGCCGCGACCTGGTCCGACAGCGGCAGGCGGTCGATCAGCTTCTCCTTCAGCATCCAGTCGAA
>JBGTSP010000332.1:0-4433 GCA_041940205.1 Alphaproteobacteria bacterium
TCGTCGAGCAGCAGCAGGTCCGGCTCGGCGGCCAGCGCACGACCCAGCTCGACCCGCTTCTGCAGGCCATAGGGCAGCCGGCCGACCGGGGTCTTGCGGATCGCCTCGATCTCGAGGAACTCGATGATCCGCTCGACATACTCGCGGTGGCGGATCTCCTCCTGCTGGGTCGGGCCGTAATACAGCATCGCCGGCAGCAGGCTGGTGCGCCACTTGTCCATCTTCAGGTTGCGCCCGGTCATGATGTTGTCCAGCGTGGTCATGCCGCGGAACAGCGCCACGTTCTGGAAGGTGCGGGCGATCCCGCCGGCGGCCGCCTCGTGCGGGCGCATCTGCTTGCGCACCTGGCCGCGGAACAGGATGCGGCCTTCCTGGGGATGGTAGAAGCCGTTGATGACGTTCAGCATCGACGTCTTGCCGGCGCCGTTGGGGCCGATGATGGCCCGGATCTCGCCCTTCAGGATGTCGAAGCTGACGTCCTGGATGGCCTTCACCGCGCCGAACGACAGGGTGATGTTCTCGACCGAGAGGATCGTCTCGGCGCTCAGGTCTTCAGCCGCACTCATGCCTTGCTTTCCTCGAACTCGCGCGCGCCGGGCATCGCTCAGCCCGCCTTGCGCATCGAATCATAGGTCGTCACGTCGCGGATCTTCAGGTCGGCATTGTATTCGCCGACCCGGCCGTCCTCGAACGTGATCTTCGCGTTCACCTGGATGTGCTGCTTGTCGGAATAGAGCGCGTCGATCAGCGCATCGTAGCGCTCGGCGATGATCCGGCGGCGCACCTTGCGGGTCCGCGTCAGCTCGCCGTCGTCTGCATCCAGTTCCTTGTGCAGGATGAGGAAGCGCTTGATCTGCGAGGAGGCGAGATTGCTGTCCTGCGCGAGATCGGCGTTCACTTCCTCGATGTTCTGCTGGATCAGGTCGTAGACCCGGTCCTGCTGGGCGAGATCGGTATAGCCGGAATAGCCCAGTCCCTCGCGCTCGGCGAAGTTGCCGACCGCCTCCAGGTCGATGTTGATGAAGGCGGTGGCGTAGTCGCGCCCGTGTCCGTGGGCCACGGCCTCGCGGATGAAGGGGAAGTATTTCAGCTTGTTCTCGATGTATTGCGGCGCGAACACCGTGCCGTCGGTCATCGTGCCGACATCCTTGGCCCGGTCGATGATCTTCAGATGGCCGGTGTCGGTCATGATGCCGGCATCCCCGGTATGCACCCAGCCCTCGGCGTCCAGGGTTTCGGCCGTGGCTTCCTCGTTCTTGTAGTAGCCGAGGAAATTGCCCGGGCTGCGGTAGAGCACTTCACCGTCCTCGGTGATCTTCAACTCGACTTCGGGCGCCGGCGGGCCGACGGTATCCAGCCGGGCGTCGCCGTTCTTCTGCAGGCAGACATAGGCCGAGCTTTCGGTCTGGCCGTAGAGCTGCTTCAGGTTGACGCCGATCGAGCGGTAGAACGAGAACACTTCCTCGCCCAGCGGCGCGCCGCCGGTATAGGCGATCTTCATGCGCGTCAGGCCGAGATTGTTCTTCAGCGGCCCGTAGACCAGCAGTTCGCCCAGCCCGTACATCATGCGGTCGGCGAAGCCGACATCCTCGCCGTCGAGAATGCGGTTGCCGACCTTCTTGGCCACGCCCATGAAGTGGCGATAGAGCGCCTGCATGAACTTCGGCGCATCCTCCATGCGGATGCCGATCTGGGTCAGGAAATTCTCGAAGATCGCCGGCGGCGCGATGTAGTAGGTCGGCCCGATGTCGCGCAGGTCCGCCAGCAGGGTGTCGGGGCTTTCCGGGCAGTTCACGCAGTAGCCGGTGACGTGCTGCTGGGTGAAGGAGAAGAAGTGGTCGCCGACCCAGGCCAGCGGCAGGTAGGCCAGCACGTCCTCGTCCGGCGTCAGCTTCTCCATCTCGGTGACCAGTTCCGCCGACTTGCGCAGCGCGTCGAAGGACAGCATCACACCCTTGGGGTTGCCGGTGGTGCCCGAGGTGTAGGCGATGATGGCGAGGTCCGAGCCCTGCCCGCGGGCGATCTCGGCGGTGTAGAAATCGGGCTGCTCGCCATCCTGCTTGCGGCCCAGTTCGCGCAGGGCGTCGACCGAATGCAGGAAGGGCTGCTCGTATTTCCGCATGCCCTTGGTCTCTTCGTAGATCAGGACCTCGATCGAGGGGATGCGGTCGCGGGTGGAGAGGATCTTGTCGACCTGCTCCTGGTCCTGGCACATCGCGAAGCGGACCTCGGCGTGATCGAGCACATAGGCCATCTCGTCCGCGACGCTGTCGGCATAGAGCGGCACCGGGATGCCGCCGACCGCCTGGATCGCGTCGAACGACATGTACAGGATCGGGGTGTTCTGGCCGACGATCGCGACCTTGTCGCCGCGCTTCAGACCCAGCGCGACGAGGCCCATCGCCATCTCGCGCACCGCCGTCGCGGCATCGCGCCAGCTCCAGGTCTGCCAGATCCCGTAATCCTTCTTACGGTAGGCGGGACGGTCGCCCAGCTTTTCCGCGTTCGACAGAAGCAGTTTCGGGAACGTGTCGTTCGCCTTCAGTGACTGCTGGACGTCCACCATACCGTTGCTCCGAATGCATGGCCTCAAACACTCGTTGCACGGAAGACCGGCGCTCTGCTGTCACTGCGCAGAAGTTCTTTTTTATCGGCGGCAGTCAGTTTCCGCCGTCCCCCCGTGTCTGCGACCGCTGCCTCCCGGCGCCGGTCCTTCAGGGGACCCGATCGCCACAGCCAATCGCAGAGTTGTGGTATGTATCTGCGGTGTCACATTGGGTCAAGCAAGCTGACATACCCGCCCGGCGGACCGCTTCGCGGAACACGGGGCGGCAGCGCTTCGCTGACGGGTTTTCCAGCACGGGACAGGCAGGCATGACGAACAAGGTGGTGAAGACGGACGCCGAATGGCGCGAACTGCTGAGCGAGGAGCAATTCCATGTCGCCCGCCGGGGCGGCACCGAGCGGGCCTTCACCGGCATCTACTGGGACGAGAAGCGCCCGGGCATCTATGCCTGCGTCTGCTGCGGCACCGAACTGTTCCACTCCGACACGAAATACGATTCCCGTTCGGGCTGGCCCAGCTTCTGGGCGCCGCTGGCGCCCGATCGCGTCAGCCTGCTGGAGGACAATTCCCACGGCATGCGCCGGATCGAAGTGCAGTGCGCGACCTGCGATGCCCATCTGGGCCACGTCTTTCCCGACGGGCCGCAGCCGACGGGCGAGCGCTACTGCATGAACTCGGCCTCGCTGAAGCTGGGTCCCGAGAGCTGATGGCGAACCCCGACATCGCCGCGGTGTTCTGGGATTTCGGCGGCGTCATCCTCTCCAGCCCGTTCGACGCCTTCAACCGCTACGAGGCCGAAGCGGGCCTGCCGAAGGATTTCATCCGCACCCTCAACAGCCGCGATCCCGACGCCAACGCCTGGTCGCAGCTCGAGCGCAGCGCCGTCGACATCGACACCTTCTGCACCCTGTTCGAGGCCGAGGCGCGGGCGCTGGGCCACGAACTGGACGCCCGCCAGGTGCTGGCCCGGCTGTCCGGCGACGTGCGCCCCGAGATGGTGACGGCGCTCAGGCGGATAAAGCCGCACTATCCCATGGCCTGCCTGACCAACAACGTGCGCACCGGCGAAGGCCCCGGCATGGCCCGCAGCGCAGACAAGCAGCGCCAGATCGCCGAGATCATGACCCTGTTCGACGAGGTGATCGAGAGCTCGAAGGTCGGGGTGCGCAAGCCGGAGCCGGACTTCTACCGCATCGCCTGCGAGATCATGGACGTTCCGGCCGAACGCGTCGTCTTTCTCGACGATCTGGGCATCAACCTGAAGCCGGCGCGGGCCATGGGCATGCGCACGATCAAGGTGACCGGGCCCGGGCAGGCCCTCGCCGAGCTCGAGGCGCTGCTCGACCTGCCGTTGCGCGTGGCGGCATGAGCCTGAGCGAGGCCGACATTGCCGCCTGCGGCGACGAGCTGCGGCGGCGACGCGGAGAGCTGGAGGCGCTGATCGCGGCCTCCGAAGACGGCCGCGACGCGGTGGCGCTGGACCAGACCAAGGTCGGCCGGCTGTCGCGCATGGACGCCCTGCAGGGCCAGGCGATGGCGCAGGAGACCCACCGCCGGCGCCGGTCCGACCTGCAGCGCATCGACGCCGCGCTCGGGCGGATTGCCGATGGCGTGTTCGGCGACTGCCTGCGCTGCGGCGAGGAAATCGAGCGCAAGCGGCTGGACTTCGATCCCGCTTCGCCGCTGTGCATCGCCTGCGCCCGCGGCGGCTGAGCCCGGCCGCACGTCCCGCCGCTTGACTTGCGGGGTTCCCTGGCCCACATCCCCGCCATCCGGCACCCGAAAACCGAACCGCCATGACCCGTCTCGATGAAGAGGTCGCGCGACGGCGCACCTTCGCGATCATTTCCCACCCGGACGCGGGCAA
>JBGTSP010000333.1:0-4368 GCA_041940205.1 Alphaproteobacteria bacterium
CGGCGAGAAGCAGCGCGTGGCGATCGCCCGCACCATCCTGAAACAGCCGCGCATCCTGGTGTTCGACGAGGCCACCTCGGCGCTGGATTCGGCCACCGAACAGGAAATCCAGGCCTCGATCCGGGAGGTCTCGCGCAACCGCACCACGCTGGTGATCGCGCACCGCCTGTCGACGATCATCGATGCCGACGAGATCCTGGTCGTGGCCGACGGTACGGTTGCCGAACGCGGCCGGCATGGCGAACTGCTGGCGCGCGACGGGCTCTATGCCGAGATGTGGCGCCGGCAGCAGGAAGCGGCGCGGGCGCGGGCGCAGCTTCGGGCTCTCGCCGAAACCGAATCTCCGGCGTAAAAGGGGCGCCGCGCCGGTCCGCGGAACGCGGCCGGCCGGAGACGACAGCAACCATCGGAGCCCGCCATGTGGCAGACCATCACCGCCGCGATCCCGCCTATCCACCGCGAAGGCCATCGCTTCGTCGCGATCTTCGCGGTCGTTGCCATCCTGCTGGGCCTGCTGTGGTCGCCGCTGGGCTGGATCGGAATCGCGCTGACCGTCTGGTGCGCGGCCTTCTTCCGCGATCCCGTCCGCGTCGTCCCGCAGATTCCCGGCGCGCTGATCTCGCCGGCCGACGGGGTGGTGCAGTCGATCGAGAAGGCCGCACCGCCGCCGGAGCTGGGCATGGGCGACGAGAAGCGCGTGCGCATCGCCATCTTCATGAACGTGTTCAACGTGCACGTGAACCGCACGCCGGCGGACGGCGAGGTCACGGCGCTGCACTACCGGCCGGGCAAGTTTCTCAACGCCTCGCTCGACAAGGCCAGCATCGACAACGAGCGCCAGTCGGTCCGGCTCACCACGTCGGAAGGCCAGGACATCGCCGTCGTCCAGATCGCCGGCCTGGTCGCCCGCCGCATCCTCTGCGACCTGATCGAGGGGCAGAAGGTGGAAGCGGGCGAGCGGATCGGCCTGATCCGGTTCGGCAGCCGGGTCGATGTCTATCTCGACGAGGGCCTGGAGCCGCAGGTGCTGGTTGGTCAGCAGGCGGTGGCGGGCGAGACCGTGATCGCCGACCGGGCGCCGCGCCGGCGCGAGGGCGTGGCCCGCTGAAGGCGCGGGCGACGCGGGCCAACACCGGCAACGGAGGAACGAGGACATCATGGTGAAGCGAAACCGCCGCCTGCCGCGGTTGTCGGTCAACAGCCTGATCCCCAACATCCTCACCCTGCTGGCGCTGTGCGCCGGGGTGACGGCGATCCGCTTCGCCCTGCAGGAGCGCTGGGAGGCCGCGGTGGCGGCGATCATCGTCGCGGCGATCCTGGACGGTCTGGACGGCCGCATGGCGCGCCTGCTGAAGGGAGCCTCCAAGTTCGGGGCCGAGCTCGATTCCCTGTCGGACTTCGCCGCCTTCGGCGTCGCCCCGGCGATCACGCTCTACCTGTGGTCGACGCACGAGATCGGCGGCGTCGGCTGGATGGCGGCGCTGGCCTTCGCGGCCTGTTGCGCGCTGCGCCTGGCCCGCTTCAACACGGCGCTGGAGGAAACCGATCCGCCGCCCTGGCGCAACCTGTACTTCGCCGGGCTGGCGGCGCCGGCCGGGGCGCTGCTGGCGATGATGCCGGTTGCGGTAAGCTTCCAGATCGGCGACGACTTCGTGCGCCAGCCGGTGGTGGTCTCGGTCTGGCTGATCATCGGCGCGCTGCTGATGGTCTCGCAGCTGCCGACCTACTCCTTCAAGCGGCTTCGGGTGAACCGCGAGCATGTGCTGCCGCTGCTGATCTTCGTCGCCTTCGTGGCGGCGCTCCTGTTCACCTATCCCTGGCTGATCATGACCCTGATCGGGGTCGCCTACCTGCTGAGCTTCCCGTTCAGCTACCGCGCGCAGCGAAAGCACGCCGCCGCCAGCGCCGCCGAAACGGCGGCGTCCGGGACGGGGGCGGGCGATGCGTCGACCGAAGCGACGGCGTCCGGGACGGGGGCGGGCGATGCGGCAGGCGATGCGCCGGCGGCAGACGGCGCCGCGCCGGGCGAGGAGAGCGGCAAGACCTGAAGCGCGGCTCGGCGAGAGCTCCTATTCGGCGGCCTCGACGGCCGCTTCGGCCAGCCGCGCCTCGCGACGCGCCTCGCGGCGCTCGCGCCGGGCGGTCAGCATCGCCGAGGTCCGCGCGCCCACCGCCAGCAGGCTGGGCGTGACCACCAGGGTCAGGATCGTGGCGAAGCCGAGGCCGAAGGCGACGGCGGTGGCGAGCTGCACCCACCATTGGGTGGAGGGCGCGCCGACCGACACGGTGCGGGCGAAGAAGTCGATATTGGCCTGGAAGACCATCGGCATCAGGCCGCAGATCGTCGTGATCGTGGTCAGCATCACCGGCCGCAGGCGCTGGGCGCCGGTGCGCACCACCGCCTCCAGCGGCTCCATGCCCTCGCGCTTGAGCCGGGCATAGGTATCGATCAGCACGATGTTGTTGTTCACCACGATGCCGGCCAGCGCGATGATGCCGATGCCGGTCATGACGATGCCGAAGACCTGGTCGGTGATCAGCAGGCCCAGGGTGACGCCCACCGTCGACATGATCACCGCGGTCAGGATCAGCAGCGCGTGGAAGAAGCTGTTGAACTGGGTGATCAGGATGATCGCCATGATGAACAGCGCCACGCCGAAGGCCTTCATCAGGAAGTCCTGGGATTCCTTCTGGTCCTCGTCGGCGCCCCGGAAGGTGAATTCCACCGCCGGATCCAGCTTGCCGGCGGCCTGCATCTCCGCCATCCAGGCCTTCATGTCGGTCACCATGTCGTCGACCAGGATGCCGTCGGCGACATTGGCCTGGATGGTGATCACCCGCTGGCCGTCGATCCGCTTCAGGGTGCCGGTCTTCTGCCGAGGCGTCTCGGTGACGAAATTGCTCACCGGCACGTTGCCGTTCGGGGTCTGCACCCGCAGGCGGGAGAGCACGCTCATCGCCCGTTCCTCCTGCGGGAAGCGGGCGCGAATGTCGATTTCCTCGTCCGCGTCGTCCGGCCGGTAGGAGCCGATCTTGACGCCGTTGATGCCCATCTGCACGGCGTTGCCGACGGTCAGCACGTCGGCCCCGAAGCGGCTGGCCTGGGCCCGGTCGACCTTGATCTGCATCTCGATGCCGGGCAGGGGGCGGCTGTCCTCGATGTCGATCAGCCCGGGCGTGTTGTCGAATTTCTCGCGCACCAGTTCGACCATCGGCGCGATCCGCTCGGCATCGCGCGAGCGCAACTGGATCTGCACGTCCTTGCCCGTGGGCGGGCCGGCATCGGGAATCCGCGCTTCCACGTGGATGCCGTAGAGGGGTTCGGTACGGTCGCGGATCTCCTGCAGGATGGCGTTCACCGGCCGGCGTTCGGACCAGTCCGACAGCTCCAGGAAGATGGTGCCGATGGTATCCTCGGAGACCTCGCCGCCACCACCGCCGCCACCACCGCCTTCGGCCTTGCCGGTCCGGGCATAGACGGTGTCGATGCCGGCGACCTTCATCACCTCCGCTTCGACCTGCCGGACCAGTCTGTCCTTCTCGACCGTCGAGCGGTTGCCGCGGTCGTGGATGTAGACCAGGGCCTGCTCGGGCTCGACCTCGGGGAAGAACTCGACGCCGCGTCCGAACTGGCCGTAGGCCATCCACACGCCGATCAGCGAGCCGAACGCGAGGAGGATGGTGGCTGCGAGGGCGAAGCGGTTGCGCACCAGGCGGTCGAGCAGCCGGGCGTAGAAGCCGGTGATGCCGCTCAGATGGGCGAGATCGCCGCTCTCGGCCGCGCTCAGGCCCTTCAGGGTCGCGCTGTCGGAACTGCCGGCCTTGCCGAACAGGCCGCCCAGGGTGGGCACGAAGATCAGCGCCATCAGGAACCAGATGGCGGCGTCGATGCCGCCGGGCAAGAGGGTGAAGGCGTCTTCGACCAGCTTCTCGCCCTGAAGGCCGCGGAAGGATAGCGAGAACACCTGCGCGCAGATCAGGATGAACATCACCATGGCGGTGATGCGCGTCGTTGCCTGCACCGTCTCGCGCAGCACCTGAATGGTGAGGCGGCGGCCGATGGCGGCGACAAGAATGGAGCCGAGCGCGCCCATGGCGGCTGCTTCCGATGGCGCGGCGATGCCGGCCACGATCGAGCCCAGCACAGCAATCACCAAGCCGATTGGCGGCGCGACAACGCGGAAGATCTTGGCCGTCAGTTCGAGGCCGGAAATCTGCGCGCGCTCTTCGGGCGGCACCGCTGGCACCATGTCAGGCCTGATCATGCCGAGGATAAGAATGTAGATGACATAGATGCCCGCCAGCATCAGGCCGGGAACCATCGCCGCGGCGAACACGGTGCCGACGGACTGGTTGGTGATGTCGGCG
>JBGTSP010000334.1:0-4331 GCA_041940205.1 Alphaproteobacteria bacterium
GACAGCCACATCAAGCGCATCCGGCGCAAGTTCAAGGCGGTGGACAAGGAGTTCGGCGCCATCGAAACGCTGTACGGACTGGGCTATCGCTTCAACCAGACGTGAAGGCGGACATGCGGCCGCTGACGGCCGCGGGTCCGCGTCTGCTTGTGGTCGACGCGGCGGTCCCGGCCGGGCCCGCGGCGCCGGCGCCGGCCGCACAGGGCCGGCAGGGCGCTGACATGGGCGCGCGCTCCGCAGGCGACGAACAGGGCCGGCTGCGCCGCCGCCGCTTCTCGACCCTGACGCTGCGCATCCTGGCGCCGAACATGCTGGCGCTCGGCGTGCTGGTGGGCGGCGTGTTCCTGCTCGATCAGTATCGCGACGGGCTGGTCGACCAGAAGATCGCGGCGCTGCAGACCCAGGCCGAGGTGATCGCCGGCGCGCTGGAGGAAAGCGCGCTCAGCGGGCCGCCGGAGGGCCGCCGGATCGATCCCGCCACCGCCCAGCGACTGCTGCGGCGCCTCGTCGAACCCGGCGAGGTGCGGGCCCGGCTGTTCGCGCCGTCGGGCGAGCTGCTGGCCGACAGCCGGGATCTGGTCGCGGCCGGCCGCCAGGTGCAGTTGCGCTACCTGCCGCCGCCGGGCGAGGAGAGCCTGTTCGAAAGCGCGGCCGCGCGGCTTTACGACTGGCTGTTGCCCCGCCTGCCGCAGGACCGCGAGTTCCCGCCCTATCACGAGCGCCTGTTGCAGCGGGCGGAGGATTACGGCGAGGTGATGGAGGCGCTGAACGGCGAGATCGGTGGCGAGATCCGCGCCGTCGGTGCGGGCAGCAACCGCGGCATCGTGCTCTCGGTGGCCTCGCCCGTGCAGCCGCTGCGGCAGGTCCTCGGCGGCCTGATGCTGACGGCGGGCGATGCCGACATCGAGGAACGCGTGCGCGACGTGCGCATCGCCATCATCCAGGCCTTCTTCACCGCGCTCGCCGTCACCGTCCTGCTCTCGCTGTTCCTGGCCCAGACCATCGCGCGACCGGTGCGCCGGCTGGCCCGCGCCGCCGACCGGGTGCGCCATGCCGGCAGCGCCAGCGAGGCGATTCCCGATCTCAGCGTGCGGGCCGACGAGATCGGCGACCTCTCGGTGTCGCTCCGGGCCATGACCGAGGCGCTGCACGCCCGTCTCAGCGCGATCGAATCCTTCGCCGCCGATGTCGCCCACGAGATCAAGAATCCCCTGTCCTCGCTGCGCAGCGCCGTGGAATCGCTGGAGCGCACCCAGGACGAGGCGACCCGGCGGCGCCTGCTGGCGGTGATCGGGGAGGACGTGGTCCGGCTCGACCGGCTGATCAGCGACATCTCCAACGCCTCCCGGCTGGATGCCGAGCTGCTGCGCGGCGATGTGGAGGCGGTGGATCTTGCTGGCCTGCTGAACGCCGTGGGCGAGATCTACCGCTCGCGCGCGGCGCCGGCCGCCTCGCGCGTGGAGGTCGTGATCGCGGATTCCCGGCCGCTGATCGTCGACGGCCTCGATTCCCAGCTCGGCCAGGTGATGTACAACCTGGTCGACAACGCCCTGTCCTTCTCGCCGCCCGAGGGCCGCGTGTGGCTTCGCGCGGCGGCCGAAGGCGGCGAGGCCGTGATCCGGGTCGAGGACGAGGGGCCCGGCGTCCCGGCGTCCGAGCGGGAGGCTATTTTCCGCCGTTTCTACTCGCGCCGGCCGGAGGACGATTTCGGCCGCCATTCCGGGCTCGGCCTGTCGATCGTGCGGCAGATCGTGGCCGCCCATGGCGGCCGGATCCGCGTGCGCGACCGGCTCGAGGACGGGTTCACGGTGCCAGGCGCCTGTTTCGAGGTCCGCCTGCCGCTCAAGCGCTGAACGCGCGGTTGACCGGCGCGGCGGGGTGTGCTGTTTCGCTCCCATGCCGCTGATCCATGCCACCTGCATCGAGATCGACCGCGACGGCGTGCTGCTGCGCGGCCCGTCCGGCGCGGGCAAGTCGGACCTGGCGCTGCGCCTGATCGATGGCGGCGCCCGCCTGGTCGCCGACGATCAGGTCGCGCTGGAGGTCGAGGACGGCGAGCTGCTGGCCTCCGCCCCGCCGGCATTGCGGGGCCTGATCGAGGTCCGCGGCTTCGGCCTGGCGCGCCTGCCGGCGGTGGCCCGGGCGGTGGTGCGGGCGGTGTTCGATCTGGTTCCGGGCGCGCGGCCGGATCGCCTGCCGGAGCGGAAGATCGGCGATGTCGCGGGAATCGCGCTGCCCTGCTGGACGCTCGATCCCGACCTGCCGTCGGCGGCGGCGCGGGTGCGGCTGGCGGCGCGCAGCCGCTGGCGCGCCGCGAGCGACGGGGAGGCCCGCCGGTGAGCGCGCCGGCGCCGCCGCGCGAGCGCGCCCGGGTCCTGCTGGTCACCGGGCTTTCGGGGGCGGGCAGCACCACGGCCCTGAAGGCGCTGGAGGACATGGGATACGAGGCGGTCGACAATGTCCCGCTCAGCCTGGTCTCGCGCCTCGTCGAGCCGGACGGCGCGCAGCCCTTCGCCATCGCCATCGGCGTCGACCTGCGCACCCGCGGTTTCGACCTCGACAGTTTCACCGCCCTGATCCGCGCCCTCGAGGACCGGCAGGACATCGACCTGCAGGTGCTCTATCTCGACTGCGACAACGAGGCCCTGGCCCGGCGCTATACCGAAACCCGCCGGCGCCATCCGCTGGCCGGCGAGGGCGCCGTGGCGGAGGGCATCGCCCGCGAGCGCGGCCTGATGCGCGCCATGCGCGACCAGGCGGATGTCCGCCTCGACACCACCGAGCTGACGCCGTTCGACCTGAAACGGCTGCTGGCCGGCCACTTCCGTCTCAGCGACGATGCCGGGCTGGTGATCTCGGTACTGTCCTTTTCCTTCCGGCGCGGGCTGCCGCGCGAGGCCGACATGGTCCTGGACGTGCGGTTCCTGCGCAATCCGCACTACGATCCGGCGCTGCGCCCGGGCACCGGCCGCGACCCCGAGGTGGCCGCGCATATCGCCGCCGACCCGGCGCACGATCCCTTCCTCGACCATGTCCGCGCGCTGCTGAGCCAGCTGATGCCGGGCTACCAGCGCGAGGGCAAGGCCTACTTCACCCTGGCGATCGGCTGCACCGGCGGGCGCCACCGATCGGTCTACGTCGCCGAACAACTCGTTGAACATCTGCGCGGGGAAGGATACGTCGTGGCCTTGCGCCATCGGGAACTCGACGGCAAGCCGTCGTCCTGACGGCGTCGGCAGCTTGGCGAAGGAGCACGCGATGATCGGTCTGGTCCTGGTTACCCATGGCCGCCTGGCGGAAGAATTCATCGCCGCAACCGAACATGTGGTGGGACCGCAGGAGCAGGTGCGGGCGATCTGCATCGGCCCCGACGACGACATGGAGCAGCGCCGCCGGGAGATTGCCGGCGCGGTCGAGGAGGTCGGCGGCGGCGGTCGCGGCGTCATCATCCTGACCGACATGTTCGGCGGCACGCCGTCGAACCTCGCGATTTCCCTGCTCGACAACGACAATGTCGAGGTGATCGCCGGCATCAACCTGCCGATGCTGATCAAGCTCGCCAAGATCCGCGCCGACGCCGCGCTGCCCGACGCCGTCGAACAGGCCCAGGTCTCCGGCCGGAAATACATCTCGGTTGCCTCCAGCCTGCTCGCCGACCGCGAATGAGCGACGTCCGCCGGGAAGTGGTGATCCGCAACCGGCGCGGCCTGCACGCCCGCGCCGCCGCCGCCTTCGTGCGCGAGGCGGAAGGGTTCGAGGCCGACATCCTGGTCTGCCGCAACGGCATCGAGGCGCCGGGACGCTCGATCATGGGACTGATGCTGCTGGCGGCCGCGCCCGGTTGCGCCATCGAGATCCGGGCCAGCGGCGCCGATGCCGAGGCCGCGGTGACCGCGCTCGCCGGTCTCGTCGAGGGCCGCTTCAACGAGCAGGAATAAGATATAAAGATTTCTTTATATAAACTATTCTTTATGCTTGCGACCGCGCGGCCGGACTGCTAGAGCGGGCCCGTTCCCGGCGGTTCCGCGGTTTCGCCGTGCGCCGGGATCGCGTTCATCCCCCCGTCCCCGGATTTCCGCGGCGGCCTGTGGCGACGCTTCGCCCCGCCGGCCGCCGCGACCGACCCGAACCGTGCCGACGCCCGGCGCGACAGCAGGAGCAACCGAGATGACCAGCCAGGACTACGCCATTGCCGACATCGCGCTCGCCGATTGGGGGCGCAAGGAAATCGACATGGCCGAGACCGAGATGCCGGGCCTGATGGCCGTGCGCGAGGAATACGGTGCGGCGCAGCCGCTGGCCGGCGCGCGGATCGCCGGCTCGCTGCACAT
>JBGTSP010000335.1:0-4240 GCA_041940205.1 Alphaproteobacteria bacterium
CGACGTCTCGATCCAGGCGCAGATCCTCAACCTGCTGAAGGACCTGCAGGAGGAATTGCGGCTGACCATGCTGTTCATCAGCCACGACCTGCCGGTGATCCGGCAGATGTGCGACCGGATCGGGGTGATGCGCAACGGCCAGCTCGTCGAGCTCGCCGAGACCGAGGAACTGTTCGAGAATCCCCGGCACGAATACACGCGGCACCTGCTCGACCTGATGCCCAAGCTCGATCTTCTGTCCCACGAGGGGCTGGAGATCGCCGACGCCTGAGCAAACGCGATGAACGGTCCCGTGCTGTCGTCGGTCGTCGACTATGCCAGCTTCGACTATGGCGATCCGCTGGCCCGCTGGTTCGTCGAGGAGGCCGGCAAGGCAGGCAGCATGGAGGCCCTGGTCGCCGCCACCGGCGAGCAGCTTGTCGCCCACGGGATTCCGCTCTACCGCCTGAGCTACCTGCAGCGCGCGCTGCATCCCGCGCTGCTGGGCACGGGCTATTTCTGGCGCCGCGGAAAGCCGCTGCAGATGCAGGCCGCGACCCACGCGATGCTGCATGACGAAGAATATCGCGACAACCCGCTGCCCGCGGTGTTCGATCAGAAAAAGACCATCCGCGTCCGCCTGGAGCGCGGCGAGCCGCAGTTCCCGCTGCTGCGCCAGCTCAAGGCGGAAGGCGCGAGCGACTATGTCGCCATGCCGGTGGTGTTCACCGATGGCCATGTCGAGGCGCTCAGCGTGACCAGCGACCGGCCCGGCGGGTTCAGCCGCCAGGACCTCGATCGCATGTTCGTGCTGCACCGCCTGTTCGGCCTGCTGGCCGAGGTGCACAACCTGCGGCGAACCGCGGTGAACCTGCTGGACACCTATGTCGGCCATGACGCGGGAACCCGCATTCTCGACGGCAAGGTCCATCGCGGCGACGGCGAGACCATCACCGCGGCGATCTGGTTCTGCGACCTGCGCGGCTTCACGGCGCTCTCCGACCGGTTGCCGCGCGATGCGCTGCTGGACCTGCTGAACGACTATTTCGCCCTGGTCGAGCAGGCAGTCAGCGATGAAGGCGGCGACATCCTGAAATTCGTCGGCGATGCCATGCTGGCCGTCTTCCGTCCCGATGCCGCCGGGGTCGCGGAGGCCTGCCGGCACGCGCTGGCCGCTGCGAAGGCCGCGCGCTCGGGGCTTGCCGCCTGCAACGAGGCGCGCACGGCCGGCGGGCGGGCGGCGATCGACTTCGGGATCGGCCTGCATGTCGGCGACGTGATGTACGGCAATATCGGCGGCCGGCAGCGTTTGGACTTCACAGTGATCGGTCCAGCCGTCAATCTGGCAACTCGAATCGAGGGTCTCAGCCGCCGCCTGGAATGTCCGATCCTGGCGAGCGCGGCCTTTGCCCGGGCCGCCGATGTGGCGCTTGAGGCCAGGGGGGCGCACCCCGTCGCGGGTGTGGACGCGCCGGTCGCGGTTTTCGCGCCGGCGGAACGGGAGTGAGGCGTGAGCCAGGCCGAGACAGTGCGGGGCTATGTGCTGGTGGCGGACGACAACGTTGCCGTTGCCGCCCAGATCTGGTCGATCCTGGACGATGCCGGCTATGCCGTGACCATCGTGCATGACGGACACGAGGCCGCCGAGGAAGCCGAACGCCACCTCTACGACCTGATCCTCGTCGATGCCCTGCTGCCGGGTATGAACGGCACCGAGGTGGTGGCGGCGATCCGGGCCCTGCCGGCGCCGCAGGGCGAGATCCCGGTGGTCGCGCTGGTGCGCGGCAGCGCGCCGCAGGAAACCGAGGCCTTTGCCGCCGTCGGCGTCGCCGCCGCGCTCGCCAAGCCGGTCGAGGGCGATGTCCTGCTGCAGGCCGTGGACCGGCATATCGCCCCGATGCCCGAGCTCGCGCCGGCGGTCGAACCCGAGCCCGAGCCCGAGCCTGCGCCCGCGGTGGCGGTCGCGGCGAGCGGTGGTCCGGAGGCTGGCGTCGCGGCGTCGGCCGCGGACGGTCGCCTGATTGTCGACCTCGAGCATCTTTCGAAATACACCGGGGGCGACCGCAACCTGGAGCGCGAGCTGTTCCAGATCTACGTGCCCAACGGCGAGGAATATCTCGACGCGATGACGCAGGCGATCGACGGCGGCGACGATGCGGTCTGGCGCCGTTCGGCGCATTCGCTGAAAGGCGCGTCGCGCGGTATCGGCGCGTTTCCGATCTCGGACATCGCGGAGGAAGCGGAAAAGATGGATGGCGGCGATCCGGGCGAACGGGCGCGCATGGTCGAGGAACTGCGGGTGGCCCTGGAGGATGTCCGCCGGTTCGCGCAGCAGCAGTTCGACCTGTGAACGTGCCCGGCAGCGGTCCCGTATCTGCCGCTCGCGGCGCCTTCGGGACGACGGATGGCTTTTTCGGCCGGGATCGGTAATATTTTCGTGACGCGTATCACTGACGGCCACCGATCACGCGCTACCCTGCGCCGGCAAGGCAACGGGCACCGGACGCAGGCGCTTGGATTGTTTTTCATTAAAAAATTTTGTGAGTGTGGCACGGCTGGAGTGGGCAGGCCGTTTGGTAGCAGGAGCGAGACCGGATGAGTCTCAAGGTCAAGTTCTGGGGCGTGCGCGGAAGTATCGCCTGTCCATCGGCCAAGTACGTGATGTTTGGCGGCAATACCTCGTGTGTCGAGGTGTCCTGCGGCGGACAGCGCCTGATTCTCGATTGCGGCACCGGCCTGCGCAATCTCGGGCACTGGCTGATCAAGAAGAACGCGAAGTCGGCGCACATCCTGATGTCCCATACCCACTGGGATCACATCAACGGCTTCCCCTTCTTCTCGCCGGCCTTTCGCGGCGGCTTCCAGTTCACCTTCATGGCGGGACATCTCTTCGACAAGGATCTGGGGATTCGCGACGTGATGGCCGGCCAGATGCACCAGCCCACGTTCCCGGTGCCGCTCGAGGCGATGCAGTCGCAACTCGATTTCGAGGATTTCGAGGCGGGTGAAACCTTCGGGCTGGGACGCGGCATCAAGGTGCGGACGACCAAGCTCAATCATCCCAACAACGCGACGGGCTACCGCATCGAGTACAACGGCAAGAGCATGTGCTACGTCACCGACACCGAGCACGTGATCGGCAAGCCCGACGAGAACGTGCTCGAGCTGATCGCCGGCAGCGATCTCGTGGTCTACGACTCGACCTACACCGACAAGGAATTCGAGGGAAAGATCGGCTGGGGTCACAGCACCTGGCAGGAGGGCATCCGCCTGTGCAAGCTGGCGGGCGCCAAGAAGCTGGCGATCTTCCATCACGATCCCGACCATGAGGACGCCTTCATGGAAGAGCTCGAGGCCGAGGCGCGGCATACCTGGGAAGGGGCCCTGGTGGCGCGCGAGAACATGCGGCTGGTGCTCTAGCGGGCAGTCGTCGCGGCGCGGGGGGACGCGTGAACGACTATGTGCTGGAAGACCAGGTCGGGCACCTGCTGCGCCGCGCGCACCAGCGCGCGACCGGCGTGTTTCTCCAGGAGATCGGTGACGGGCAGATCACCCCGACCCAGTTCGCGGCCCTGATCAAGCTGTCCGCCGAGGACGGCGTGTCACAGAACCGTCTCGGCCGGCTGACCGCGATGGACCCCGCCACCATTCAGGGCGTGGTGCGCCGGCTGGCCGCGCGCGGCCTGGTCTCCCGGCGCCGCGATCCCGGCGACCGCCGGCGCACGCTGCTCTCCCTCACCGACGCCGGCCGCGACCTGGTCGCCGCCCTGCGGCCGAACGGGCCCCGGGTCAGTGACGTCACCCTGGCGCCGCTGGACGAGGGCGAACAGCGGGTCTTCCTCGACCTGCTGCGCCGCCTGACCTGAATGATTCGCAGGCCGACGGCCCGCATGGACGCGCCCGCCGGCCCGGGATACCTTCCTCATGGACTCGGGTATCGACCCGCTGATAGACGCTGAATTGTTCGCAGACGAATGAAACGGGAGGCGCGAACCAGGGAGCGGCCGCGCGCGGCTGTCCCGCAGGCGCACAAATCCGGTGCACAAGCGACGAAATTGAATACTCTTGGTGCACCGGTCCGTGCTCTCATGTCGCGGACCACGATCAACCCAGGAACCCTGCAGGAACGACAGACGAGAAATGGTGACCAACGTTGCGGAGACCTATGACCCGGCCGGGCTCGAGCGCGAGATGCTCGATTCCGTCGTGGTGCGTTTCGCCGGCGATTCCGGCGACGGCATGCAGCTCACCGGCAGTCAGT
>JBGTSP010000336.1:0-4237 GCA_041940205.1 Alphaproteobacteria bacterium
GAAATCCTGTTCCTTCAGCCAGCTGGCGACAGCGCTGTCGGCGGCGCAGGAAAATTCGGCCGACAGTTCTGCCCGGTCACAGCCGGCGCGCACGACCGAGGCGTCGGCGCGGCCACCGAGCAGCAGCCCCAGCGCATCGACCAGAATGGACTTGCCGGCGCCGGTCTCGCCGGTCAGCGCGTTCAGACCGACCCCGGGGGCCAGCGTCAGTCGTTCGATCAGGACGATGTTGGCGATGTCGAGGGCGGTCAGCATCGGTGCGGGGCCGCGGGATCGCTCAGAGCAGGTTCTTCAGCCGCGACAGCCAGGAACCGTCATCGGGCTCCGGTTCCAGTCCGCGCCCGGTCAGCAGCGCATAGCTGTCGCGATACCAGTCGCTGCCGGGAAAATTGTGACCCAGAACCGCCGCCGCGGTCTGCGCCTGCCGTTCCACGCCCAGCGCGAGGTAGGACTCGGTGAGCCGGTGCAGCGCCTCGGGCACGTGGGTCGTGGTCTGGTACTTCTCGATGACATGGCGGAAACGGTTGATCGCGGCCGCGTAATTGTTGCGCTTGAGGTAGTAGCGACCGACCTCCATTTCCTTGCCCGCGAGATGGTCGCGGGTGAGGTCGATCTTCAGCCGCGCGTCCCGGGCATATTCGGATTCGGGATAGCGATCGACCACCTCCTGCAGCGACGACAGCGCGAGCTGGGTGATGCGCTGGTCGCGTCCGACGTCGGTGATCTGCTCGTAGTAGGAAATGGCGATCAGGTAGAAGACATAGGGCGCGTCGGCATTGCCGGGATGCAGCTGCAGGAAACGCTCGCCGGCGAGGATGGCATCGTCGTAGCGGTTGGCCAGGTAGTAGGCATAGGAGGCCATGACCTGAGACTTGCGGGCCCAGGAACTGTAGGGGTGCTGGCGCTCCACTTCCTCGAAGCCCAGCGCCGCCAGCTCGGCCGAGCCCGTCTGCAGCTGGTCGAGCGCCTCGTTGTACAGCTCGTCCACCGGACGGGCCTGGTAGACCTCCCGTTCCTGGTCGCTGCACGCGGTCAGCCAGAACATCGCGAACAGCACCAGCAGATGCAGCAGCGCGGCGATCGGACGGGACACGGACGGTCGGTGTGACAGAGCGATTCTCATGGGCTGCCGGCGGTTATATCACCGCCGCAGGGCCAGCACGACAGCGCGAATCGCCCCGGTGGCCGGCGAAATCCCGGCCCATCTGCCTTTTCGATGTGCGATTCGCAAATAGCGAAGCCGAATGCGACAGATTGCTTGCATTCGATGGGCGTTCTTGCATAGTTGGTTCAAACAAATTCGCGCCCCGTGGACGCATAATCCACCCCCTGCAGTCGTGACAGTGCCGGTCTCCCCGGGAGACCGGTCTTTGTTTGTAGGCACACTGTGGAGGCCTGGATGGTCAGACTAGCCAAACGCGTCGATGCCCATGTCGGGGAACGCATTCGAGAACGACGCGCCGTCCTGGGGCTCACGCAGGAACATCTCGCCAACGCCCTGAACCTGTCCTACCAGCAGGTGCAGAAATACGAGACCGGCGCCAACCGGGTCAGCGCCGGCCGGCTCTACGAGATGGCGAAATACCTGAACGTCCACGTCTCCTACTTCTTCGAGAGCCTGGACGAGGAATCGGAGATGCCCGACATGGAGCATGGCGGGCGCAACCGGGCGGTGATCGAACTGGCCCGCAACTACTCCGAGATCAACGACCCCGATGTCAGGGCCGCGGTCAGCAGTCTGGTCAAGAGCCTGTCGGAACGGCGGCGGTCGGGCCGCGATACCTGAAGCCCGCCGGATCGCGAACCGGCGGGATATCCCGCCGGCGACTGCCGGCAGGGCGCTCGGCTGGCGGTCTAGCCCGCCGCGGCCAGCGTGCTTTCGGCGAAGCGGTCCGCGGCCGGACGGGTCGCCACCGGGGCGGCGTCGCTCCAGGTCCAGTTGTCCGGATCGGCGAACAGCGAGCGCAGCAGCAGGTTGTTCATCGCATGACCGCCGCGCACGCCCTCGACATGGGCCAGCAGCGGCGCCCCGGCGAGGTACAGGTCGCCGACGGTATCGAGCACCTTGTGACGCAGGAACTCGTCGTCATAGCGCAGGCCGTCGCTGTTCAGCACCGCATCGTTCGCGCCGATCACCACCACGTTCTCCAGCGAGCCGCCGCGGGCAAGACCGGCCGCGCGCAACTGCTCGACGTCCCGCTCGAAACCGAAGGTCCGGGCCCGGCAGAGCTGCTTCTTGAAGCCGCCATTGTGCAGGTCGTACCAGCCGGTCTGCCGGCCGATGGCGCGGGATTCGAAATCGATCTCGAAGGCCACGGAAAAACCGGCCGACGGCCCGATCGACATGCGCTTGTCGCCGTCGCGCACCGAGACCTCGCGCAGCACCCGGATCGAACGGCGCGGCGCGGCCTGGGGCTCGATGCCGGCGCACTCGACCAGGAAGACGAAGGGCGCCGAGGAACCGTCCATCACCGGCACTTCCGGGCCGTCCAGCCGGACGATCAGGTTGTCGATGCCGCAGCCGGCCAGCGCGGCCATCAGATGCTCGACCGTACCGACACTGATGCCGTCCTCGTTGGCGAGCACGGTGCACATCCTGGTGTCGTGAACATGGTCCCAGCGGGCGGGAATCTCGGCGTTGCCACAATCGCTGCGCACGAAGCGGATACCGGTTCCCGGCGCCGCAGGTTCCAGCGTCATGTTGATACGCTGGCCGCCATGCAGGCCGACGCCGGTGCAGTTGATCGCGCTCTTCAGCGTTTTCTGGTGGTAACCGGTCAAACTCACGCCCCCAAACCCGGACCGCACCCCTCGCGGCCCAACTCGACCAAATCGGTCATCGAAATGTCCTAAAAAGGCCGGGAAATTGCCAATCACAGGGCATTACAATGTGTGGCAATACGGGCTCGCGAAGACCAGGACCAATCAAAGCCTGTTACAGATCTTTGCGCAGGCCGCAAAAAGCGACCGGCCGGGGTCGGAACCCCGGCCGGCGCGTTGGTCTTTCGGACCGCTTCAGTTCGCCTGACGGCGCAGGAAAGCGGGAATTTCCAGCAGATCCTCCTCCTGCGAGACCCGCGTCAGGCGATCCTGCGGATCCGGCGTGCCGAGGCTGAGCCGGTTCTCGACCGGGGCCTCTACCGGGGCGGTGGCGACCGGGGCGGCGGCGACCGGCGCGGCCGGAACCGGGTCCGCAAGCGTGGGCGTCGCCGGCTCGATCTGCGGCGGCGCCTGCACCACCGGCCGCGGCGGCAGGGCCGGCGCGGCGGTCTGCGCCGCAACCGTGTCACCCGCCGCCGTCTCCGGCGCCGTCGCCACCGGCGCCGTCGCCTCGGGCGCGGCCGGGGCGGCCGGTTCGGCGCGCTTGCCGGCCATCCGCGAGAACAGTCCACCGAGGCCCCGCTGCGCCGGGCGCTCGGGCTGGCGGGCGCCGGCTTCGGCATTCATCACCTCGGCCTCGCGCATCGCGTCGGGCCGGCCAAGCGGCTTGCCCGCCTTCGGCGCGGCGGGCTTCGGCGCGATGAAGACCTCGCGACGCTCCTCGGCCCGCTCCAGCAGGCTGGGCTTGCGCTCGAGCTCGACCGCCGGCGCTTCCGGTTCGGCCCGGGTGATGCTCTTGGGCCGTGGCACCTGCACCTCCGCCCGGGGCTCTTCCGCCTGCCGGGGCGCCTCGAGCGGTTCGGCGGTTTCCTGCGGCTGGACGGCGATCGCGGCGGCGCCGGCCGTCGCGCCGGCCGTGGTCACGGCGACCGCGGGCGCCTGTGCGGCGGGCGCCGGCGGCGTCTCGACGGCCAGACCGCCGGTTTCCGCCTGCCGGACGGCATCGGCCACCGGCGCGGCGGGCGCGGCCTGGGCCGGCTCGCTGGCCGCCGGAGCGCCTTCGTCCGTCTCGATGCGCTGGCCGGAGATCGCGGCCAGCCGCGGTGCCGGCATCGGGGCATGCTGGGCCCCCTCCTCGGCACCGATGCCGGTGGCGACGACGGAGACGCGGATCTGGCCTTCCAGGCCGTCGTTCAGCGCCGCCCCGACGATGATGTTGGCGTCGGGATCGACCTCCGCACGGATACGCTCCGCCGCGGCATCGACCTCCAGCAGCGCGAGGTCGGCGCCGCCGGTGATGTTGATCAGCACGCCCTGGGCGCCGCGCATCGAGACGTCGTCGAGCAGCGGGTTGGCGATCGCGGCCTCGGCCGCGGCCACCGCCCGGTTCTCGCCGTCGGCCTGCCCGGTGCCCATC
>JBGTSP010000337.1:0-4195 GCA_041940205.1 Alphaproteobacteria bacterium
GCCGCGCGCGCCCCAGAGCAGCGCATTGTTGGCCGGCAGGCCGGCGGCGAAACGCCGCGTGTTCTCGATCAGCGTATCGGCGCTGCGGCTGATGCCCTTCAGCAGGTGCAGCTCCACCCGGTTGACCGCCGGCACCGGCTCCAGGGCCTCGGAATCGGCGTGCCAGACGAAGGCGTCGGCAGCCCCGAAATCCGGCTCGGGCGCGGGCGGCGGGGCCAATCGCTCGAGGGCTTCGGCGATGCGGACGAGAAGGGCGGAATCGGAATCGGGGAGCGTCGGCATGATCGGAACGTGAACCCTGTGAAACGGCAGCGGCGGACCCTATTTAGAGCGGGTTCGATGGTCAACGCGCGGACGTGATCCGCCGGTTGCATTCCCGTTGCCCGCCGATATAGTCCGCGACTTCCTTATCCCCGGTGCAACGAGGCGCGAATGCTGATTTCCCCGGCATATGCCCAGAGCGCGGGCGCTGGCGGCGGCGACATGCTGACCAGCCTCCTGCCGTTCGTCCTGATTTTCGTGATCTTCTGGTTCTTCCTGATCCGCCCGCAGCAGAAGAAGGTGAAGGAGCATCGCGAGATGGTCACCAACCTCCGTCGCGGCGACCAGGTGGTCACCGGCGGCGGTCTGATCGGCAAGGTCACCAAGGTGGTCGACGACGAGCAGGCCGAGGTCGAGCTCGCCGAGAATGTCCGCGTGCGCGTGCTGAAATCGACCATCACCTCGGTGATGTCCCGCGGCGAGCCGGTCAAGGGCGGCGACAAGCCCAAGACGGCCGACTCCGGTTCGGGCGAAGGCGGCGAGAAGAAGTCGCTGTTCAGCTTCGGCAGCAAGAAATAGCCCGCGGCCAGCCGCGAACCCCGGAACGTCATGCTCTATTTCGCTCCCTGGAAGATGGTCCTGGTGGCGCTTGTCTGCGTCATCGGCGTGCTGTTCTCCCTGCCCAACTTCCTCGATCGCGAAACCGCGGAGAAGCTCTCGGAGACGATCCCGGCCCGCCAGCTCAATCTCGGCCTCGACCTGCAGGGCGGCTCGCATGCCCTGCTCGAGGTCGGCATTGCCGAAGTCGTGCAGGAAGAGCTGGAGAACCGCGAGGACGCCATCCGCCAGGCCCTGCGCGAGGCGCGGGTCGAGGGCAAGCGGGTGCGCTACCGCAATCTCGGCGTCAGCGGCGAGAGCGTCACCGTGCAGCTCACCCAGCCCGAGCAGTTCGAGACGGCGCTCGAGGCGATCCGCGGCACCGCCTCGCAGTTGCGCTTCAACCTGCTGACCGGCACCGGCGGCGGCGACGACATCGAGGTCGAGGCGACCTCCGACGGGCTCGTGACCGTGCGCCTGACGGAAGAATCGAAAAAGGAAACCCTGGACCGGGTCGTCGAACAGGCGATCGAGGTCCTGCGCCGGCGCGTCGACGAGCTCGGCGTCTCCGAGCCGACGATCCAGCGCCAGGGCGCGGCCCGCATCCTGCTGCAGCTTCCCGGCGTCAGTTCGCTGCCGCCGATGCAGCAGGCGAAGATGGTCTTCCGCATGGTCGACCAGACCGCGAACCCGAACCAGGTGCGCCAGGGCGGCAGCCTGCCGTCGGGCTCGGAACTGCTGGAGAGCTACGAGCGCAACCCGGACGGCTCGCCGTCCGAATATTTCGTGGTGCGCAAGAAGGTCGAGGTCTCGGGCGAGCACCTGGTCGACGCGCAGACCACCTACGATCGCGGCCAGCCCGTGGTCAGCTTCCGCTTCGATACCGTGGGCGGCGAGAAGTTCGGCAAGGTCACCGCCGCCAATGTCGGCCGGCCCTTCGCCATCGTGCTGGACGACCGGGTGATTTCGGCCCCGGTGATCCGCCAGCCGATCCTCGGCGGTTCCGGCATCATCACCGGCAACTTCTCCGTGCCCGAGGCCAACGAGCTCTCGCTGCTGCTGCGCGCCGGCGCCCTGCCGGCGGCGATCATCGTCATCGAGCAGCGCACGGTCGGCCCCTCGCTCGGCCAGGACTCGATCGATGCCGGCGAGATCGCCGCGATCATCGCCTTCGCCCTGGTCATGGTCTTCATGGTGCTCTCCTACGGCATCTTCGGGCTGGCCGCCGACATCGCCCTGGTGATCAACCTGTTCCTGATCATGGGCCTGCTGTCTATGCTGCAGGCCACGCTGACCCTGCCGGGCATCGCCGGCGGCATCGTGCTCACGATCGGCATGGCGGTGGACGCCAACGTGCTGGTCTTCGAGCGCATCCGCGAGGAGATACGCGCCGGCAAGACCCCGTTCGCGGCAATGGACGCGGGCTACCAGCGGGCGCTCGGCACCATCCTGGACGCCAACGTCACCACCTTCCTCGCCGCCACAATCCTGTTCGCCATGGGCTCGGGCCCCGTGCGCGGCTTCGCCGTCACCCTGGGCATCGGCATCCTGACCTCGGTCTTCACCGCGGTCACGGTGACCCGCCTGATGCTGGTGATCTGGCTGCGCCGGACCCGTCCGGCCACCCTGCCGGTCTAGGAGGCCCGCCGATGATGCGCTTGAAACTGGTGCCCTCGCAGACCCGCATTCCCTTCATGCGCGTCCGGCGCCTGTGCATGACGCTCTCGGCCGTGCTGGTCGCCGCCTCGATCGTCCTCGGCTTCACCCCCGGTCTGAATTTCGGCATCGACTTCCGCGGCGGCATCCTGGTCGAGGTGCGCATGCCCGGCGAGAGCGCCGATCTGCCGGCGCTGCGCGGCACGCTGGGCGGCCTCGGCCTCGGCGAGGTGACGCTGCAGGAGTTCGGCCAGGCCAGCGACGTGCTGATCCGCATCGAGCGCCAGCCGGGCGACGCCCGGGCGCAGCAGGCGGCGGTCGAGACCGTCAAGGCCGCGCTCGACAGGGAATATGGCAGCGCGGTCGACTACCGGCGCGTCGAATTCGTCGGCCCCAAGGTGAGCGGCGAACTGATCGAGGCGGGCGCGCTGGCGATCCTGCTCGCCGTGATCCTGATGCTGATCTACATCTGGTTCCGCTTCGAATGGCATTTCGGCGTCGGCGCCGTGGTCGCCCTGGTGCACGACGTGGCCCTGTCGATCGGCATGTTCGCGGTCTTCCAGCTCGAGTTCAATCTCTCGACCATCGCCGCCCTGCTGACCATCGTCGGCTATTCGATCAACGATACCGTGGTGGTCTACGACCGGGTCCGCGAGAACCTGCGGCGCTACAAGTCGCGCTCGATCGAGGCCGTGCTCGACCTGTCGGTCAACGACACTCTGGCGCGTACCGTGATGACCTCGGCGACCACGCTGCTGGCGCTCGTCGCCCTGTTCGTGTTCGGCGGCCCGGTGATCCAGGGCTTCGTCGCGGCGATGATCTGGGGCGTGATCGTCGGCACCTATTCCTCGATCTTCATCGCCTCGCCGATCCTGATCATGCTGGGCATCGACAAGCGCCGCGGCAGCAACGAGCCGCTCGCCGCGACCGGGGACGAGGCCGCCTCCTAGGCGCCGCCGGAGCGGACGCCATGGCCGACAGCGCGCAACAACCGGTCCGGCCCAACCTGATCCAGTCCTACGGCGAGGGGCGCTTTCGCATCAACGAGGCGCTGCATGCCGGACCGCTGATCGTCGGCCGGGACTTTCAGGCCGCCTGGTCGGTTGCCGGTTTCGCGGAGGTCACCGCGGACAGCCTCGATCTCCTGCGCGATCGCACGCCGCCGGTCGAACTGCTGCTGCTGGGCTGCGGGCCAAGCCTGCAGCCGCCGCCGGCGGCGCTCCGGGCCGCGCTGAAGGCATGGAACATCGCGCTCGAGCCGATGGACACCGGCGCGGCCTGCCGGACCTACAACGTGCTGTTGATGGAGGAACGCCGGGTCGCCGCCGCGCTGCTGCCGGTCTGACCCCGTTTTCTCAGGCCGCCTTCCGGCCGCCCTTCTTGCGTCCCGCGCCCTTGCCGCCGCCCGTCTTGCGCGTCTTCGCGCCCTTGCGCTGGTCGCTCAGCGCCGGGGCCTTCGAGGAACTCTTCAGCACCTCGTCGAGATAGCGGCCGGTATGGCTGCCGGCGACGCCGGCGACGTCCTCGGGCGTACCCTCGGCGACGATGCGGCCGCCGCCGTCGCCGCCCTCGGGGCCCAGGTCGATCAGCCAGTCGCTGGCGCGGATCACGTCCAGGTTGTGCTCGATGACGATCAGGCTGTGGCCTGCCTCCAGCAGCTTGCGCAGCGCGCGCATCAGCT
>JBGTSP010000338.1:0-4188 GCA_041940205.1 Alphaproteobacteria bacterium
GGCCCGCTTGACCAATTCGTCGGCCGGCTCCGCGGTGGTCTTGGTCTGCGTAGCACCGATGCTGACGGTGACGCTCAGTTCGCCCGCCGGCTCGCCGATCTTGAACGGCTCGCCCGCGACCTCCTCGCGCAGACGCTCGGCGACCCGGCCGGCCACCTCGATGGTGGTGTCGGGCATGACGACGACGAACTCCTCGCCGCCATAGCGGGCCGCCAGATCGATTCCGCGCACCCCCTGGGCGATGCGTTCGGCGAACTCGCGCAGCACCTCGTCGCCGACATTGTGGCCGTGCGTGTCGTTGACCGCCTTGAAGTGGTCGATATCCATCATCAGCAGGCTGATGGCGTTGCCGCCGCCCTTCACCCGGGCGATCAGGTTGTCCAGATGGGTCTCGGTGTAGCGGCGGTTGTACAGGCCGGTCAGCGGGTCGGTGATCGCCATGGTCACCGACATGTGGTAGTTCGCCCGCAGACGGTCCTCGAACAGCTTGCGGCGCAACTGGGTCCGCACCCGGGCCAGCATCTCGTTCTTGTCGACCGGTCGTATCAGGTAGTCGTTGACGCCGATCTCGAGCCCCTTGACCAGGCGATCGAGCTGTTCCGAACCGTCGTCCACGATCATCAGCAGCGGCGTCTGCCGGGTCGATTCCAGCGAGCGCATCTGCGAGCACACCTTCAGGCCGTCCTCTTCCTGCAGGGTGAGGGAGACGATGATCAGATCGTAGGCGCCGCTGCGCGCCTCATCGAGCCGCTGCTGCGGATCGGGCGGCGCGATCACCGGGACGTGGGTCTCGCCGATCTGCGAAACCAGGTTGCGGGCATAGATGTCGCGATCCTCGACGATCAGGATCCGGGCATCCTTCGGATCGTCCTCGATCTGGTCTTCCTCGTTCACGCCCAGCAGACTGGAGGTCTGTTCGCGCAGGCGCAGCTCGTCGGTCATCATCTTGATGCGCACCAGCGAGCGCACCCGGGCGAACAGCGCCACGTCGTTGACCGGCTTGGTCAGGAAGTCGTCCGCTCCCGATTCGAGGCCCTGCACCCGGTCCGCGACCTCGCTCAGCGCGGTCACCATGACGACGGGAATGTGCCGGTGCTTGGGGTCTTCCTTCAACCGGCGGCAGACCTCGAAACCGTCCATGCCGGGCATCATGACATCGAGCAGGATGATGTCGGGGTCGTGCTGCGAGACGGCCTCCAGCGCCTGGGGGCCGTCCATCGCCGTGACCACCTCGAAATACTCGTTGGTTAGCTTGGCCTCGAGCAGTTTGACGTTCGGCAGAACGTCATCGACGACCAGTACCCGGGCTGACATCGTTCTCGAACCGCGCCCCGCGCCTTCTTACTGCAGATACTTGTCGATGGTGTTGAGGAACTCCTGCACCGATATCGGCTTGGCGATATAGGCCTCGCATCCGCCCTCGCGGATCTTCTCCTCGTCTCCCTTCATGGCGAACGCGGTCACCGCGATCACCGGGATCGAACGCAGGGTCTCGTCTTCCTTGATCCATTTCGTGACCTCGAGCCCCGAAACCTCGGGAAGCTGGATGTCCATCAGGATCAGGTCGGGCTTGTGCTCGCGGGCCAGCGACAGGGCTTCCATGCCGTCTCGGGTCTGGATCGTGCTGTACCCGTTGGCCTGCAGAAGATCATCGAACAGCTTCATGTTCAGTTCGTTGTCTTCCACAATCAGAACACTCTTTGTCATCGTGAACCCTTCTGCGAGACCCGTCCCGTGTGCACCGACGCGGATCAGTATATACATGGTTCTGCGGGCCAGACCACGCCAAACCATGGCCCCCGCCGCCCGTCGCGTTCACCCCCGGCATTGCGAAGATGAGCAGAATCCCACCGATTTCAGAGGCCGAGACCCTCGCCCTGACGGCTCTCGCCGACATCGTCGCCGACCCCGACCTGCGTGACCGCCTGCTGGCGCTGACCGGCATGGCGCCCGAGGATCTCCGGGCGCGGGCCGGCGAGCGCGAGACCCTGATCGGTGTGCTGGAGTTCCTGCTGGGCCACGAACCCGACCTGACCGGTTTCTGCGACCGGCACGGATTGCCCTACGACCTGGTCGCGCGGGCCCGCCATCGCCTGCTGTTTCCCGATGGCGGCCGGCACGAGGAGAGCATCTGAATGGCCCTGCGGCACGATCAGGAAACACTGTCCGAGGAGACCGCCAGGCAGATCGAGGCCCTCGGCCTCGACGCCGCCCGGCCGCTGATCCTGTGCGATGCCGACGAGGTGATCTTCGCCTTCGTCGCCGCGCTCGAGGACTTCCTGGCCTCGCGCGGCCACACCCTGACCCTGCGCAGCTTCGCGCTGACCGGCAACATCACCGAGGATTCCAGCGGACGCGTGCTGGCGCACGACGAGGTGCGCGCCCAGCTCGAGGATTTCTACCGCGCCCGCGCCCACGACCTGCCCGCGGTGCCGCGGGTGAAGCAGGCGATGGCCCGGCTGGCCGAGGCGGCCGACGTCGTGGTGCTGACCAATCTGAAACCCGAACACCGGCCCGGCCGCGAACGGGCGTTGCGCCGGATCGGCCTGGACCTGCCGGTGATCGCCAATTCCGGGCTCAAGGGACCCGCCGCGCGGGCGCTCGCGGGCAAGGTCGACGCGCCGGTCTTCTTCATCGACGACATCCCGCACAACCATGCCTCGGTCGCCCACCACGCCCCGGAGATCGCCCGCATCCATTTCGTCGCCGACGACCGCCTCGCGCGGATGATCGACAAGGCGGAGAGCGCCGAGGTGCGGATCGACGACTGGGACGCGGCAAGCGCCTGGATTCTCGCCCGCCTCGACGGCCGGCCCGCGCCGGCGGAACCGGCCGCCTGAGGCGGCGACAGGCGACGCGATGCGGATCGGGATCGATCTCGGCGGCACCAAGATCGAGGGATTGCTGCTCGACGAGGACGGAAGGGAACGCCGGCGCCGGCGGATCGCCGCGCCGCGCGGCGACTACCGGGCCACGCTGGAGGCCGTCGCCGGGCTGGTCGAATCCCTGCAGGACAGTGCCGCCGATACTGTCGGCGTCGGCATTCCCGGCACCATCTCGCCCGCCACCGGCCTGATCAAGAACGCCAACTCCACCTGGCTGATCGGCACCGCCTTCGATCAGGACCTGGCCCGTCGCCTCGGCCGGCCGGTGCGGCTGGCCAACGATGCCGACTGTTTCATCCTCTCCGAGGCCAGCGACGGCGCGGCCCGCGGTGCGACCACCGCCTTCGGCGTGATCCTCGGCACCGGCGTCGGCGGCGGCCTGACGGTGGACGGCCGGCTGATCGCCGGACCGAACGCGATCGCCGGCGAATGGGGGCACAACCCCCTGCCCTGGCCCTCGCCCGAGGCCGGCGAGCTGCCGGGGCCGCCCTGCTATTGCGGGCTTGCGGGCTGTATCGAGACCTTCCTGTCCGGGCCCGGCCTGGAAGCCGACCATCGCCGCGCCGGCGGGGCCGCGCTGAGCGCCGCCGAGATCGCCGCCGATACCGGCGCCGCCTCCCGCGCCAGCCTGGAGCGCTACGCCGACCGGCTGGCCCGGGCGCTGGCCAGCGTCATCAACCTGTTCGATCCGGCCGTGATCGTGCTGGGCGGCGGCCTCTCGAACATCGACTTCCTGTACGACGCCGTCCCGACCCGCTGGGACCGCTGGGTCTTCTCCGACAGGGTCGACACCGGTTTCGTGCGCAACCGTCACGGCGATTCCAGCGGCGTGCGCGGCGCGGCCTGGCTGTGGCCGGGATAGGGCGGCCGTGAACGCGACGGCGCCGGGCGGCGCGGCGGGATTCTGCCGGGACTGCCAGACCGAGATCGCCGACGCGGCGAGAACCTGCCCGGCCTGCCGCTCCCCCCGTCTGCTGCGCCATCCCGAACTGCACACGCTGGCGATCGCGCATATCGACTGCGACGCCTTCTACGCCACGGTGGAAAAGCGCGATCACCCCGAGCTGGCGCACAAGCCGGTGATCATCGGCGGCGGACGGCGCGGCGTGGTCTCGGCCGCCTGCTATGTCGCCCGCACCTACGGCGTGCATTCGGCGATGCCGATGTTCAAGGCGCTGAAGGCCTGCCCGGACGCGGTCGTGATCAAGCCCGACATGGCGAAATACTCCGAAGCCGGCCGGCAGGTGCGCGCGCTGATGCAGGATGTGACACCGTCGGTCGAGCCGCTGTCGATCGACGAGGC
>JBGTSP010000339.1:0-4187 GCA_041940205.1 Alphaproteobacteria bacterium
GGTCGGCAAGCGGCGGCCGGATTATTCCATCGGCGCTGCCGACGGCAGCATCGTGCACGCCTCGGATTTCGACGGCCAGGTCGTGCTGGTCAACTTCTGGGCCACCTGGTGCGCGCCCTGCGTGCGGGAGATGAAGGACCTTGACCGGCTGCAGGCCCATTTCGCCGATCGCGACGAAGGCCTGCCCTTCACCGTGCTGGCGCTCTCCGCGGACCGCGGCGGCCTGCCGGTCGTCGATCGCTTCTACCGCAAGGAAGGCCTGAGCCATCTGGGGCAGTTCAACGACCCGAAGATGAAGTCGCATCGCGCCTTCGGCGCGCTCGGCCTGCCGACCACGGTGCTGATCGGGCCGGACGGCCGCGAGCTCGGTCGCCTGGTGGGGCCGGCCGAATGGAGCAGCCCCGACGCGATCGCGCTGATCGAACACTACCTGTCGTCTTTGGCGAGCTGACGGTCGCTTTCCGGTCGCGGCCGGAACGGCGATTTCTTCCGCGCCGCATTTCGCCGTCGCGATGCCGCGCGTGAGCCAATGCGCGCCCTCTCCAGAGCCTAGTTGGCGGGAAACACCCCGCCCGCGGAGAGGCTGCCATGGACATCCAGCGTGACGATTTCGCCGAACGCGCCGCCATCGTCGACCTGCTGAACGGTTTCTCGCTCGAGGTCACCCCGGCGGGAGCACGCAAGGTGACCCGGTTCGATCGTCTGCTGCGTCCGGGAACGCGGGTCTTCATCACCAGCCTGCCGGGCAGCGATCCGGCCGCGCTGGTGGAGACCGCCGGCCGCCTTGCCGGCGAAGGCATGCGCGCGGTGCCGCACATCGCGGCCCGCGACCTCGCCGGGCGGGAGGCGCTCGCGCGCCTGCTGGAGGCGCTGGTCGCGCGGGCCGGTGTGGACGAGTTGCTGCTGATCGCCGGCGGCGGGCCACGCCAGGCGGGTCCGTTCGACAGCACCGCGGCGCTGCTGCGCAGCGGCTGTTTCGACGGCCTGGCGCTGTCGCGGCTGTGGATCGCGGGCCATCCCGAGAGCCATCCCCTGCTGGATGCCACGGCGCTGGAGGCGGCGCTGGTGGAGAAACGTGCCCTGGCCGCGGCCGCCGGCCTGCCCGTGCATCTCGTCACCCAGTTCGGCTTCGATGCCGACCCGCTGCTGCACTGGGCCGGCGCGATTGCCCGCGACCCGGCCGCGCCGCCGGTGCATGCCGGCCTGGCCGGGGTCTGTTCGATGACGTCGCTGCTGCGCTATGCCGGCCAGTGCGGCATCGGCGCCTCGCTCGGCACGCTGCGCCGGCAGGCCGGCAAGATCGGCCAGATGCTGGCGCCGGTGACGCCGGACCGGATGGTGCGCGCGCTGGCGGTCGGGGCGATGCAGACCGGCGTGCCGCTTGCGCCGCTGCACTTCTTCCCCTTCGGCGGGCTGGACGCGACGGTCAAATGGGCCCACACCGTGCTCGAGGGACGGTTCGAACTGGACCGGCGGGGCGGCCTCAGCCTGCATTAGCGGCCGGCTGGCGCGCCCGACCCGGCGGGAGGCGCGCGGCATGGCAGACACCGATATCGCGGCGGGCGGGGCCGGATCGCAGGCGATCGCTTCCGGCCCTCGCCCGCCGGCGCATTTCGCTCCGGCCAACGGCTTTCCGCTCGCCGTCTACGAACCCTTTCTCGCCGCTCTCGGCGGGGATTTCGCGCTCAGCGCCTCGGAGCACGCGGCGACCGACCCGGAAGCCGGCCCGCCGCCCGCCGACCTGACCTGGAACGACTACGCGGCGGCGATGATCGCCGAGCTGGAAGCCGCGGACCGCGGCCCGGTGACCGGCATCGGCCATTCCATGGGGGCGACCTGCATGGTGCTGGCCGCCAGCCGCCGGCCAGACCTGTTCTCGCGCCTGGTCCTGTTCGAGCCGGCGATGGTGCCGACGGCAATCTGGCTGATGTTCCGGCTGTTGCCGCGGCGGCTGATGGCCCGCGTCCGGCTGATCCGCAACACGCTGGAGAAACCCGACCGCTGGCCCGACCATGCGGCCTTCCGGGACTATTGCCGCACGCAGCGCGTCTACCGCCGGTTCTCCGACGAGGCGATCGAGCTGCTGGTCCGCCACGGCCTGCGCGACAGTCCGGAAGGCGGCGTCACGCTGGCCTTCCCCAAGGCCTGGGAGGCCCACAACTATCTGCAGGTACATGCCCTGTGGGGCCCCCTGGGGCGGCTCGGGATCCCGGTCGTGGCGCTGCGTGGCGCCCCGTCCTTCGTGTTTCCCGACAGGCTCTGGCAGGACTGGCGGCGGCGCGCGCCGGGATCCGTCTTTCTGGAAGACCCGCGGTACGGCCACCTGATGCCGCTGGAGGATCCACAGGCCGCGGCGGCGCTGATCCGGCGCGGCCTCGGGGAGGAAGCCGGGACCGATTGACCGGGTCGATCGGCGGGTGCCAGTTTGCGGGGCGCGGCGGCGCGCTCGGCGTCGGCGCCGGAACAGGGGACGCCATGTTCGAAACCGCGGAACTGGGCCGGACGCTCCCGAAGGACGACTACAAGGCGCTTTCCGGACCCCTGCGCCAGGACCTGCTGGCCCTGCAGGACGAACTGCGCCGCCACCGGCACTTTCCCGTGCTGGTGCTGTTCGCGGGCGTCGACGGCGCCGGCAAGAGCGAGTGCGTCGGCCTAATCAGCGAATGGATGGACCAGCGCTTCCTGTCGGTGCTGGCCTATGACGAACCCTTCGAGGGGGAACGCGAACGGCCGGAATTCTGGCGCTACTGGCGCGACCTTCCGGCCCGGGGCCGGATCGGCCTGTTCCTCAGCGCCTGGTATTCGCGGCCCCTGCTCGACCGGGTGCACCGGCGGATCGACGAGGCCGAACTGGCCCGCCGGCTGGAGCACATCGTCCGCTTCGAGACCACGCTGGTGCGCGACGGTGCGCTGATCGTGAAGTTCTGGATGCATCTGAGCCGGGACGGCCAGGAAAAAAGGCTGCGGAACCTGGAGGCCGATCCGCTGACCCGGGCGCGGGTGGGCGCGCGGGACTGGGAGAACTGGCGTCTCTACGACCGTTTCATCACCGTCGGAGGACACCTGATCTCGCGCACCAATCGCGGCCCCGCGCCCTGGCAGATCGTCGAGGGGGCGGACGCCAACTATCGCGGCATCACGGTCATGACCGCGTTGCGCGATGCGCTCGCCCGGCGCCTCGACGAGGTGCGCGGGGCCGGCGGCAACGGCGACCGGGAGACGGCGAAGCCGAACGCCGCGCGCGGGCGGAAGGGCAAGAAGGGCCGCAAGCGCGCGGGAGCGAAGCCGGACGCCGGCGCCACTGCCGCCTTGCACGCGGTCAACGCGATAAGCGTGCTCGACCGCCTCGATCTCGACCGGCGTCTCGACAAGCCGGCCTATCGCGACCGGCTCGCCGTCCTGCAGGGCCGCCTGCACGGCCTGCATCTGCAGGCCAGGCAGGCCGGGCTCTCCAGCGTCCTGGTCTTCGAGGGACCCGACGCGGCCGGCAAGGGGGGCGCGATCCGGCGGATCGACGCGGCGCTGGATCCGCGCAACTACGACGTCCACGGCATCGCCGCGCCGAACGAGGAGGAGCGCGCCCGGCACTATCTCTGGCGGTTCTGGCGTCGCCTGCCCCGGGCCGGGCGGATCGCCCTGTTCGACCGGTCCTGGTACGGCCGGGTGCTGGTCGAGCGGGTCGAGGGCTTTGCCAGCGACGAGGAATGGCGCCGCGCCTACGGCGAGATCAACGATTTCGAGGAACAGCTCCTCGAGCACGGCATCGTGCTGATGAAATACTGGATCCACATTTCCCAGGACGAGCAGCTTGCCCGCTTCAGGGCCCGCGAGGCCGTGCCCTACAAGCGCTGGAAACTGACCGAGGAGGACTGGCGCAACCGGGAAAAGTGGCCGGAGTACGAGCGGGCGGTGAACGACATGGTGCAGTTCACGTCCACCGCCGGAGCGCCCTGGACGCTGGTCGCGGGCAACGACAAGCGCCATGCCCGCATCCATGTGCTGGAGGCCTTCTGCGATCGGCTGGAGGGCGCGCTGGCGGACCGGGGCGGTGCGCCCGCGGATCAGCGGGTGGGGACCGGTTCCTCGCCGGAATAGTCGTAGAAGCCGCGGCCGGTCTTGCGGCCGAGCCAGCCGGCCTCGGTATATTTCACCAGCAGCGGGCAGGGCCGGTACTTGCTGTCGGCCAG
>JBGTSP010000340.1:0-4168 GCA_041940205.1 Alphaproteobacteria bacterium
TCGATGAGCGAGAGCGTGCAGTCGGTGATGCGCAAGCACGGCAACACCATGCGCGCCGGCGACGTCTACGTGCTCAACGCTCCCTACAACGGCGGCACCCACCTGCCCGACGTCACCGTCATCACCCCGGTGTTCGACGATGCCGGCGAGCGCCTGTTCTACGTCGCCAGCCGCGGCCACCATGCCGATATCGGCGGCATCTCGCCGGGTTCGATGCCGCCGCACAGCCGCACCGTCGAGGAAGAGGGCGTGCTGCTGGACAACATCAAGCTGGTCGACGGCGGCCGCTTCCTGGAGGCCGAGACCCGCGCGGTGCTGGCCTCGGGCCGCTGGCCCTCGCGCAATGTCGACAACAATATCGCCGACCTGAAGGCGCAGATCGCCGCCTGCGAGAAGGGCGTGCAGGAACTGAACGCGATCATCGCGCATTACGGCCTGGAGACGGTGCACGCCTACATGCGCCACGTGCAGGACAATGCCGAGGAATCCGTTCGCCGGGTGATCGACGCCCTGTCCGACGGCGATTTCGTCTACGAGATGGACGACGGCAGCCGGATCGCGGTCAGTGTCCGGGTCGACCGGGCCAGCCGCTCGGCGGCGATCGACTTCACCGGCACCTCCGCGCAGCTCGAAACCAACTACAACGCCCCCAGCGCGGTCTGCCGGGCCGCCGTGCTCTACGTCTTCCGCACCCTCGTGCCGGCCGACATTCCGCTCAACGCCGGCTGCCTGAAGCCGATCACGCTGACCATCCCCGAGGGCAGCATGCTGAAGCCGCAATATCCCGCCGCCGTGGTCGCCGGCAATGTCGAGACCAGCCAGTGCATCACCGACGCGCTCTACGGCGCGCTGGGCGTGATGTCGGCGGCGCAGGGCACGATGAACAACTTCACCTTCGGCAACGACCGCTGGCAGTATTACGAGACGATCTGCGGCGGCGCCGGCGCCGGCGAGGGTTTCGACGGCACCTCGGCGGTGCATACCCACATGACCAATTCCCGGCTGACCGACCCGGAAGTGCTGGAATGGCGCTTCCCGGTGCTGCTGGAGGATTTCCGCATCCGCCGCGGCTCCGGCGGCGCCGGACGCTGGCGCGGCGGCGACGGCACCACCCGGCGCCTGCGTTTCCTCGAGCCGATGACCGCCTCGATCCTGTCCTCGCACCGGCGCATCGCGCCCTTCGGCCTGAAGGGCGGCGCCGACGGCGAGTGCGGGCGCAACTGGGTCGAGCGCACCGACGGCAGCCGCAGCGAGCTCGACGGCCGCGACGAGACCGAGGTGGCCGCCGGCGACGTCTTCGTCATCGCCACGCCGTCCGCCGGCGGTTTCGGCACGGCGAACGCGGACACGGCCGCAGCCGGCGACGACTGAGCGCCCGATGCCGCTTCCCGCACCGGTGCTGCATGGCGCCGCCTACTCGGTCTATGTGCGCAGCGTCCGCCTGGCGCTGGCCGAAAAGGCGGTGGACTACACCCTGCGCGAAGTCGACCTGTTCGGCGATCCCCGCGCCCGCGCGGCGCATCGCGCGCTGCATCCCTTCGCCAAGATGCCGGTGCTGGAGCACGACGGTTTCACGCTCTACGAGACCGGCGCGATCCTGCGCTATCTCGATGCGGTCTATCCCGCGCCGCCGCTGCAGCCGGTGGCGCTTCGCCGGCGCGCCCGGCACGACCAGGTGCTCGGCATCCTCGATGCCTACGCCTATCCGAACGCGGTCTGGGGGGTCTACGTGCCGCTGTCGCAGGCAACCCGGTCGCCGCCCGATCCGGACGCTCTCGCGCGCGCGCTTGCGGCCAGCGAGACGATGCTCGACGAGCTCGTCCGGCTGACCGGCGACAACGATGCCGCTTCCGCTCCCTTCTGGTTCGCCGAGCGGCCGCTGCTTGCCGACCTGCACGCCCTGCCGATGCTCGATCTGTTCGCCCGCACCGATCCCGGACGGGCCGCGCTCGAGGCCCGACCGGCGCTCGCCGACTGGTTCGCGGCGATGCGGGAACGGCCGTCGGTGCGGGAGACCGCCGCGCCGACGCGCGGGGAGTCCGGCGGGGCATGATCGCCCCGCTGCTGGAGGCGATCGGCCGGCGCGGCGCTCCGGTGCTGGCGCTCGGCGTGCTGCTGGGGCTGGCGCTGCCGCCGCTCGCCGAACTGTTCCGGCCGCTGCTGGTGCCGGTGATCTTCGTCAACCTGGTACTCGCCCTGTTGCGCCTCGACTTCGCCGAGATCGCCGCCTTCCGCCGGCAGCCGGCGCTCGTGGGCCTGTTCACCGCCTTCCTGCTGGTCGCCTCGCCGGTGGCGATGTGGCTGGCGATCCGGCCCTTCGGCCTGCCGCCGGGCCTCGAAGCCGCCCTGGTGCTGATGGCCGCGGCGCCGCCGATCGCATCGGCTCCCGCCTTCGCCCTGGTGATGGGACTGAACGCCCCCTTCTCGGTGTTCTGCGTGCTGGTCAGCCACATGGTGGTGCCGGCGACCCTGCCGCCGATGGCGCTGCACCTGCTGGGGCTCGACCTCGACATCGCGCTCGTCGACCTGATGGGCCGGCTGGTGTTCTTCATCGGCGGCTCGTTCGCGGCGGCCTGGGCGCTCAAGCGCTGGGTCTTCCCCCCGGCCTACCTGGCGCGCCAGAGCGGCCGCCTCGACGGGCTCGCGGTGCTCGGCCTGGTGGTCTTCGCCATCGCCATCATGGACGGGGTCACCGAGACGGCGCTGGCCCGTCCCGGCTTCGCCCTGCTGGTGGTGGCCTGCGCCTTCGCCGGCAACATCGCCCTGCAGGCGCTGGGGGCCGCCCTGTTCTGGCGCGCCGGCCGGAGGATCGCCCTGACCGCCGGGCACATGGCCGGCAACTGCAACATGGGCCTCGTCCTCGCGGTGCTGGCCGACCGGGCGGATCCGGACACCGTGACCTTCTTCGCCCTGGCGCAACTGCCGATGTACATGCTGCCGACCGTCGCGGTGCCTCTTTACCGCCGCGTCCTCAGGGCATGAGCGAGAGATCGCGCACGGCGCCCCGGGCGGCGCTGGACACGCTCAGCGCGTAGAGCTTCAGCGCGTCGGAGACCGCCCGCTCGCGCGCCTCGGGCCGCCAGTGCACCCCCTCGGCCGCCTCGCGGGCATGCCGCCGGCGCGCCAGTTCCCCGGCCGGCACGGCGAGGTCGAGCCGGCGGCCGGGAATGTCGATCTCGATCACGTCGCCCTCCTCGACCAGGCCGATCGGCCCGCTGTCGGCGGCCTCCGGCGCAACATGGCCGATCGACAGGCCGGCGGACGCGCCCGAAAAGCGTCCGTCGGTCACCAGCGCGCAGCGCCGCTCCAGGGCGACCGCCTTGAGATAGGTGGTGGGATAGAGCATCTCCTGCATGCCGGGCCCGCCCTTCGGACCCTCGAAGCGAACGACGACGATCTCGCCGGCAAGGACGCGGCGCGACAGGATCGCCTGCGTCGCCGCCTCCTGGCTCTCGAACACCCGGGCGGGGCCCACGAACCGGTCCATGCCGTCGGGCACCGCCGCGGTCTTCACCACCGCGCCGTCCGGCGCCAGGGAACCGGTCAGCACCGCGAGGCCGCCGTCCTGCCGCCAGGCATGCGCCTTGCCGCGGATACAGCCCACCGCGCGGTCGCGATCCAGCAGCGCGTGCCGGGCCGACTGGCTCATGCCCGCGATGGTGCGCCGGCCGCCCGGCGCCGCGCGGTAGAGCTCCAGCGCGTCGGGGTCGGGATCGCCCATGATGTCCCAGCGGGCGATCGCCTCGGCGAGGCTGTCGGCGTGGCAGGTCGTCCCGGACGTGTCGATCAGGCCCAGCCGGTCGAGCTCGCCGAGCAGCGCGAAAATGCCGCCGGCACGATGGAAATCCTCGATGTGGTGCTCCTCGCTGGCCGGCGCCAGGCGGCAGAGATGCGGCACCCGGCGCGAGAGCGCGTCGACGAAGCCGAGATCGAGATCGTGACCCGCCGTATGCGCGGCGGCCAGCAGGTGCAGTACCGAATTGCTGGAGCCGCCCATGGCGAGATCCACGGCGAAGGCGTTGGCGAAACTCGCCCGCGACGCGATGGCCCGGGGAAGGATGCGCGCGTCGTCGTCCCGGTAATAGCGCTGCGCCAGTTCGACGATCCGGCGGCCCGCCCCGGCGAACAGGTCGCGGCGGCGGGCGTGGCTCGCCAGCAGGCTGCCGTT
>JBGTSP010000341.1:0-4155 GCA_041940205.1 Alphaproteobacteria bacterium
GTGAAGAAGAACCAGCAGGGATCGTCGTAGTCGACGGCGGCCTCGTCGACCTGCGTGCCGGCGTGCCGCGCCAGCAGGTCCTCGTAGTCCGCGCAGTCCTCCAGCGGACCGCCGATGGCGATGCTGAGCGCCAGCTCCGGCACGCCGGCGCGCACCGCCGCCAGGGTCTCGGGGAAGACATGGTCCAGGATCAGCGCCCGCGCGCCCGACGCGCCGGCGATGTAGGCGATGTCCTTCGCCAGCAGCCGGTAGTTGGTCGGCACCCAGACCGCGCCGAGACGAAAGGCGGCGAACATGGTCTCGAACATCGCCTGGGAGTTGCGGGCCTGCACCAGCACCCGGTCGCCCTTGCCCAGGCCGCGGGCCGCCAGCGCCGCGACCAGGGCATCGACGCGGGCGTCGAAGTCGGCCCAGCGGGTCGCCTGCCCGCCGCGGATCACCGCCGGCGCGTCCGGCGCCCGGCGGGCGGCCTGGCGGAGGAAATGCGCGAGGTTCATGACCCGCCGGCTGACCGGCGGCTGCAGCGGTGTCGGGCTCATGGCTTCATCCTGACGCGAACGGCCGGCCGGGCACAGGGGCCCGGGCCGGCCGGCAACGGGCGCGTCGGCCCGGTCTTCAGGCGGCGGTCACGGTGACCGGCACGATGCGCGGTCCGCGCACCTGGCCGCCGGCCCAGCGCACCGTCTCGGCGTCGCGCAGTTCGAATTCGCGGGTCCGGGCGAACCAGACCCTGAGCGCCACCTCCATCTCCATGCGCGCGAGGTTGGAACCGGCGCAGCGGTGGATGCCGATGCCGAAGGCGATGTGGCGGTTCTTCTGGCGGTCGAGCACGACCTCGTTCGGGCGCTCGAAAACCTCCGGGTCACGATTGGCGGCCGGGAAGTTCAGGATCACCTTGTCGCCGGGCTGCATGGTGACGCCGCCATATTCCACCGGCTCGGTGACCTTGCGGCCCATCTTCACCGGCGAATAGAAGCGCAGCAGTTCCTCGACGGCGCTGGGGAACAGGCTGTCGTCCTCGTACAGGCGACGGCGGTCGTCCGCGTGCCCGGCGAGATGCCACAGCGCGGCGCCGATCGAGCTCCAGGTGGTGTCGATGCCGGCGAGCAGGATCAGGTTGCAGATGCCGATCGCGGTATAGTCGGAGATGGGCTCGCCCTCGATCTTCGAGGCGACCAGCGTCGAGATCATGTCGTCGCCCGGATTCCTGCGCCGCTCGGCCACCATCTCGGCGAAGAAGTCGCGGATGATCGCCCGGTACTTCATGCGCAGCGCGGGATCGAGCTGGCCCAGTTCCAGGATTCCCTGGGCCCATTCGGTGAACTCGTCGGCCCGGGTGTGATCGATGCCCATCATGTGGGCGATCACCCGGGGCGGGATCTGCTGGGCGTAGTCGACCGCCGCGTCGGGCTTGTCCTTCGCCAGCAGCCTGTCCATCAGGTCGTGGCACAGCGCCTCGGTCAGGGGCCGATAGCCTTCCACCGCCTTGGGCGTGAAGAACGGCAGGATGAGCTGCTTGTAGGGCTTCTGCTCGGGCGGATCGGCCGTGATCGGCGGATTTTCCGAACCGTATTCCCGACGCTCGGCGATCAGCTGCTCGCGCAGTTCCGCCGACGGCGGGATGATCACCGGCGACGAACTCGAGAGCGCCGGCACCATGCGCACCATCTCCTGCAGGTCGGCATAGCGGGTCGGCATCCAGGACCCGCCGTGGCGCTCGGTATGGGCGATCGGACAGCGCTGGCGCAGGTCCTCCCAGATCGGCGCGGGATCGCGCACATAGTCGGGATCCAGGATGTCGTAGTCGGTGGCCCAGTCGCTGACCGGGCAGCGCGCCTCGGCGCGTTCCTCGCTGGTGGTCTCGTCGCTCATGCTCTTCTCGCTCATGGCGTCCCCCGATTGTCGTTCCGTCCGGCCGGACGGCGGTTCAGTCCTCGACTTCGCTGATCGCGTATTCCGGGCAGTTCTCGATCGCCAGCCTCGCGGCGTCCTCCTGCCCGGGTGGCACCACGCCGCCACCGGCGGCGCTGGCGGTCCCGTACTCGTCGGTCTCGAACAGGTCCGGCGCCAGGGCGCAGCAGCGGTTGTGGCCCTGGCAGAGCTCCGGATCGACCTTGATGCGCATGTCCGTTCCTCCCGTCAGACAGGCGTCGGGGGACTTGCAGACGAACCGGCCGGAAAGCCTCGCGCTGGCAACGGCGTCCGCCCGGAGGCGGTCATCGGGACACCCGGGCCGGTTCGGTTCCGGGACGCCCCCGTCCGCATCGCCGGAACGGCTTTACCGCTAGCATGAAATTTATTATTTAGTAAATATTAAATTCGAAGGAGCCGCCATGCCCCCTGCCTCCCCCGCCCTGTCCCGACGCCGCCGCGGCCCGGGCCGTCCCCGCCAGGTCGCGGGCGCGGCGCGCATGGACACGCGGGCCGAGATCCTGACCTCGGCGGCGCGGCTGTTTTCGCGGCAGAGCGTGGCCGGCACGACGATGGCGCAGATCGCCGAGGCCACCGGCGTGCGCACACCGGCGCTGTACTACCATTTCGCCGACAAGGAGGCGGTGCTCGGTGCGCTCGCGGATGCCTGCTACGACGCGGCGCTGGCGGTGGTCCGCGCGGTCGCCGATCAGGACGCCCCGGTGCCGGTGCGGCTCTACCGGCTGATCCGGGACGAGGCCGTGCAGCTCTGCTCCGGTCCCTACGAACTCGGCTTCCTGTTCGACCCCGCCCTGCGCAATCCGGCCTTCCGCTCCTCGGCCGACAAGCTGCAGACCTGGCGGCGCACCCTGCTGGCGCTGATCGAGGCCGGCATCGCCGACGGCGATTTCCGCCCGGTCGATCCCTGGATCATGGACATCGCCATCTCCGGCATCCTGGAGACCACGGCGAAGCGCTGGCGCCAGGCCGGCGAACGCACGCCCGAGCAGGTCGGCGTCGAGATCGCCGACCTGATGCTCTCGAGCCTGCTGCGCGCGCCCGACCGGCTGGCCGCCCTGCGGGCCGAGGCGGCCGAAAGCCCGCCCGCGCCGGCCGCCGTCGCCGCCGGCTGAGCCTTCGCAGGCGGCGCGTTCCGGCGCCGGTTGCCTGCGCGCCGGGGCTTGGGCAGAGTGCGGTCCGGTTTTCTCGCCCCAGGGAGTTCGTTGATGCCCTCCGTCTTGATCACCGGCGCCTCGCGCGGCCTCGGCCTGGAGTTCACCCGGCAATATGCCGCCGACGGCTGGCGGGTCTATGCCTGTTGCCGCAACCCGCACCGGGCCGACGCGCTCAACGCGCTTGCGGGCGATGCGGTCACGGTCCACGCGCTGGACGTCGACGAGCTGCCGTCCGCACGGGGCTGCGCCAACGAGCTGGCGGGCGTGCCGATCGACGTCCTGATCAACAATGCCGGGGTGATGGGCCAGCGGGTCGCCGGCATGGACGAGACCGACTACGACGCCTGGCTTGCCTGCCTGAACACCAACATCCTGGGCCCGATGCGGGTCAGCGCCGCCTTTCGCGCCAACCTGCTGGCCGGCGACGAGAAGAAGCTGGTGGTGATCTCCAGCCGCATGGGCTCGATCGGTTCGCTCCAGGGGCCGGGCCAGTTCGTCTACCGCTCCTCGAAGGCCGGCGTGAACATGGTGATGAAATCGATGAGCTTCGAACTGGCCGAGGAGGGCGTGATCACCATGGCCTTTCATCCCGGCTGGGTGCAGACCGACATGGGCGGGGCCAACGCCGACCTGACGGCGAAGGACAGCGTGCGCCAGATGCGCGGCGTGATCGCCGGCCTGACGCCGGCCGACAACGGCAGCTTCAAGAACTACGACGGCGCGCCGATCGTCTGGTAGGCGGTCCGGCGCGACGCGCCGGGTTCCGCTCTCAGGCGGCTTCCGTGCCCCCCGTGCTCGCCGTTCCCTTCGGATCGTAGGCCAGGTTGGGCGCCAGCCAGCGTTCCATGATCGCCAGTTCCACGCCCTTGCGCCGGGCATAGTCGGCGACCTGGTCGCGGCCGATCCGGCCGATGCCGAAATAGCGCGCTTCGGGGTGGGCGAAATAGAAGCCCGAGACCGAGGACGCCGGCAGCATCGCGAAACTGTCGGTCAGTTCGACCCCGGCGTTGGCCTCGGCCTTCAGCAGGTCGAACAGGGTGCGCTTCTCGGTATGGTCGGGACAGGCGGG
>JBGTSP010000342.1:0-4150 GCA_041940205.1 Alphaproteobacteria bacterium
GCGTACGGCTCGCCGTTCGTGCGCGACCTCGACGGCGGCCGGCGCTACGGCTCGATCGAGGACTTCCGCAACCTGGTCAAGCTGACCTACCTGTCGCCCGGCCTGCATCATTCCGGCGGCACGGTCTGCGAGCCGACCGACGTGCCGGTCTCCAAGCGCCATCTCGACATGACCTATGCCCACATGCGCCTGAGCGACAAGCCGTTCATGGGCTCGGTGACGGCGCCGGAGCGGGCCGAGGATTGCGTCGCCATGGCCCGCCTGCTGTTCGGCGAGGAATTCCTCGAGGCGAACACGGTGATGACCAGCCTGATCAACCTGAATTCGCCGCTGGTGCTGGACCCGGTGATGATGGGCGCGCTCGAGGTCTACGCCCGGGCCAACCAGGCCTGCATCATCTCGCCCTTCATCGTCAGCGGCGCGATGTCGCCGGCGGCGATCGCCGGCACGCTCACCCAGGCGCTGGCCGAAGTGCTGGCCGGCATCGCCTTTTCCCAGCTCGTCCGGCCGGGCGCGCCGGTGATCTTCGGAACCTTCGCCACCACCATCGACATGAGCTCCGGCGCGCCGACCCTGGGCACGCCGGAATGCGCCCTGATGCTGCACGGCGCGGCGCAGCTCGCGCGCCGGCTCGGCGTGCCCTACCGCTCGGGCGGTTCGCTGTGCACGTCCAAGCTGCCGGATGCGCAGGCGGCCTACGAGAGCGCCCAGACCCTGATACCGACGATGACGGCCGGCGTGAACTTCAGCCTGCATGCGGCCGGCTGGCTCGAAGGCGGCCTGTGCAGTTCCTACGAGAAGCTGGTGATGGACGCCGACCAGCTCGTCGCCATGCACGTCTTCGCCGGCGGCATCGACCTGTCGGAGAACGGCCAGGCGATGGACGCGATGCGCGAGGTCGGGCCCGGCGGTCATTTCCTCGGCAGCGCCCATACCCAGGCCAACTTCGAGACCGCCTTCTGGCGTTCCGGCGTGTTCGACTACAAGCCCTACGAGACCTGGTCGGAGGAGGGCTCGCGCGACACCGCCCAGCTCGCCAACGCGAAGTGGAAGCGGATGCTGGCCGAGTACGAGGCGCCGGCGCTGGACCAGGGCATCGACGAGGCGCTGAACGACTTCATCGCCCGGCGCAAGGCGGAACTGCCCGACAGCTTCGTCTGACGGCCGCACGCGGAGCTGCCCGAGGCCGTCGCGGCGGCTGGCGCCAGGCGCCCGCGCTCAGGTGGTGGCGTTGCGCTGCCGGCCGCGCCGCCGGCGCGGTGCATCTGCCTCTTCCGCCGGCCGCGCCGCAGGCAGGGCGACGGCCTCCGCGAGGTGGGGAAAGGGATCGCGCTTGTTGGGAAAGGCCATGGCGGCAACGAAATGTTCCTGGAAGCGCGGCGCCAGCGCCGTCTCCAGTTTCTCGATCCGCCGGACCAGGCCTTCGACCTCCCGCCGGTAACCGCGGTTGAGCAGGGCCATGCGGGCGCCGGTGCCCGCCGCGTTGCCCACGGCGCTCACGGCGCGCAGGTCGCAGTCGGGGATCAGGCCCAGCACCATGGCGTAGAGCGGATCGACATAGCTGCCGAAGGCGCCGGCCAGCTTGATGCGGTCCACCCGGTCGGTGCCGTAGGCCTCCATCAGCAGCTTGATGCCGGCATAGAGCGCCGCCTTGGCGAGCTGGATCGCCCTTATATCCTTCTGGGTGATGGTGATGTCGAATTCGTCCCGCCACAGCAGGTAGCGGAAGGTCCGCTCGTCGGCGCCGATCCGCGGGCTGCGGGCCGCCAGCGCGCCGTTGACGACGCCGTCGGCGGAGATCACGCCGGCCAGGAACAGCGAGGCCACGGCCTCGATGATGCCCGATCCGCAGATTCCCGTGACGCTGACCTGCCCGATCTTCTCGGCGAATTCCGGCTCGTCCGACCAGGCGTCGATGCCGAGGACCCTGATCTTCGGTTCCAGGGTTTCGGGGTCGATGCGGACCCGCTCGATCGCGCCCGGCGCCGCGCGCTGGCCGCAGGAGATCTCGGCCCCCTCGAAGGCCGGCCCGGTGGGCGAGCTGGCGGCGAGAATGCGCGTCCGGTCGCCCAGGATGATCTCGGCATTGGTGCCCACGTCGACCACCAGCGTCACGCCGTCATGCTGCTGCGGGCCCTCGGCCAGCGCCACCCCGGCGGCGTCCGCGCCGACATGGCCGGCGATGCAGGGCAGGACATAGGCCCGGGCAGCGGGGTTGATCGCGAGGCCGAGGTCGCGGGCGGGCAGCCCGACGGCATCGGAGACCGCCAGCGCGAAGGGCGCGCCGCCGAGTTCGGTGGGATCGATGCCGAGAAAGAGGTGATGCATCACCGGGTTGCCGACGAGGACGACATCGAGAATGTCCTCGGGAGCCGCGCCGACATCGCCCGCCAGTTTCCGCGCCATGGTGTCCAGCGCCTGGCGGACCTCGCGCACCAGGGTGGGCAGGCCGTCGGGATTCATCATCACGTAGGAGACCCGCGACATCAGGTCCTCGCCGAAGCGGATCTGCGGGTTGGCGCTGCCGAGCGAACTGACCGTCCGGCCGCTCGCCAGGTCGATCAGGTGGACGGCGATGGTGGTCGAGCCGACGTCGACGGCGAGGCCGTAGACCCGGCGCTTCTCGCCGGGCCAGAGGGCGATCAGGCAGGCCCCGCCGCTATCCTGGTGCACCGCCGCGCTGACCTGCCAGTCGCCCTGCCTGAGAACGGCCTGCAGGCCGGGCAGCAGGGCGGGATCGATCGTGGCGTCGCCAATGCCCGCCTGTTCGCCGAGCGCCTGCAGCAGGCGGTCGGCATCGCCCAGCGGCTGTTCCATGTCCGGCGGCGGCACCGACAGGGAAACCAGCCGGACGGCCGGATCGCGGGGGAAGCGCCGGTTCTCGGCCCGCTTGCGCACGACCTGGCGGTTGGCCTGGGCCTCGGTCGGCACGTCGATCACGAGGTCGCCGCGGACCAGCGCCTGGCAGCTCAGCCGCCGGTCGGCCTTCAGCCGGCGGCGTTCGGCATAGTCGCGTTCGCTCTCTCCGGCCGGGCTCAGGTTCGCGGCATCGCTGGTGATGGCGTGCTTGGCGAAACGGCCCTCGGCCACGCTGACCTGGCAGCGCCCGCACAGGCTGCGGCCGCCGCAAACCGATTCGATGTAGACGCCCAGCGACCGCGCGGCCTGCAGTACCGGGGTGCCGACGGGAAAGCGCCCGCGCCGGCCGGACGGCATGAACAGGACCAGGGGATCGTCCGGGCGCGCGCCTGCGTCCGCCTCCGGCGAAGCGTTGTCGGCCGCGCTGTTCAACCGGCCGCCCGGCGCGCCTCGCGGCCGCCGCGCCGCCGCCTGCCACCGCCCGCGTCGGCGCCGGCCGTGGTCGCGACGGCACCGCCGGCCGCCGGCACGTGGTCGCGGTAGCGCATGATCCAGGCGCTGCAGTTGGGATCGACGCCGTTCAGAACGTTGGCGGCGTGCACCATCTCCATCTCCTGCGGCCGGCAGGGATTCATGATCGCGGACGTCATGCCGGCGGCGATCGCCATCGGCAGGAAGGCGGCATTGATGCCGTGCCGGTGCGGCAGGCCGAAGGAGATGTTCGAGGCGCCGCAGGTGGTGTTCACCTTCAGCTCCTCGCGCAGCCGCCGGACCAGGTGGAAGACCTGGCGGCCGGCGGTGCCCATGGCGCCGATCGGCATGACCAGCGGGTCGACGACGATGTCCTCGGGCCGGATGCCGTGGTCGGCGGCGCGCTGGACGATCTTCTGCGCCACCGCGAACCGTTCGTCGGGATCTTCCGAGATGCCGGTCTCGTCGTTCGAGATCGCGACCACCGGCACGTCGTACTTCTTCACCAGCGGCAGCGTCGCCTCCAGGCTCTCGTCCTCGCCGGTGACCGAGTTCACCAGCGGCCGGCCCTGCGCCACCTCCAGGCCCGCCTTCAGCGCCGCCGGAACGGAGGAATCGATGCACAGCGGCACGTCGACAAGGCTCTGCACGAGAGCGATGGTCCGGGCCAGAAGCGGCGGCTCGGTCTCGTTCGGATTGACCGAGGTCACGCCGGCATTGACGTCGAGCATCGAGGCGCCGGCGGCGACCTGCTCCAGCGCGTCCTTCTCCACGGTTTCGAAATTGCCGGCGATCATCTCGGCCGCCAGCTTCTTGCGGC
>JBGTSP010000343.1:0-4141 GCA_041940205.1 Alphaproteobacteria bacterium
GGGGGAGCAGAAGGCGATCGACCCCGCGACGGGGCAGGCGATCACCCGCCGGGCCGTCAAGATCAAGGTGCCGCTGGGGCTGACCAGCCCGCCGCCCGTGCCGCCCGAGAACCCGATGACCGTCGCCAAGTTCGCGCTGGGCAAGAAGCTCTACTTCGACCCGATCCTGTCGTCCAGCAAGACGGTCAGCTGCGCCACCTGCCACGACCCCGCCAAGGGGTTCACCGACCAGCTGCCGGTCTCGACCGGCATCTTCGGGAAGAAGGGGGGCATGAGCGCGCCGACGGTCTTCAACTCGGCGTACAACGCCTTCCAGTTCTGGGACGGGCGGGCGGTCTCGCTGGAGGACCAGTCGCAGGGCCCGGTGCAGAACGCGCTGGAGATGTTCGACGCCACCGGGCACGCCTGGCGGCGGGCGGTGCTGCGGCTGCGGGAGAGCCCGGAGTACGTCAAGGAGTTCAAGCGCGTCTTCGGCACCATCCCCAACCGCGACACGGTGGCCAAGGCGATCGCGACCTACGAGCGCGCCGTGCTGTCGGGGAACTCGATCCACGACCGGGCCGAGGTGGCGATGCGCAAGCGGGTCGAGGAGGAGGAGACCGGCCGGTTCGAGCTGGCCGCGAAGGACTACGCCGCCGTGCTGAAGGAGGCATTCGCCTCCCGGGATGAGGCGGCGCTGAAGGCCCTCGGCCTGGACCCGGCCAAGGACCAGGGCCGGATCGACGCGACCGCCAAGAGCCTGCTCAGCGGGCGCAACCTGTTCTTCGTGAAGGGGCGGTGCAGCAGCTGCCACACCGGCGACAACTTCACGGACAACACCTTCCACAACCTCGGGGTGGGGGTGAAGGACGGGAAGGTCGCCGAGGGCCAGGCGGGGCGCTACGCGGCCCAGCCCGCCGGGCACAAGGACCCGCAGCTCTTCGGGGCGTTCAAGACGCCGACCCTGCGCCACCTGCTGGGCACCGCGCCGTACATGCACGACGGCAGCGAGAAGACGCTGGAGGCGGTCGTGGACTTCTACGAGAAGGGCGGCAACGCCAACGAGTACCTCGACATCAAGATGCGCGACGAGGACGCCGAGCGGGCCTATTTGAAGGCCAAGGCCGAGGGCAAGGCGCTGCCCAAGGGCGTCGCGGTGTTCAACGGCAAGCCGATCATCCCGCTGATGCTCAACCTGTCGGCGCAGGAGAAGAAGGACCTGGTCCTGTTCATGAAGGCGCTGCAGGGCGACATCCAGGCCAATCGACGCGAGGCCAATGCCAGTCGCACGCGCGAGCAGCGTCGCCGCGAGATCCAGAATACGCTGCGTCAGCAGACCGAACTGCTCGAGAAGCGCAAGAAGCGCATTCCGCTGCAGGACCAGATCTTCCAGGCAGGCATGAAGACCAAGCGGATCGACTTCATCCGCAACCAGGTGATCGTTGGCGGCATAGCCATGCGCCCGCTCCCAGCCGCCCAGCTCCATGAAATGCGCGCCCAGCGCGACCTCGCGCTCCCAGAACGGGCTGCGGCGCACGTCGCGGCCGCCGGCGAAGGGCTCGCGGGGGTGCACCGCGGGGTTGTAGATCTTGCGCGCCGTCTCGGTGCAGCGGGCCGCGATGAAGTCCGCCTGCCGCTGGAAGGGATAGAAGCGGGCATAGTCGATGGCGTGGTGGTCGATGTCCGTGCGCCCGTCGGTCATCCAGTCGGCCAGCAGCTTGCCCATGCCCGGGCCGTCCTTCACCCAGATCGCCACGGCGTACCACAGGCCGCGCACCGCCTGGCTCTCGCCCATCGACGGGCCGCCGTCGGTGGTCACCTGCAGCAGGCCGTTGAACGAGCGCTTCTCGTCGTAGCCCAGCTCGCCCAGGATCGGCGTCAGTTCGATCGCCCGCTCCAGGCCTTCCATCACCTGCTCGATCTCCAGGTCGCGCTGCGAGGGGGAGAGGCGGGCCTGCTCCTTCGCCTGCAGGTCGGCGGGATGGCAGAGCCGGGGTTCCACCTGCTCGTAATAGCCCCACTCGATCATCCCGCCCTCGGTGGTGCGCGGATCGCCGCTATCGCGCATGTAGGCGGAAGTGCCCTGGTCGCGCAGCAGCGGCCAGCCGATCTCCCTGCCGGTGCCGGCGAACTCCTCATAGGGCCCGAACCAGAGCAGGGGATGGTCCACCGGCATCACCGGCAGGTCCTCGCCCGCCATCGCCGCGACCAGCCGGCCCCACAGGCCGGCGCAGACCACCACGTGGTTCGCCATGATCCGCCCGCGCGGGGTCACGACGCCGCGGATCCGCCCGTCCTCGACGATCAGGTCCTTGGCGGGGGTGTTGGCGAAGGCGGAAAGTTTGCCCGAGGCGACGGCCTCGTCGACCAGTTCGCCCGCCACCACCTGCGAGCGCGGGATCACCAGGCCGGCGTCGGGGTCCCACAGGCCGCCCTGCACCATGTCCTCGTTCAGCAGCGGGAATTTCGCCTTGATCTCCGCCGGGCCGACCAGCCGAGCGCGGGTGCCGAAGGCCCTGGCGCTGGCGACCTTGCGGCGGATCTCGGCCATGCGCTCATCGTCGCCGACCCGGGCGATTTCCAGCCCGCCGGTGCGCGCGTAGTGGCCGCGCTGCTCGTAGAAGTCGATGGAATAGAGCGTGGTCCAGCAGGACAGGAAATCGTGGCTGGTGGCGTAGCAGAAGTCCGAGGCATGCGCCGTCGAGCCGACATCGGTCGGAATGCCCGACTGGTCGATGCCGACGATGTCCTCCCAGCCGCGCGCGATCAGGTGGTGCGCCACCGAGGCCCCGACGATGCCGCCCAGGCCGATGATCACCACGTTCGCCGTTTCCGGAAATCCGGCCATGCCGCTCCCCCCGCGTCGTCCCGCCCCGGCCCGGGCGGCAGGCGGCCCGGGCGCATCGATGAAGTCTATTCATTCCGGCTTCGCGGCGGCGAGTCCGCTTCGCGGACGGCACCGCAGCACCTGTTTGCGACGCCCCGGGGCCTGGAGAGGCTTGACGGGGGCCATCGGACCGCTAGACTGCATTCTGAATTCAGAATTCTGAAAGGCGTGCCCATGCAAAGCCTTGCCGCCCGGCCGGACCTCACCCAGCAGACCCACGCCGCGATCCGCGAGGCGATCGTCAGCGGCGATCTCGCGCCCGGCGCGCCGCTGGCGCAGGAAGACCTGGCCGAACGGCTGGGGGTCAGCCGCCAGCCGATCAGCCACGCCCTGGTGCTGCTGCGCCGGGAGGGCCTGGTGGTCGACCGCGGCCGCAAGGGCCAGATGGTGGCGCCGATCGATCCCGACCGGCTGCTCGGCCTCTATCAGGTGCGCGGCGCCCTCGACCGGCTAGCCGCGAGGCTGGCCGCCGGGCAGGCGGGCGATCCGGCGCGCCGGGACGCGGCTTCGCCCGACGCGCTGGCGCGCATCGTCGAGCGCGGCCGGGCGGCCTGCGGGTCCGGCGATGTCGACGCCCTGGTCGCGGCCGACGTCGCCTTTCACCAGGCGCTCTACGGGCTCTCCGGCAACCAGGAGATCGCCCGCACGGTCGAGACCTTCTGGCCGCACATGATCCGCGCCATGCGGGTGGTGCTGCAGGCGAGCGAGAGGCACGAGGCGATCTGGGACGAGCACGCGGAGATCGCGGCGGCGGTCGCCTCGGGCGCGGCGGAACGCGCCGGCGCGCTGGCCGGCCGCCATGCCGAGACCGCCGGCGAGGCGACCTGCCGGCGCCTGCGCGAGGCAGAGGCGGCCGCCCCCTGAAAGCGTTCGGCAGCCCTGTTCGCGCTGCCCCCGAAACACGACAACAAGCCGACGATCACGGAGGAACCCGACATGAAGCTCACCCCCGACGAGCTGCAGCAGTACGAGCGCGAGGGCTACCTGTTCTTTCCCGGCCGGTTCTCGCCGGCGGAAGCCGCCCTGCTGAAGGAGGAGGCCGACAAGGTCTACGCCATGGACCGCAAGGAGGTCTGGCGCGAGAGTTCGGGCGTCGCGCGCACCGCCTTCGCCGCGCACACCTACAACGAGGCCTTCCGCCGGCTGGGCGCGCATCCCCGGCTGATCGAGCCGGTCGAGCAGATCCTCGACGGCCGGCTCTACATGCACCAGTACAAGGTGAACGCGAAGGCGGCCTTCGACGGCGAGGTCTGGCAGTGGCACCAGGATTACGGC
>JBGTSP010000344.1:0-4135 GCA_041940205.1 Alphaproteobacteria bacterium
CCCGGCCGCTTTCCGAGACGTTCGGAATGAAGTCGAGGGGATAGGAAGCGCGGGTGTTCTCGGTATGCCGGCCGTCGTCCAGGTCCAGCTCCCGGGTCTCCGCGTCGTAGGCCACGTTCTCGATGATGGTGCCGAACCGCTTGGTGGTGGCGTAGATCTCCGGCTCCGCCTCGGCCGACAGGTTGATCACCTTGGCATAGCAGCCGCCTTCGAAGTTGAAGACGCCGCTGTCGCCCCAGCCGTGCTCGTCGTCGCCGATCAGCATGCGGTTGGGGTCCGCCGAGAGCGTGGTCTTGCCGGTGCCCGAGAGCCCGAAGAAGATCGCGCTGTCGCCGGCCGTGCCGACATTGACCGAGCAGTGCATCGGCAGCACGTCGTCGCCGGGCAGCAGGTAGTTGAGGATCGAGAACACCGACTTCTTGATCTCGCCGGCATAGGAGGTGCCGCCGATCAGCACCCGGCGCTCGGCGAAGTTCGGCAGGATATAGGTGCCGGTACGCAGGCCGGGGGTGCCTTCCGGGGCTTCCAGGCTGGGGGCCTGCAGGATGCAGAACTGCGGCTTGAACCCGGAAAGCTCGTCGGCGGTCGGCTGGATGAACATGTTGCGCGCGAACAGGGCGTGCCAGGCCTGCTCGGTGACCACCCGGACCGCCAGGCGATGACGGGGATCGGCGCCGGCCCAGCAATCCTGCACATAGACCGTGCGGCCGGCATAGTGCGCCAGGTGCCGGTCGCGGATTGCCGCATAGTCGGCCTCCGAGATCGGCTTGTTGACCGCGCCCCAGTCGATGTCGTTCTCGCTCGCCGGCTCGCGCACGATGAACTTGTCCTGGGCCGAACGGCCGGTGTGCACCCCGGTGGTCGCGACAAAGGCGCCGCCGCGGGCCATCTGGCCTTCACCGTTGCGCAGCGCGTGCTCGTACAGCGCTTCCGCCGTCAGGTTCCAGTGGGCGTTGGCAACGCCGTCGATACCGATGGTGTCCAGTCCGTGGCGACTGATCACGGGTCCTGTCTGATTCAAGAGTTCCTCCCAGCAGTCCCGACGCTCTCTGGCGATGTGGGCAACGACATCGGGACGGGCCGCCCGCCTGTTCCGGCGCTCTCGGCAATCGTTCGCATATAAAACGGCGTCGAAGGGCTGACAACCGCGCGGCGCCGCGCTTGTGCGCAAACACCGCCACGGCGCCTATCAGGCAAAGCCCGGAGCCGCCTCAGGCCTTTTGTCGCGCCTGTTTCACCCGGCGCACCAGTTCGACCCGGGCGCCATCGGCGTCGCGAATCGCCTTCTCGAAGGGAAGCCGCAGGACCTGGCCGCCCCGCCGCAGGTCGCAGCCCTCGGGATCGACGCCGGTCAGCAGCCAGCCGTCGCCCTCGGCACCGAGCAGACGGTTGGCATAGAGCTGCACCGCGTCCGCGTGATCGGCATTCATGTGCGCCAGCACGCCGGGCTCGTCCGCGGCCAGCGGCAGTTCGGCCTCGAGCGGAAGGAGCACGTCGGCGCCGTCGATCCAGTCGATCCGGCCGAAGCCGGCGACCAGGTGCGCCCGCTCGATCGTCATCGCATAGAAGGCGAAATCGCCGAAATCGGCGTAGCCGGCCGCGTCGGGATGGCGGGCGAGGAAGCGCGCGCGGTGGCGCGGCTCGTCGGATCGCGCGATCGGCCCCAGCACGCTCGCCCGCGCGCCGGTCAGGCGGGACTCGAGCCCCGTCGTACCGTCGAACAGCAGGCAGGCCTCGGGCCGGCGCTGCAGGTTCCTTGTGTGCTCGGCCAGGGTCGAGAGCAGCAGGACCGGCGTGCCGTCGTGATCGGCTGCCGCGAGCACCAGGGAGGCGTAGGGCTGTTCGTCCGGCGCCATCGCGGTGGCCAGGCCGGCGGTATCGCAGGCGCGGATCAGGCCGCGCGCCAGTTCCGCGGGTGAGGCGTCGGAGGTCTCGATTTCGCTCATGACGGTCATGAGAATAATTGCATATCGCCCCGTTCGCGGCGCGACTATTGTGCGCGCCCCATGACCGAGGCCAGCCTGACACCGCCCGTTCCCCCGCGCGAACGCTTTGCCGCGACCGCCGCGTCGATTGCCCGGCTGGCCGCGCCGGTGACGCTGTCGCGCCTCGGCATGATGGCGATCATCATCGCCGATACCGCGATGACCGGATGGGCCAGCGGCACCGAGCTGGCCTACTACGCGCTGGGCACCTCGGTGCAGATGGTGCTGATGCTGATCGGCATCGGCATGATGACGGGCACCGTCGTGCTGACCTCCCAGGCGCTCGGCGCCCGGGCCGACCGGGAAGCCGGCCTGGTCTGGCGGGTCGGGATGCTGCACGGCCTTGTCATCGGCCTGCTGGGCATTCTCGTCAGCTTCGCGGGAACCGCCTTCTTCCTCGCCATCGGCCAGGATCCCGATCTCGCCCGCGGCGGCGGCCGGGCCATGCTGTTCATGGCCGCCGGCCTGCCGCCACTGCTGATCTACGTCGCCAGCACGCTCTTTCTCGAGGCGCTCAACCGGCCGGTCGTCGGCTTCGCCATCGTCGTCGCCGCCAACCTGGTGAACATCGCGCTCAACGCCGTGCTGATCTTCGGCCTGGCCGGCCTGCCGGCAATGGGCGCCGACGGGGCGGCGCTCGCCACCTCGATCGTCCGCGGACTGCTGGCGGCCACCGCGGTCGCCTACATCCTCACCCGCATCGACAACGAGCGCTTCAACGTCCGGGGCAGCTGGGAAGGCGCCGCCGCGGTCGGCCGCAAGCTGCGCTCGCTGGGCTATCCGCTGGGCCTGGCGCAGGGACTGGAGAGCTCGGCCTTCGCCGCCCTGACGATCTTCGCCGGCTATCTCGGCGTCGCCGCGGTCGCCGCCTTCCAGGCGACGATGCAGTCGATCGCCTTCCTGTTCATGGCCGCGATCGGCACCGGCACGGCCACCGCCGTGCATGTCGGCGGCGCCATCGGGCGCGGCGATCAGCCGGCCGTGGCCCGCAGCGGCTGGTCCGGGGTGCTGGTGATCGCGCTGTTCATGGCCGCCGGTGGCGTGGTGATGGCCAGCGTGCCGGAGCTCTTCGCCGAGTTCTTCGTCCGTGAGGCGGCGGTGCGGGCGGCGGCGGTGCCGATCCTGCTGGTCGCCGCGGTCACGCTGATCCCCGACGGCATCCAGGGGGTGCTGATGGGCGCGCTGCGGGCCACCGGCGATGTCTGGGTGCCGACCTGTCTGCACCTGTGCTCGTTCCTGCTGGTGATGATTCCCGGCGCCTGGCTGTTCACCTTCACCTGGGGATTCGGCCCGCCGGGCCTGATGATGGGCACCTTCTTCGGCGTGGTGCTGGCCAGCGCCCTGCTGTCCCTGCGCTTCCGCATCGTCTCCCGCCGTTCGATCACACGGCTCTGAGGCCCCGCACGGGCCCTTGCCATCTCCGCCGTGCGATCCGATCTCTGTGGGGCGCCGTCGTGCCGGCAGGCCGGGCGATGCCGCGATATGGTCACATTCGCGCCGCGAAGTGGCCGTTTGCGGTTCGCACATAGGCCCGACGCCCGAGGAGGAGGAACCGCGATGCCCGCCACCGTTGCCCTGGTCGACGACGACCGCAACATTCTGACCTCGGTTTCGGTCGCGCTGGAGGCCGAGGGCTTTGCCGTGCGCACCTACAGCGACGGCGGCAGCGCGCTCGACGGCCTCAACGAATCGCCGCCCGACCTCGCGGTTCTCGACATCAAGATGCCGGGCATGGACGGCATGGAACTGCTGGGCAAGCTGCGGCGCACCAGCCAGCTGCCGGTGATCTTCCTGACCTCGAAGGACGAGGAACTGGACGAGGTGCTCGGCCTGAAGATGGGCGCCGACGATTACATCCGCAAACCCTTCTCCCAGCGCCTGCTGATCGAACGGATCCGCGCCCTTCTGCGCCGGCACGAGCTGAACGCCCGCGGCGGCGGCGGCGAAGAGGGCGACGTGGTCTCGCGCGGCGCCCTGGTGATGGATTCGGCACGGCACTCGTGCACCTGGAAGGGCCAGGAAGTTCGCCTGACCGTCACCGAATTCCTGATCCTGCAGTCCTTGGCCCAGCGCCCGGGGCATGTGAAAAACCGCGATCAGCTGATGGACAGCGCCTACAGCGAAAACATCTATGTCGACGACCGCACGAT
>JBGTSP010000345.1:0-4113 GCA_041940205.1 Alphaproteobacteria bacterium
TCGGTGACCGGGCAGCCCAACGCCAGGGGCGGCCGCGAGGTCGGCGGGCTCGCCAATCAGCTCGCCTGCCACATGGATCTGGAGAATCCGGAACACCGCGCGCTGGTGCGGGATTTCTGGCAGGCGCCGCGGATGGCCGAACGGCCGGGCCTGAAGGCCGTGGACCTGTTCGAGGCGGCCGCCGCAGGCCGGATCCGCGCGCTCTGGATCATGGCGACCAACCCGGCCGACAGCCTGCCCGACAGCGCCCGCGTGCGCGAGGCCCTGCGCCGCTGCCCCTTCGTCGTCGTCTCCGACGTGGTCGCCCGCACCGACACGCTGGCGCATGCCGACGTCGTGCTGCCGGCCGCGGCCTGGAGCGAGAAGGACGGCATGGTGACCAATTCCGAGCGCCGGATCTCCCGCCAGCGGGCCTTCCGTCCCCCACCCGGGGAGGCCAGGCCGGACTGGCAGGCCCTGTGTGACGTCGCCCGGCGGATGGGCTTCGCCGAGGCCTTCGCCTATCGCCATCCGCACGAGATCTTCCGCGAATACGCGGCGCTCAGCGCGCACGAGAACCGGGGCACGCGCGGTCTCGACCTGGGCGCCGTCGCCGACATCGACCGGCAGTCCTACGAAGACTGGCAGCCGGCCTGCTGGCCGCTTCCCGCCGCCGGCGAGGGCCGCGCGCGTTTCTTTGCCGACGGCGGGTTCTACACCCCCGACCGCCGCGCCCGGTTCATCGCCGTGGAGACACCGTCCGCGATCGTGGCGCCCCGGAAGCAGGGCGCGAGGCAAGGGCGGGCCGGCGACGGCTTCGTCCTGAACAGCGGCCGCAACCGCGACCACTGGCACACCATGACCCGAACCGGTGTGTCGGCGCGGCTGTCCCGGCATCTGGCCGAACCCTATCTGGCGATGCACCCCGACGACGCCGCCCGCCTGGCGCTGGAACCGGCCAGCCTGGTCAACGTCCGCAGCCGGAGCGGACAGACGGTCCTGCGTCTCCTGACCGCAGACGCCCAGATGCCGGGCACGGTGTTCGCCCCCATGCACTGGAGCGACCAGTATGCCAGCGCAGGGCCAGTGAACCGGCTCTATCCCGCGATCACCGACCCGGTGTCGGGGCAGCCGCGCTCCAAGGCGGTCCCGGTGACGCTCACGGCCTTCCCGGCCACCTGGTACGCCTTCGCCCTGACCCGGGAACGGCCGGACACCGCCGGGCTGGACTACTGGGCGCTCTCGCGCACGGAGGGGGGCTGGCGTCTCGAGCTGGCCGGCCTCGGCCGCCGGCCCGACCCGGATGCCCTGCTGGCCAAACTCTGCGGCGAGGCCGAACGCGACCGCCCGGAGACCCCGGGGTTCCGCGACAGCCGGAGAGAAAGGGCCCATGTCGCCCGCTTCGACGGCGCGGACCTGCGCGGCGCCCTGTTTCTCGACCGCCGTCCCGTCGCCCTGTCGCGCGGCTGGGCCGCCGCCTGGCTGGCGCAGCCGCTGGCGGACGCCTCCGCGCGCTGGCGTCTGCTGGCCGGCCGCGACGGCGATGCCGCGGCCGATCCCGGCGCGCCGGTCTGCGCCTGCTTCGGCATCGGCGAAAACCAGATCTGCCGGGCGATCCGCGAGCACGGTTGCGGCAGTCTCGAGGCCGTCGGCGCGCGTCTCGGCGCCGGCACCAATTGCGGCTCCTGTCGCAGCGAGATCGCGATGCTGATCGAACGGGAGCGTCTCGATGAAGCGGTCTGAACGCGCCGGCCGGCGGATCGCGCCGCTGGAAAGGCTGCCGCTGTTCTTCGACCTGAGGGACCGGCCGGTCCTGCTGGCGGGCGACAGCGACGGCGTGGCCTGGAAACTGGACCTGCTGCGGGCCGCCGGCGCGCGGATCCTGCTGGCCGCCCCCCGTCCCGGACCGGCGCTGTCGGCGGCGCTGGCCGCCGCGCCGGAGGTGCATCACCTGGCACGGGACTGGCGAGCCGACGACCTTGCCGGCATGACCCTGGCGATCGCCGACCTGCCCGATCCGGCCGCCGCCGCGCTGCACCGGGCCGCCCGGCGGGCCGGTATCCCCTGCAACGTGATCGACCGGCCCGAGCATGGCGACTTCGCCTTCGGCAGTCTCGTCAACCGCTCGCCCGTCGTGATCGGCATTTCCACCGGCGGCACCGCGCCGGCGCTGGCCCAGGCCGTGCGCCGCCGGATCGAGACCGCCCTGCCCCGGACGCTCGCCCGCTGGGCCCGGCTGGCCCGGGCCTGGCGCGCCGCGCTGCCCGCCTTCCTGCCCGATCCCGCGGCCCGCCGCGCCTTCTGGTCGGGAATTGCCGAACGGGCGCTGCGCGAATCCGCCCCCGAGGCGGACAGTCCGGCGGCGGCGCTGGATGCCGCCCTCGCCTGCCCGCAAGCACCGGCCAGGGGCCGCGTCAGCCTCGTCGGCGCCGGTCCCGGCGATGCCGACCTGCTGACGCTGAAAGCCGTTCGGGCGCTGCAGGATGCCGACGTGATCCTGTTCGACGCCCTGGTCTCCGACGAGGTGCTGGAACTCGCCCGCCGCGAGGCCCGCCGCATGCCGGTCGGCAAGCGCGGGGGCCGGCCCTCCTGCCGGCAGGAGGAGATCAACGCGCTGATGATCCGCTTCGCCCGGGAGGGCAAGCATGTGGTTCGCCTGAAGGCCGGCGATCCGATGATCTTCGGCCGCGCCGGCGAGGAGATCGAACAGCTTCGCGCCGCCGGCCTGCCCGTCACGGTGATCCCCGGCATCACCGCGGCGCTGGCCGCGGCGGCCACGCTGCGGGTATCGCTGACCCGGCGCGGCGTCGCCCAGTCGCTGCGCTTCGTCACCGGCCATGCCCGCACCGGCGCCCTGCCCGACGATCTCGACTGGCCCGGGCTGGCGCGCGCCGACACCACGCTGATGGTCTACATGGCCGCGCGCACCGCGGGGACGCTGGCCGCGCGCCTGCAGGCCGCCGGCCTGCCAGCCGAGACTCCGGCGGCGATCGCCGTCGCCGTCGGCCGGCCGGACGAGCGTTTCGTCCGTTGCCGTCTCGCCGACCTCGGCCCGCGGCTCGAGGGCGAGATCGACGGACCGGTGCTCGTCGGCATCGGCCACGTTTTCGCCGCGGCCGAGGTGCCGGTGCGGCAGCGCGACGACGCGGACACCGTCGCACCCGTGGCTCTGGCGGTCTGAGCGCAGGCTCCCAGCCGGCCCGGCTTGACCCGGGCGGCGATCCGGCCTGACATCGCTCCCGTGCGAACGGAGGACCGGAGCCGGGCATGGACGAGACGATCGCGAAAGGCGGAAAGACGATCTACGGCGCCGCCGTGGGCATCCTGATGCTGGACAGCCGGTTTCCCCGCATTCCCGGCGATCCCGGCAATGCCGCGACCTGGCCCTTTCCCGTGCTCTACCGGGTGGTCCGCGGCGCCACGCCCGAGCGGGTGGTGGTGACGGGCGCGGACGGCCTGCGCGAGAGTTTCATCGCGGCGGCCCGCGATCTCGTGGCCGACGGCGCCGACGGCATCGCCACCAATTGCGGTTTCCTGAGCCTGTTCCAGGACGATCTGGCGGCCGCCGCCGGCGTGCCCGTGGCGGCCTCCGCGCTGATGCAGGTGCCGCTTGTCCAGGCCATGCTGCCGCCGGAACGACGGGTCGGCATCCTGACGATCTCGGCCTCGACGCTCGGCCCGACGCATCTCGCCGCCGCGGGCGTGCCCGCCGACACGCCCGTCGTCGGCACCGACGGCGGGCGGGAATTCAGCCGGGCGATCCTGGGCGACGAATCCGCGCTGGACGTCGCCGCCGCCCGCGCCGACCTGGTCGCGGCGGCTTGGCAGCTCATCGAAGCCCATCCCGCGACCGGGGCGATCGTGCTGGAATGCACCAACATGGTGCCCTATGCGGCGGACATCAGGGCCGCCACCGGCCTGCCGGTCTTCGGGATCTACAGTTTCATCACCTGGTTCCAGTCGGGCCTGCTGCCGCGGCACTTCCCGACGCGGCTCGGCGATCCGCGTCCCTGAAGCGCCCGGGGTCGGCCGTCAGATCGCGTCGCGGAACCGGTTGGTGATGGGATAGCGCCGGTCGCGACCGAAATTCTTCGAGGTCACCTTGACCCCCGGCGGGGCCTGGCGGCGCTTGTA
>JBGTSP010000346.1:0-4096 GCA_041940205.1 Alphaproteobacteria bacterium
GTGCGCAAGCTGCTGGAGGCGGGCGCCGATAAAGTCTCTATTATGACCGCGGCGGTGAAGAACCGCGACTTCGTGCGCGAGGCTTCGGAAAAATTCGGCGCGCAATGCATCGTCGTCGCCATCGACGCCCGGCGGGACGCCGCGGGGGGTTTCGAAGTGTTCACCCATGGCGGACGCAAGCCGACGGGGATCGAGGCCGTCGGCTGGGCCCGCCGGCTCTGCGCGCTCGGGGCGGGCGAGGTGCTGCTGACCTCGATGGACCGCGACGGCACCCGGCAGGGATTCGATCTGCCGCTGACCCGGGCGGTCGCCGACGCGGTTCCGGTTCCGGTCATCGCCTCGGGCGGCGTGGGCACGCTGGAGCATCTCGTCGAGGGCGTGACCGAGGGCCGGGCCGACGCGGTGCTGGCCGCCTCGATCTTCCATTTCGGCGAATATTCCATTCACCAGGCCAAGCGGCACATGGCGGACGCCGGCGTGCCGGTGCGATTGTGAGGGCGGATGCGGACGCTCCATCTCCTGCGCCATGCCAAGGCCCAGCGCGAGATTCCCGACGGCGGCGACCATGCCCGCGCCCTGGCGCCGCGCGGCCAGCGCGCCGCCCTGCTGATGGGCGAGTATCTGCGCCAGCAGCGGGTCCTGCCCGATCTGGTGCTGGTCTCCGGCGCGCGGCGGACGCGCGAGACCTGGGACCATGTCGGCCTGCGCCTGGCCGCCGGCGAGGGGGTCACGGTCAGCTTCGAGGATCGGGCCTATCTCGCCGGTCCGGACGGCCTGCTGGCCCTGCTCGCCGAAACCGGCGATGACGTCGAATACCTGATGGTGATCGGGCACAATCCCGACCTGCACGCCCTGGCGGCGGGCCTGGCGCGCACGGGCGACCCGGCGCGTCTTGCCCGGCTGCGCGACTATTTCCCCACCGCCGCCTACTGCGCCGTGCGCCTGCCGATCGCGCGCTGGGCCGACCTCGGCGAGGGCGGCGGCGAACTGCTGGACTATGCGGTCCCCAAGGAGCTGGTATGAGCACCACAACCGACGATGCGGCGGTGCTGGAGCGCCTGCACGCGGTCATCCTCTCGCGTCGTGACGGCGATCCGGCCGCCTCGCGCACCGCCAAGCTGTTTGCCGGCGGCACCGCGAAGATCGCCCAGAAGGTGGGCGAGGAGGCGACCGAAACGGTGGTCGCGGCGCTGGCCCAGGGCGAGCGCGAACTGATCGCCGAGTCCGCGGACCTGCTCTACCACCTGCTGGTGCTCTGGGCGGACCGGGGCATCGCGCCCGCCGACGTCTTCGCCGAACTGCGCCGCCGCGAGGGCGTCCCCGACCCGCGCGGCGTCTGAACCCGCCCCGCCGCCTGCCGTCGCCGCCCGGCGCGGCGGCCGGTATCCGCCGATGGGAGAGAGCCATGGCCTATGACGAGAACAACATCTTCGCGCGGATCCTGCGCGGCGAACTGCCCTGCCGGAAGGTGCACGAGAGCGCGCATGCGCTCGCCTTCCACGACATCAACCCGCTGACCCCGGTGCATGTGCTGGTGATCCCGAAGGGCGCCTATGTCAGCCTCGACGATTTCTCCGCCAGGGCCACGCCCGAGGAGCTGGCCGATTTCCTCAAGGCCGTCGGCGATACCGCGAGACTGGTCGGAGTCGACGAGGACGGCTACCGCATCGTCGCCAACAACGGCGCCAACGCCAATCAGGAAGTGCCGCATTTCCACGTGCACATCTTCGGCGGCCGGCAGATCACCGGGCGCATGGTCCGGACCTGAGCGCGGGCTTCAGGCGGCGCCGGCTTCCGGAGCGGTCTCGGGCGGGCGATCCGGCAGGGCGCCGGCATCGGCGATGACGCGCACCGCAAGCGGCTGTTCGCGGCCGCGGATCGCGACCTCCTCGCGCGGGAAGGTCGAGAGATCGTGGCCGGACGCCCCCGCGACCTCCTCGGATACGATGAGCTGGACGCCGTATTCCTTGGTCAGGCTCTCCAGCCGGCTGGCGGTGTTCACCGAATCGCCGATGGCGGTGATCGAGGTCGCCTCGCGATAGCCCATCTCGCCGACGATGGCGGGGCCGACATGGATGCCGATCCCCATGCGCAACGGCTCCTGCAGGTCGTTCCTGAGCTGCTCGTTCAGGTCGGCCAGCGCCCGCGACATCGCGGCGGCGGCCTGCAGGGCGTCGCGGCAGCCCGCCTCGCGCCCGTTCTGGATGCCGAACAGCGCCATCACTCCGTCGCCGATGAACTTGTCGAGGCGGCCGCCGGCCTCCTCGACCGCGCTGCCCATGCCGCGGAAATACTGGTTCAGGGCGAACACCACGTCGTAGGGCAGCTTGCTCTCGGAAAACTTGGTGAAGCTGCGCAGGTCGGCGAACAGGATGGCGATCTCCCGCTCCGCGCCCTGCAGGTATTGCGGCCGGCGATAGCCCTCCTTTGGCTGCGCGCCGGGCAGCAGCAGGGGGATCACCGAGAGGTCGCCGGCGGGCCGTAGCTGGCAGGCCAGCCGGACACCGTCGGGCGCCCCGACCCGGGAGAGCACCTTGGTCTCCTCCTCGCTGGGCTCCGGCAGGTCGGCCTGCGCCATCAGCACCCGCACCCGGCAGGTCGAGCAGCGACCGCGACCGCCGCAGACCGAGGCGTGGGGAATGTTGCCGATGCGGCTGGCCTCCAGGATCGAGACCCCCTTCTCCACCGTCACCCGTTGGCCGGAGGGGTAGGAAACCGTGAACCGGCCGCGACGTTTCTCCCATTGTTCGCGTCCGAAGCGGCCGAGCAGCACCATCAGCACCAGGGCCAGCGAGGTCATGCCCATGCGGGTGGCATTCTCGTAGACCCAGTCGATGCCTTCCTGCCCCGGCAGGTTCATCGCCGCCATCTTGCGCTGCAGCCAGACGTCGTTCTTGGCCAGCAGCGCGGCCTCCTTGCCCGCACCGGCGAAGCCGGAGAGCGAAACGGCCGGCAGCAGCAGGGCGGCGGCGAACAGCCAGGCCTGGTATTTCGGAAACCACGGTTTCAGGCGGAACCAGAAATAGAGGCCCAGCACGCCATGGGTCCAGGCCGCCAGCAGCGCCACGGTCTGCAGGACGCCCTGCCAGGGCACGAACACCCACAGGCTCAGAATGACGTAGGCATAGGTGTCGTTGACGCCGAAGACCTCGTGCGCGCCGCGGTTGGCCAGCACGTGGGAGGCCACCAGCACGGGGATGGTGAAGCCCATGACGATCTGCACCGCCTCGGCCACCGGCATGCGCAGGGTGCGCTTGCGGAACAGCGCGTACATCACCAGCAGCGCATGGATCACCAGCGCACCGTAGAGCAGCACGGTGCCGACCGGATTGCGCCAGACCGCGAGAAAGATCTCGCGACCCCATTCCAGGGCGTCGAGGGAGATGTTGCCGAGCGCGTGGTTCAGCAGGTGCATCGTCAGGAAGACGAACAGCACGAGCCCGCTGGCCAGCCGGATGAGCGGCAACTTCTCCTGCATGGCGTCAGGCGGCTCCGGGCGACAGGCCGGAAGCGGCCAGCAGCGCCTTCAGCGACTGTTCGGGACGGGCGCCGACATGGCCGATGATCTCGCCGGCGGCCAGGCTGGCGATGCGCCCGGCATCGGGCAGGGCGTAGCCGTTGGTCAGCCCGAACAGCAGGCCTGCCGCGTACAGGTCGCCGGCGCCGGTGGTGTCGACCACCCGGTCCACCGGCGCGGCGGCGATCTCGTGCCGGGCATCCCTGGTGACCAGCAGCGAGCCTTCCGCCGAGCGGGTGATCGCGGCCAGCGACACCCGCTGGCGCAGGGCATCGACGGCGGTTTCCAGCGAATCGGTCTCGAACAGGGCCCTGGCCTCGTCCTCGTTGGCGAAGACGATGTCGACATCGCCCTCCAGCAGGCCCAGAAACTCGGCCCGGTGGCGCTCGACGCAGAACATGTCGGACAGCGACAGCGCGGTCTGCCGGCCGGCCGCATGGGCCAGGCGCTGATCCGCGCGATCCACGCGACGCCCGGCGTCACGCTATCCGGCGCGGTCGAACGTGCCGATTCGAAGCATCTCGGCACCGATCCCGGCCTGCTGGCGGGTATCGGCGAAACGGGGATCGCGATCGCAGG
>JBGTSP010000347.1:0-4074 GCA_041940205.1 Alphaproteobacteria bacterium
GGCGCCCTTCTCGTGTCCGAACAGGATGCTCTCGACCAGGTTCTCCGGGATCGCGCCGCAGTTGACGGTGACGAAGGGCCGGCCCGCGCGCTCGCCGGAGCCCTGGATCGCCCGGGCGATCATCTCCTTGCCGACGCCGCTCTCGCCCTCGATCAGGATCGGAATGCTGGAATCCGAGGCCCGGCGGGCGATCGAGATGACCTGCTTCATGCCGGTGCTCTCGGCGATCAGGTCGTCGAAGGTCATCTCGCCTTCGATCTTCCGTTGCAGGCGGGAGATCTGCCCCTTCATCGAGGACAGTTTCAGCAGGTTCTCGATCGACACCTGCAGGCGTTCGGGGCTGGCCGGCTTGACGATGAAGTCCAGCGCGCCGGCGCGCATCGCCTTGACGATGGTGTCGACGCCGCTCTGCGCCGTGAGCACGATCACCGGCAGGTCGGGCCGGTTCGGCCGGATCTGCTCCAGCACGCCCATGCCGTCGAGGTCGGGCATCACCAGATCGAGCAGCACGAGGTCGATCGCCTTGCCGCGCTCGGCATCCAGCAGGATGTCGACGCCTTCCTCGCCGCCGCGCGCGGTCACCACGCGATAGCCGGCGCGCGAGATCAGGGTCTCGAGCAGCCGGCGCTGCGTCGGATCGTCGTCGACGATGAGGATGGTCTGGGCCATGGAGCGGTTCACGCCTGAAGGGACATCTCGGACAGGCAATCTAGCCACTGTGCCAAACCGGGACAAGACGGAAAGGCCGGGGGACCCGACTTTCGTCCGCCCCGGGGGCTGACCCCTATGGTCGCGGGGGTGCGCAAGCACCGTTTTCAGGCCGGGCGCGGGCGCCTATATGCATCGGGGAGCCGGATCCCTCGCGGACCGGCCGGCGTCCGGCGCAGGCGGATGCCGCAAGCGAGGAGTGCAGCGGCGATGGCGAGAGACGAGGAAGGCGACAGCGCGCGCGGGCGGCTTGCCCGCTATGCCCGGGTATCGAGCGCGGTCGGCGGTCTCGCCGCGCGGCTCGCCGGCGAGCGCTATCTCGGCCTGAAGGTCGACCGCGACGTGCATGCCCGCGATCTCAAGGAGGCGCTCGGCGGCCTGAAGGGGCCGCTGATGAAGGTGGCCCAGATCATGGCCACCATCCCCGAGGCCCTGCCCAAGGAATATGTCCAGGAACTGGTGCAGTTGCAGTCGAACGCGCCCTCGATGGGATGGCTGTTCGTCAAGCGCCGGATGCAGTCGGAACTCGGCCGCGACTGGCTCTCGCGCTTCGATCGCTTCGAGCGCGAGGCGGCGGCGGCGGCCTCGCTTGGCCAGGTGCACCGGGCCTGGAAGGACGATCGCCGGCTGGCCTGCAAGCTGCAGTATCCCGACATGCAGTCCGCGGTTGAGGCCGACCTGCGGCAGCTCAAGCTGATCTTCTCGATCTATGCCCGCTACGATTCCAGCATCGATACCAGCCAGATCCACGCGGAGATCTCCGACCGGCTGCGCGAGGAACTGGACTACGAACTGGAAGCCCGGCACATGGCGCTCTACCGCGAGATGCTGGCGCGGGTCGACGACGTGCACGTGCCCGAGGTGCTGCCCGAGCTCTCGACCAAGCGCCTGCTCACCATGGGCTGGCTCGACGGCGCGCCGCTGCTCGACTTCAAGGAGGCCGACCAGGAGACCCGCAACCGGATCGCGATCAACATGTTCCATGCCTGGTACGTGCCGTTCTACGACTACGGCGTGATCCATGGCGATCCGCATCTCGGCAACTATTCGGTGCGCGAGGACCACAGCGTCAATCTGCTCGACTTCGGCTGCGTGCGGACCTTCCAGCCGAAATTCGTGCAGGGGGTGATCGACCTCTACCGCGCCATCCGCGACGGCGATCGCGACCTGGCGGTGCATGCCTACGAGACCTGGGGGTTCGAGGGCCTGTCGGACGAGGTGATCGACACCCTCAACCTGTGGGCGAATTTCGTCTACGGCCCGCTGCTGGAGGATCGCGAGCGGGAGATCCAGGAGGACAAGCGGGGCACCGGCATCTACGGCCGCGAGGTCGCCGAGCAGGTGCACAAGCGCCTGCGCGAGCTGGGCGGGGTGCGCCCGCCGCGCGAGTTCGTGTTCATGGACCGCGCCGCGATCGGCCTGGGCGGGGTGTTCATGCACCTGCGCGCCACCATCAACTGGCACCAGCTCTTCCACAGCCTGATCGACGGCTTCGATGCGGACGCCATGGCGGCCCGCCAGGAGAAGGCGTTCGCCGCGAGCGGCGTCCCCAGGCCGTGAGCGCGGAGGCCGCCCGGCCGGCGTCGTTCCAGACGCGACCCCTCGTCCCATTGATCGCCTGCCGACCGCTGGTATAGTCCGCGCCAGTTGACGACAGCCCTGATTCCCGTGAGGCGATCCATGAGCGACTATCAGCGCGGCAGCATGAACATCGAGGCCCAGCGCGGCATGTACGACGCGTTCATGGGCATGACCAAGTGGGGCACGATCTTCTGCGCCGTCCTCCTGATCCTGATGGCGATCTTCCTGGTCTGACGGCGTTGGGGTCCGGTGCCGGCATGCCCCGGGCTCGGCTCTCCCGTTCCATTCGTTTCCGGCCGCTGGCCGCCGCCGCGGCGTTGCCGCGCGGTCGGTGCGCGGCCGACGCATAAGGAGGCGGCGCGATGAAAATTGCCGTCCCCGCCGAGCGGCGGGAACACGAGAAGCGGGCGGCGGCATCGCCCGAAACGGTCAAGAAATTCGTCGGTCTCGGCGCCGAGGTGGTGATCGAGAGCGGTCTCGGGCACGGCGCGCGGATCGCCGATGCGCAGTTCGCCGAGCAGGGCGCGCGGATCGCCGAGGGCTTCGCGGCCACCGTCGAGGGTGCCGACGTGGTGCTGAAGGTGCAGCGGCCGATGCGCGCCGGCGATCCGGCGGACGAACTGGGCCAGCTCGCGCCGGGGCAGAATCTGGTCTCGCTGATCAACCCGCTGGCCAACCGCGAGGACGTGGCGGCCTATGCCGAGGCCGGCCTGACGGCCTTCGCCATGGAGCTGATGCCGCGCATCACCCGGGCCCAGAGCATGGACGTGCTCTCCAGCCAGTCCAACCTGGTGGGCTACAAGGCGGTGCTCGACGCGCTGGAATATTTCGACAAGGCGATGCCGATGATGATGACCGCGGCGGGCACGATCGCGCCGGCCCGGGTTCTGGTCATGGGCGCCGGCGTGGCCGGACTGCAGGCGATCGCCACCGCCAAGCGGCTGGGCGCCGTGGTCTCCGCCACCGACGTTCGGCCGGCGGCGAAGGAGCAGGTCGAAAGCCTGGGCGGCAAGTTCCTGATGGTCGAGAGCGAGGAAACCCGGGACGCCGAGACCGCCGGCGGCTACGCCCGGGAGATGAGCGACGACTACAAGCGCCGCCAGGCCGCGCTGATCGCCGAGAGCGTGAGCAAGCAGGACATCATCGTCTGCACCGCGCTGATCCCCGGCCGGCCCGCGCCGACGCTGATCGACGACGACATGCTGTCGCGCATGCGTCCGGGCTCGATCGTCGTCGACATCGCCGCGGAGGCCGGCGGCAACTGCACCCAGACCCGCCTCGGCGAGATCGTCGAGCACAACGGCGTCACCATCATCGGCCATCACAACTGGCCCAGCCGGATCGCCGTCGACGCCTCGGCGCTGTACGCGCGCAACCTGTTCAACTTCATGTCGCCGCATATCGACCAGGAAAGCGGCGGCCTGCACTGGGACTGGGAGGACGAGACCGTGACCGGGGTCTGCGTCACCCGTGACGGAGCGATCACGCATCCGCTGCTGACCGGAGAGGGAGGCTGAGCATGGCCGAGAGCGCCGCAATCGATCCCTTCATCTTTCGCCTGACGATCTTCGTTCTGGCGATATTCGTGGGCTATTACGTGGTCTGGAGCGTCACTCCGGCGCTGCACACGCCGCTGATGTCGGTGACCAACGCGATCAGCTCGGTGATCATCGTCGGCGCGCTGCTGGCGGCGGGACCGGACGAGATGAGCCTGTCGAAGATCCTCGGCGTGATCGCGATCGCGCTCGCGGCGGTGAACATCTTCGGAGGCTTCCTCGTCACCCA
>JBGTSP010000348.1:0-4072 GCA_041940205.1 Alphaproteobacteria bacterium
GCATGACCGCGGTGACCAGGATCAGCTTGCCGTCGGGCTTGCCCTTCTGGGCGGCGATGAAGTCGGCCGAGACCTTGGCCTTGTCGTGGCCGAAGGGCAGCAGATGCTCGGCGGCGATCCCGAGACGGGCGCCGATCTCGAGGATCGGCTGCTTGTCGGCTTCCCGGGCGATCTCGATGTCGCTCTTGTGGGTCATGGCGCTGTTCTCCCTGCGCGAAGCGTGCGGCCATCCCTAGCCAGACGCCGCGGCGGCGACTGGCGAACGAGCGGCACTTGCATGTCCGTCTGCGGCCCCTGCCCGTCCGGCGCCGCCTATTCGGCGGCCTCCGCGCCGGCCGGTTCCACGCGGACGGCGGAGAACTTGAACTCGGGGATCTTGCCGAAGGGATCGAGCGCCGGATTGGTGAGCACGTTGGCGGCGGCCTCGACGAAGGCGAAGGGCACGAAGACATTGTCCTCGCTCACCGCGCGGTCCTCCCGCGCCGACAGCACGATCGCGCCGCGCCGCGTGGTCAGGCGGACGGCGTCGCCCGGGGCGAGGCCGAGCCGGCGCAGCGTGCGCGGATGCAGGGCGCAGGTCGCTTCCGGCTCCAGGCTGTCGAGCACCGACGCGCGGCGGGTCATTGCCCCGGTGTGCCAGTGTTCGAGCTGGCGGCCGGTGATCAGCACCATCGGATAGTCGGCGTCGGGCACCTCGTCCGGCGGGACGATGGCGGCGGGCGTGAACCGGCCGCGGCCTTCGGGGCGCGGGAAGCCCTCGGCGAAGACGATGGCCTGGCCGGGATCGTCGGGCGACAGGCTGGGATAGGTCACGGCGGTGCGTTCCAGCCGCTCCCAGGTGATGTTGTCGAGCGAGCCCATCACCTGCTTCATCTCGGCGAAGACCTCGCGGGGATGGGTGTAGGTCCACCCCAGGCCGAGCCGCTGCGCCAGCGCCACGGTGATCCACCAGTCCTCGCGCGCCTCGCCCGGCGGCGGCACGGCCGGGCGGCCCATCTGCACCTGCCGGTTGGTGTTAGTGACGGTGCCGGTCTTTTCCGGCCAGGCCGCCGCCGGCAGGATCACGTCGGCATAGTTCGCGGTCTCGGTGAGGAAGATGTCCTGCACCACCAGGTGCTCCAGCCGGGCCAGCGCGTCGCGGGCATGCTCGACATCCGGATCCGACATCGCCGGGTTCTCGCCCAGGATGTACATGCCGCGAATGTCGCCGGCATGGATGGCGTCGACGATCTCGACCACGGTCAGGCCGCGTTCGGGCGCCGGCGCGGCGCCGTCCCAGAGTTCGGCGAAGCGGTCGCGGATCGCCTGATCGCCCACCGCCTGGTAGTCGGGCAGGAACATCGGGATCAGCCCGGCGTCCGACGCGCCCTGCACGGTGTTCTGGCCGCGCAGCGGATGCAGGCCGGTGCCCGGCCGGCCGACATGGCCGCACATCAGGGCCAGCGAGATCAGGCAGCGGGAATTGTCGGTGCCGTGGACATGCTGCGAGATGCCCATGCCCCAGAAGATCATGCCGGCCCGCGCGGTGGCGAAGGCGCGGGCGACGGTGCGCAGGGTGGCGGCGTCGACGCCGCAGATCTCGGCCATCGCCTCGGGCGAGAAGGCCGCCAGGTGGGCGCGCAGCCCCTCCCAGCCCTCGGTGAAGGCCTCGATATACTGCGCGTCGTAGAGTTCCTCCTCGACGATCGTGTGCATGATCGCGTTCAGCAGGGCGACATCGGTGCCCGGCCGGAACTGCAGGTTGTGGCTGGCATGCCGCTTCAGGCCCATGCCGCGCGGGTCCATCACGATCAGGGTGCCGCCGCGCCTGGCGAACTGCTTGAAATAGGTCGCGGCGACGGGGTGGTTCTCGACCGGGTTGGCGCCGATGACGATGGCGCAGTCGGCGTTCTCGATCTCGTTGAAGGTCGCGGTCACCGCGCCCGAGCCGATATTCTCCATCAGCGCCGCCACCGAGGAGGCATGGCAGAGCCGGGTGCAGTGGTCGACATTGTTGTGCCCGAAGCCCTGGCGGATCAGCTTCTGGAAGAGATAGGCCTCCTCGTTCGAGCACTTGGCGGAGCCGAAGCCCGCCACCGCGGCGCCGCCATGGTCCGCGCGCAGCCGGGCGAGGCCGTCGGCGGCGGCGGCAAGCGCTTCCTCCCAGCTCGCCGGGCGGAAGACCTCCTCCAGCCGGCCGGGATCGACATTCAGGCCCTTCGCCGGCGCGTCGGCGCGGCGGATCAGCGGCGTCTTCAGGCGATGCTCGTGGTCGACATAGTCGAAGCCGAAGCGGCCCTTCACGCACAGCCGCTGCTCGTTGGCCGGCCCGTCGATGCCGTCGACCGCGACGATGCGCTCCCCGCGCACCTTGAAGGAGAGCTGGCAGCCGACGCCGCAATAGGGGCAGACCGAGGCGACCTCACGGTCGAAGGCGGCGGAATCGCCGCGGGCCCCGTCGTCCAGCAGGCTTGCTTCCATCAGCGCCCCGGTAGGGCAGGCCTGCACGCACTCGCCGCAGGCGACGCAGGTGCTCGCCCCCATCGGGTCGGCCAGGTCGAAGGTGATGCGGGCGTCGTGGCCGCGGCCGGACAGGCCGATGACGTCGTTCACCTGCACCTCGCGGCAGGCGCGCACGCACAGCGTGCAGTGGATGCAGGCATCCAGGTTGACCCGCATGGCGACATGGCTGGCGTCCTCCGCCGGCACCCGCACGCTCTCCAGCGCCGGGTAGCGGCTTCCCTCCAGCGCCATCTCGTCCGCCAGCCGCCAGAGCCGCGAGGAGCGGTCATGCGCCGCCTCGCGGGGCGGCTGATCGGCCAGCAGCAGCTCGGCCACCATGCGGCGCGCGTTGCGGGCCCGCTCGCTGCCCGTGTGCACCACCATGCCCTCGCTGGGCGTGCGGATACAGGAGGCGGCGAGCGTGCGCTCGCCCTCGATCTCCACCATGCAGGCCCGGCAGTTGCCGTCCGGTCGATAGCCTGGCTCGGGCAGATAGCAGAGATGCGGGATGTCGGTGCCCTGACGTTTCGCAACCTGCCAGATCGTCTCGCCTTCGAAGGCTTCGACTTCTTTGCCGTCGAGCGTGAACTTGATCAGCTTCGGCATGCCATTCATCGCGTTCATAGGATCACCATTGCCGCAGCGGCTTTGTGAGGTCGTCGCGGAAGTATTTGAAAACGGAAGTGAGCGGGTTCGATGCGGCCTGACCGAGGCCGCAGATCGAAGCATCGCGCATGGCGTTGGAAAGCTCGGTCAAGAGCGCTTCGTTCCACGGGCCTTGGGCCATCAGCTTCGCAGCCTTTTCGGTACCGGCACGGCAAGGCGTGCACTGGCCGCAGGATTCGTCCTCGAAGAACTTCATGAGATTCAGTGCGACGGCCTTCATGTCGTCCTTGTCGGAAAGCACGACGACGGCGTGGGAGCCGATGAAGCAGCCGTATTTTTCGAGCGTGCCGAAATCAAGCGGGATGTCGTTCATCGAGGCAGGAAGAATGCCGCCCGATGCGCCGCCGGGGAGATAACCCTTGAAGGTTTCGCCGTCGATCATGCCGCCGCAATATTCGTCGATCAATTCCTGAATCGAGATGCCGGCAGGCGCGAGCTTCACGCCCGGATTTTTCACGCGGCCGGAAACCGAGAAGCTGCGGAAGCCCTTGCGCTCGCGGCGGCCCTGCGAGGTGAACCACTCGGGGCCTTTCTCGACGAGGTCGCGAATCCAAAAGAGTGTTTCGACGTTGTGCTCGAGCGTCGGACGGCCGAAGAGGCCGACCTGTGCGACATACGGCGGACGATGGCGCGGCAGTCCGCGCTTGCCTTCGATGCTCTCGATCATCGCGGATTCTTCGCCGCAGATGTAGGCGCCTGCGCCACGGCGCATGATGACCTTCGAGAACTTGGTGAGGCCCGCTTTCTCTGCCTTCGCGAGTTCTTGCTCAACGAGCAGCCGGATCTCCGGATACTCGTCGCGCAGATAGAAATAGACCTCTTTCGCCTCGACGACCCATGCGCCGATCAGCATGCCTTCGATGAAGCGGTGCGGGTCCTGGCCGAGATAAAAGCGATCCTTGAACGTGCCGGGCTCGCCTTCGTC
>JBGTSP010000349.1:0-4071 GCA_041940205.1 Alphaproteobacteria bacterium
CAGGTCTGCCACCGCCTGACCACGCTGCAGCGCCAGGGCGCGCGGGGCGTGCCCTTTTTCTTCGTGCGCGTCGACCATGCCGGCAACGTCTCCAAGCGGCTGTCGGGCGCCGGTTTCGAGTTCGCCCGCTTCGGCGGCACCTGTCCGCGCTGGGTGGTCTACGAGGCCTTCCTCAACCCCGACCGGATCCTGGCGCAGATCGCGGAAACCCCCGACAAGCACCGTTTCCTCACCGTCGCCCGCACCGTCGAGAGCGTGCAGCGCGGCCACGGCCACCGCCCGCCGCATCTCGCGGTCGCCGTGGGCTGCGACCTGCGGCATGCCGGCCAGGTGGTCTATGCCGACGGTTTCGAGCAGCCCGCGCAGCACGCCACGCCGATCGGCACGGCCTGCCGGGTCTGCGACCGCTTCGACTGCACCTGGCGGGCGCATCCGCCGGTCAGCACGCGGTTGCGGGTCGACGACAACATCCGCCGCATCACGCCTTTTTCCTTCTCCTGACGATCCGTCCCTGCCCTTGATCGCCGGGCGCGGGCCGGCCACTGTGCAGGCCGACGCGCGGGCTGCGCCGCGCCGGAGGTTCTCGTGCGCATCTCCATCGGCCTGAAGATCTTCTCGATCGCCCTCACCCTGTCGGTGCTGATGGCGAGCGTGGCGCTCTATTCGGTCTGGAAGGTGCACGAGATCGCCCGCGAATCCGACGTCGTGGCGCGGGCCTACCTGACCCTGATCGAGAAGGTCGCCGACGTCGACAAGCACGTGCTGGAGCAGGAAATCATGCTCGAGCGCCTGCGCCTGCTGGCGCTCGACGAGCCGCGCGACATCGCGGCGATCGAGGCGGCGCGCGTGACCTTCGCCGAGCAGAACGGACACGCCGTCGCCGTGCTGGAGAGCACGGTCGAACTGCTGGACTATGCGGTGCGCGCCGATCCCTCGCGCGAGGCGGCGCTGGAATCGATCACCATTCGCGCTCTGCTCGACCGGGTGATGCGCGAGCAGGAGGAGTTCAGCGCGCACGCCGACCGGCTGGTGCAGTTCACGCTGGACAACCGCACCGACGCCCGCGACGCCTTCGTCGAGATGATCATCGAGGAGGAGAAGGATTTCGACGAGGCGGTCAGCCAGTTGCGCGCCAGGGTCGGGGCCTTCGCGCACGAGGCCGCGGAACAGGCGCGCGACGACGCCATCACCGTGCAGAACCTGTCGGTGCTGCTGACCGGCATCACCGTGGCGGTCGGCCTGCTGATCGCCGCCGGCATCACCGTCGGCCTGGTGCGCCCGGTGCGCCGGTTGCTGGCGGGCATGCACGACGTGCAGGACGGGCGGCTGGATGTGCATGTCGACATCACCTCGCGCGACGAGATCGGCCAGCTCTCGGCGGGTTTCAACGAAATGACCGCCGGGCTCAGGGCGAAGGAGCAGATCAAGAGCGTCTTCGGCAACTATCTCGATCCGCGCATCGTCGAGCAGCTCATCGCCCGGCCCGACCTGACCGAGCCCGGCGGCGAGCGCCGGGACATGACGATCTTCTTTTCCGACATCGCCGGTTTCACCGCGATCAGCGAACAGCTCACCGCGCCTGCCCTCGTCGACCTGATCAACGCCTACCTCACCGACATGTCCGGGCCGATCCAGGCCGAGAACGGGGTCGTCGACAAGTTCATCGGAGACGCCATCATGGCGTTCTGGGGGCCGCCCTTCGTGCCGGACGAGGAACAGGCGGTACGGGCCTGCCGGGCCGCGCTCGCCAGCCTGGAGACGCTGGAGGCCTTCCAGCAGAAGATCCCCGACATCACCGGCCTGCGCACCAACGCGCCGCGGCTGGACGTGCGCATCGGGCTCGCCACCGGTCCGGCGCTGGTCGGCAATGTCGGCTCGCAGACCAAGAAGAACTACACGGTGATGGGCGATACCGTGAATGTCGCCAGCCGGCTGGAAGGCGCCTGCAAGCAGTACGGCATCCGCATCCTGATCTCCGAGAGCTGCCGCGAGCGCGCCGGCCGGGGGATCGAGGCGCGGGAGATCGACGCCCTGGCGGTGAAGGGCAAGGACGAGCCGGTGCGGGTGTTCCAGCCGCTGGCCGCCGGCGCCGCGCTCGATCCCGAAACCGCGGCCCTGCGCAAGGCCTACGAGGCCGCGCTCGCCGACTATCGCGCGTGCAACTGGGAGGAGGCGGAGGCCGGCTTCCGCCGGGCGCTGGAGAGCGCTCCCGACGATCGGCCCAGCCAGGTCATGCTGGAACGCATCGCCGATCTGCGCGAGCGCAACCTGCCGGAGGACTGGGACGGCGTCTGGCGGATGCGCACGAAATAGGCGATCCGTCCGCGCGCTCCCGCCGACCGGCGGCCGCTCACGATCTAGTGACAAGAATCACACATCCGCACCCGTATCGCGGGCGTAGGAGGGTGACATCGCCGGCAGCAATCTTGAACGACCGGCGTCAGGGAACATCGAGGGCTTTACTGCAGGCGACCGGCCGCCAGGGCGGGGTGCGTCTGCCGACGGGAGGACAACCCGGTGCCGTCACCGATCCTGAAAATGCACGTGCCTGCCGGTGAGATCATCTGCCGCGAGGGCGAGGCCGGCGATCATGCCTTCGCCATCGAGGCGGGACATGTCGAGGTGCTGTGCGGTGCGGGCGAGGCGGCCACCGTGGTCGCCACCCTGGGGCCCGGCGAGATGCTGGGCGAGATGTCGATGCTGGACGACAAGCCGCGCACCGCCACGGTTCGGGCGACCGAGGATTGCGTGCTGCTGGTGATCACCCGCGAGCAGCTCGCCGGCCGGCTGGAGCGCGCCGATCCGGTGCTCCGGATGTGCTTCGACGTGATCCTGCACCGCTTCCGCAGCACCCAGGAGCGTTTCGTCGGCGCCGGCGGGCGCGGCAACGGTGCCGCCGGCCCGGCTAGCCTGGCGCGGCCGCCCGCGCCGGCCCGGCCGTGCCTGCGCCAGGTACTCGACCGCATCCGGCTGGAACAGGAACTGCGCGCGGCCATCGGCAACGGGGATCTCGCGCTCCACTACCAGCCCGTCGTCCGGCTTGCCGACGGCGGCCTGGTCGGCTTCGAGGCGCTGGTGCGCTGGCAGCATGACACCCTGGGCACGATCTCGCCCGCGGCCTTCGTCCCGCTGGCCGAGGAGACCGGACTGATCCACGAACTCGACGCCTGGGTCATGCAGGAAAGCTGCGCCGCGCTGTCCCGCTTCAACCGGCTCGGCGCGGGCACGCCGCTCTCGCTGTCGATCAATTGCGGCGCCCAGGTGCTGGCCGATCCGGGCTTCGCGGAGGGCTTCGAGCGGATCTGCTCGGCGGCTTCGGTGGCGGCCAGCCAGATCAAGCTGGAAGTGACCGAGACCGCGCTGGTCAACGATCCCGAGCCGGTGATGCGCACCCTGACCGACTGCCAGGACGTGGGCGCGCGGATCGCGCTGGACGATTTCGGCACCGGCTATTCCAGCCTCAGCTACCTGCACCGCTTTCCCATCGACACCATCAAGATCGACCGTTCCTTCGTCGGCGCGATGCTGAACGATCCGCTGTCGGGCAAGATCGTCCGCACCATCGCCGGGCTGGCGGACGATCTCGGCGTGGAACTGATTGCCGAGGGGATCGAGACCCGGGCGCAGTCGCTGGCGCTGGCCGATGTCGGCTGCGACCTGGCGCAGGGCTTTCACTATGCCCGGCCGATGCCGTTCCGGGCGGCCTGCGCCCTGATCGCCTCGCAGTCGGCGATCCGCGCCGCCGCCGGCGGCGGCCTCGAGACCATCAGGGCCGTGCCCGCCGCCGTACCGGCCGGCGCCGTCGCGGTGCTTGAGGCGGCCGGCTGACGACCGCGCAGCGGGCCGCTCAGCGCAGCGCGTAGTCGAGGTCGGCGATCAGGTCGTCGAGATCCTCGATCCCGACGCTGAGCCGGATCAGGCCGTCGGAGATGCCCAGTTCGGCGCGGATCTCCGGCGGGATCGAGGCGTGCGTCATGATCGCGGGATGCTCGATCAGGCTCTCGACGCCGCCGAGACTCTCGGCGAGCGCGAAAAGCTGCGTGCGCTCGAGGAAGCGTTTCGTCGCCGCGA
>JBGTSP010000350.1:0-4054 GCA_041940205.1 Alphaproteobacteria bacterium
GCTGCGTGCGCGGCATCGAGGTTGGCGACGACGATCTCTCGATCGAGAGCATGCGCGAGGTCTGCCTCGAGGGCCCCGGACACTATCTCGGCCACAGCCAGACGCTGGCACGCATGCAGAGCGACTACGTCTATCCGGCCGTCGGCGACCGCAGCAGTCCGAAGGAGTGGGATGCGCTCGGCCGGCCCGAGCTCGTCGCCCGCGCCACCGCCACCCGCGAGGCGCTGCTGTCGGGACATTTCCCCGGGCATCTGGACGATGGCGTCGATCGCGACATCCGCGCGCGGTTCGATATCCTGCTGCCGCGCTCGGCGATGCGGCCGGACGGAGACTGAGGACCCCGGAACGGATGCAGACCGCCGACCGCCTTGCCCGGGATCTCGAGGTCCACGGTCTGCTCCTGCGCGGCGGCTTTCATCCCGGCGACGCGGACGATGTGCCCGGGACGTGCCGCACGCTTCTCCTGATCGGCAATGCCGGCGGCGCCCTCTGGCCGCATTTCCTCGCCGGCCGTCGGGACGAGGCCGATCCGCTGGACGCCTGGGTCCGCCGGATCGTCGACCCGCTGGCCGCCGGTCTGGGCGGCCGGGCCTTCTATCCCGGCGACGGCCCGCCCTACCTGCCCTTCCAGCGTTGGGCGCGCCGGGCCGAGGCGGTTCATCCCTCGCCGCTCGGCCTGCTGATCCATCACCGTCACGGCCTCTGGCACGCCTGGCGGGCGGCGATCGGCCTGCCCGAGCGCCTGGCCCTGCCGACGGCGCCGGCGACATCCTCGCCCTGTCTCGACTGCGCGGACAGGCCCTGCCTCTCCGCCTGCCCGGTCGGCGCCTTCGACGGGGCGTCCTACGACGACGGGGCCTGCCGCGGCCATCTCGACAGCCCGGCCGGCGGACCGTGCCGAACCGGCGGCTGCCTGGCCCGGCACGCCTGTCCCGTCGGTGCGCGCGATCCCTACGCCCCGGGGCAGGCGGCCTTTCACATGGCGGCGTTCCGCGCGGCGGGACCGGACTGAGTTCTCCGGTCCGCGGGAACGTGCTCTAGACTGTCTGCCGTATCGGGGAAGGAGCACGCCATGAATGCGGACGCAACGCGGGTCGGCCTGATCGGCCTTGGACTGATGGGGCAGGGCTTCGCCCGTTGCCTGGGCGACGCCGGCCTGCGGCCGACGGGCCACGACATCGCCGAGACCCGGCGGACGGAGGCCGCGGCGCTGGGGGTCACGATTGCCGACTCGGCGGCGGCGGTCACCGCGGCGAGCGACATCGTACTCGTCAGCGTCACCACCACGCAGGCGGTCGAGCAGGCCGTCTTCGCCGCCGGCGGCGTGGCCGAAAGTGCCGGGCCGGGCAAGGTTCTGGTCGACCTGTCGACCACCGAGGTGGCGGCCACCCGCGCCATGGCCGAACGCCTTGCCGACACCGGCATGGCCTGGGTGGATGCGCCCGTCTCCGGCGGTCCCGAAGCGGCCGCCACCGGCAGCCTGGCGATCATGGCCGGCGGCGATCAGGCCGCGATCGCGCAGGTCGAGCCGCTGATGCGCCGGCTCGCCGCCACCTTCACCCATTTCGGCCCGGTCGGCGCCGGCCAGGTCGCCAAGATGGTCAACCAGATCCTGGTGCTCAACAATTACGTGGTGCTGGCCGAAGCGCTGGCGCTGGCCGAGGCGGGCGGCATCGATGCCGCGAAGCTCCCCGATGCGCTGGCCGCCGGACATGCCGGCTCGAACCTGCTGAAGGCGCTGTTCCCCCGACTGATCGAACGCGACTTCGAACCGCGCGGCTATGCCCGGCAGATCCTGAAGGATCTCGATGCGGTGCAGGCGCTGGCCAAGCAGCTTGCCACGCCGGTGCCGATGAGCGGCCAGGCCGGCACGCTGTTCCGGATCCTCGCGGCCAAGGGCCACGGCGAACTGGACGGCGCCGCCATCCTCAAGCTCTACGACCCGGACGCCCGGCTGTGAGCCCGGCCGATGCGAACGGCGATGGTGGCGGGAGGCTGCCGATCGTCGACGCGCACCAGCATTTCTGGGACCTGTCGATGGACCGGCATCCCTGGCTCTGCCGCGAACCGCCGCTGGCGCACTTCCGGTACGGCGACTACGCCGCGATCCGGCGGACCTACCTGCCCGAGGACCTTCTTGCCGATGCGGCCGGCCAGAACCTGGTCAAGAGCGTGCACATGGAGGCCGAGTGGGATCCCGCCGATCCCCTGGGCGAAACCGACTGGCTGATGCGCCAGCACGAGCGCACCGGCTTTCCCCACGCCATCATCGGCCAGGCCTGGTTCGCCCGGGACGACATCGCCGACGTGCTGGCGGGCCAGGCCCGATGCCCGCTGATGCGCTCGATCCGCCAGAAACCGGCGGCCGCGCCCTCGCACGAGCGGTTCGCGCCGGGCCTGCCGGGATCGCTCGCCGATCCCGCCTTCCGCGCGGGCTACGCGCTGCTGGCCCGGCACGGCCTGCATTTCGACCTGCAGACGCCCTGGTGGCACCTGGGCGAGGCGGCGGCGCTGGCCCGCGACTTCCCCGACACCCTGATCGTGCTGAACCATACCGGCCTGCCCGCCGACCGCGGTCCCGACGGCCTGGCCGGCTGGCGCGCCGCGATGGAAGAGTTTGCGAACGAAGCGAACACCGCGGTGAAGATTTCCGGGCTCTGCGTGCCCGGGGAACGCTGGACGCCGGCGCTGCAGCGCGAGGTCGTGCTGGCCACGATCGACATCTTCGGTGCCGGGCGCTGCCTGTTCGCCTCGAACTTTCCCGTCGACAGCCTGTGGGCGACCTATGACGAGATCTTCGACGGCTTCCGGGCGATCACCGCCCACCTGCCCGAAGCGGACCGGCGGGCGCTGTTCCACGACAACGCGATGCGCGTCTACCGGCCGGTCTGAGCGACGCCGCTCCGGGGAGCGCCGGTCCGCCGCGCGCCAGCCTCAGCGGTTGTTGGCCTTGCGCCAGGCCGCGAACTTTTCACGCGCCGCCTCGGTGGTCGCCGGGTAGAGCCCGGTGATGGTGGCGCCGGCCGCCACCTCTTCCTCCACGAAGTCCTCGAACGCCGTCATCTCGTGCGCTTCCTCGGCCACCTCGTTGGCGAGGTGCGCCGGGATCACCACCACGCCCTCTGCGTCTCCGACCACGATGTCGCCGGGGAAGACCGGCACGTCGCCGCAACCGATCGGCACGTTGATGTCGATCGCCCGGTGACGGGTCAGGTTGGTCGGGGCCGAAGGCCGCTGGTGGTAGGCCGGGATCGCCAGGCCGGCGATTGTCGGGCTGTCGCGGAAGCCGCCGTCGGTGACCACGCCGGCGCAGCCGCGCCGGGCCAGCCGGCTGACCAGGATGCTGCCGGCCGAGGCGGCGCGCGCGTCCTTGCGGCTGTCGATCACCATGACGTGGCCCTCGGGACAGGTCTCCACCGCCTTGCGCTGCGGATGGTTGGGATCCTGGAACACCTCCAGGCCGTCGAGATCCTCGCGCGAGGGCATGTAGCGCAGGGTGTAGGCCTCGCCAACCATGCGCGGCGCCTCGGCGTTGAGCGGATGCACGTCCTGCAGCACGGTGTTGCGGAAGCCGATCTTGAACAGCGCGGTGGCGATGGTGGCGATGCTGGCCCCGGCCAGGCGCTTGCGGTTCTCGTCGGTCAGCGGCGTGAAGTCGGCCAACGTCCTGTCTCCCCCTTCTGGACTCACTCAACATCCTTATCGCGCAGCTTCCCCGCCGGCGTAAAGGTCGCCGCACGCCGCCGGCGTGCCTGGAAGTACACGGTCTCGTTCTCGGTGCCGGGCTCGTAGCCGCCGCTCGGCAGGCCGGCGTTGATCTCGCTGGGGTGGGCGGCGACGAAGTCCTCGTCGATGTCGACGCCGAGGCCCGGCGCGTCGGGCACCACGAGGTGGCCGTCGACCAGATCGGGCTCGCTGGTGACGGTCCGGGGACGGCCGGGCCAGTCGTCGACCATCTTCTCCAGGACCAGGCAGTTCGGGATCGCGGCCAACACATGCAGGGCGGCGAACTCGGCGACCGGGCCCAGCGAGCCGGAGTGCGGCGCCATGGTGA
>JBGTSP010000351.1:0-4048 GCA_041940205.1 Alphaproteobacteria bacterium
GTAGCGCAGCAGCCAGCCGTAGTTCACGTCGCGCATGATGTGCTCGACCGAAGCGAAGGCGAGATCCGCGTGCGGCGTGTAGTGCATCACCAGGACGATGCCGGTGACGATCTGCAGCACCAGCGCGATGCCGGCCAGCGAGCCGAAATTCCACCAGTAGTTCAGGTTGCGCGGCGCGGGATAGTCGATCAGGTGCGCCTGCATCGTCGAGAAGATCGGCAGACGGTCCTCGATCCACTTGACCACGGCATTGTTCGTCGAGAATTCAGACATCGCGCGCCCCTCAGCCGATCTTGATCGTGGTGTCGGTCACGAACTGGTAGTCGGGGACCGGCAGATTGGCCGGCGCGGGTCCCTTCCGGATACGGCCGGAAATGTCGTAGTGCGAGCCGTGGCAGGGGCAGAACCAGCCGCCATACTCGCCCGCATTGGTCAGCGGAATGCAGCCCAGATGGGTGCAGACGCCGACCACGATCAGCCACTCGTCCTTGCCTTCCTTCACCCGCTGGACGTCGTCCTCGGGATCCGGCAGATCTTCCATCGCGGTCTTGCGGGCCTCGTCGATCTCCGCCGCGGTGCGACGGCGAATGAACACCGGCTTGCCGCGGAAGAGCACCTTGACCACCTGCCCTTCCTCGATCGGCGACAGGTCGACCTCGATGGAGCTGAGCGCCAGCACGTCCTGCGAGGGGTTCATCTGGTCGATGAACGGCCACACCATGGCCCCGGCGCCAACCGCGCCCATCCCGCCTGCGGCGATGTACAAGAAATCGCGGCGCCCCGCGCCGTCGGCCCCGGCTGCAGCCATGCCTGAACGTCCCCTTTTTGAGGTCTTCTAACCCTCGCTTCGGGCTCCGTTTTTGTCATGCAGCGCCCGCAAAGTCTAGACGGGGCCAATCTTGCGACGGTGTGCCGCACAAATCGGATGCGGGCGTGGCGCGAGGCGTCATAATCGCGATTCAGGGCGTGGGAGGAGGGTCCGATGAAGACACTGGTGGTGGTCAACCCGGCCGCCGGCCGGGGCAGCGGCGCGCGGCTCTGGCCCCGGATCGAGGCCGGCCTGAAGGAAACGATCGGCGCGTTCGAGACGGTCTTTACCGAGCGCGCGGGCAGCGAGGCGGCGATCGCCCGCGACGGATTCGCCCGCGGCGCGAGGCGCTTTCTCGCGGTCGGCGGCGACGGCACCTGCAACCACATGGTGAACGGCCTGTTCGAGGACGGCGAGCCTCTGGCGCCCGACATCGTGGTCGCCCCGATTCCCGCCGGCACCGCCAACGAACTGGCCCGGGAAATGGGCTATCACGCCGACATTCCCGGCGCGCTCGCCGCCGTCGGCTCGGGCCGGGTGCGCGCGATCGACCTGCTGGAAGGCCGGTTCACGCCGCTCGGCGACAATCCCGGCCGCTGGCTCGCCTACATCGCGCTGTCCTGGGGCGCGGCGGCGGAAATCAGCCATCGCACCAGCACCTCGCGCTTCCTGAAGAAGCTCGGCGGTCGCTTCAGCTACTACGCGGTGACGCTGATCGTCACCCTGACCTATCCCAAGCGCCGCTTCGACCTCACCGTCGACGGCCGGGCGTTCCCCGACCTGCTGCAATATACCGGCCTGGTGATGAACACGGAGATCGGCGGAGGCGGCATGAAGCTGGCGCCGGGCGCCACCACCGACGACGGCATCGCCGACCTGACGCTGTTCAAGGACGTGCCCCGCAAGGACATCCTGACCAACCCGCCGAGCTGGCTGTTCGAGGGCCGGCACGTGACGCATCCCGAGATCGACCTGATTCGCGGCACGTCCTTCCAGGTGTCGGGCCCGGCCGACATCCTGGTCGACGCCGACGGCGAGACCGTGGGCCGGCTGCCGCTGGAGGTCACGGTGCGCCCGGGCCTGCTGCCGGTCTGCGCCCTGCCCTGAAGGCGCCAGGGCGCCGGCCGCCGCGATGCTGCATCTCGCCCTGTTCCAGCCGGACATCGCGCAGAATACCGGCGCGGCGATCCGGCTCGCCGCCTGCCTCGGCGCCGCGCTCGACATCATCGAGCCCTGCGGCTTCACCTTCTCGAGCCGCGAGCTCGGCCGCGTGGCGATGGACTATGGCGCTCTCGCCCCCTTACACCGGCACCGCGACTGGGACGCGTTCCTGGCCGCCCGCGCCGGCCGGCGCCTGATCCTGTTCTCCAGCCGGGCCGAGGCGAGCTATCTCGACCCCGCCTACCGGGACGACGACATCCTTCTGTTCGGCCGGGAAAGCGCCGGTGCGCCCGAATTCGTGCATGCCCGCGCCGACCTGAGGGTCCGCATTCCGCTGGCGCCCGGCGCCCGCTCGCTGAACCTGGCGATGGCCGCCGGCATCGCGCTCGCGGAAGCCCGCCGGCAGCTTCCCCTCCCCGCCGCCTGAACCCGTTCGGTTCAATTGGTACGGCTTCTGCTTCTACCGCTCCAGGGAAAGACCGGTTTCACAAAATGTGACGCCGGACGACAAGAAAAGGAGACGGTCATGCAAGAACGTCCCATCGAACTCGGCGCCGGACTCGGATTGCACCCGGCGGGACGGCCGGGCTCGCCCATCCGGGGCGGACGGGAGACGAGCGGGGAAACCGAGGGCAATGCCGACGACGGCCGCGCAGCGGCGGCGCGGATCGGCGACACGTTCAATGCCCTGCAACGCTTCAACGACGGGCTGGACAACATTCTCCGCCGCCATCCCGAGATCGCCGCGACCGACCGCAAGCAGGCCCGCTCGCGCCATCGCAAGCTGAAGCAGTACGAATCCATCGAGATTCTGACCCTGGTCTGGCAACAGACCCGCGACGGCGCGAACGAGAGCGAACGGGGCAAGCTGCCCTTCAGCCGGCAGGACCTGACCACCTGGAACCTGGCGTTGCACCTGAGCGACGACCGGGCCCGGGCGCATGCGGTCTACGGTTCGCTGAAGCGGATCATGGACGCCGCGGAAGCCTACGGCCTGATCACGACGCAGGAAGGTTTCGACGGCGGCGCGCCGCTGCTGCTCGCCACCGAACGGCTCGACGCCCTGGTGCGCCAGGCCTTCGGCGACTGACCGTCCCGGGGCGTACCCGGCGCCGCCGGCGCGGCCCGGGGGGTGCGGTCGGCGGCATCCGGCCTATATGATCTCCTGAACGAAGGAGCGACCGCGCTTCGCCGGTCCCTTCGAGCGCGCTGGAGAAATCATGTCCGACCGTCCGAGCCCCGACACCCTGTTTTTCGAGCGCACGGCGCTGGACGAGGACCGCACCGTCGCCCTGGTGCAGGAAACCCTGCGCGGCTGCGACGATGGCGAACTGTTCCTGGAATACCGCCAGTCCGAAAGCTTCGTGTTCGACGACGGCCGGCTCAAGAATGCCAGTTTCGACACCAACCAGGGCTTCGGCCTGCGCGCCGTGGTCGGCGAGCAGACGGGCTATGCGCATGCCTCGGAACTTTCCGAAGCCGCGCTCAAGCGCGCCGCCGAGGCGGTCACCGCGGTGCGCGGCGGCCATGACGGCACGCTGGCGGACGGACCGCCGGGCACCAACCGCGCGCTCTATGACGACGACAGCCCGCTGGGCGAGCAGGCCTTCGCCGACAAGGTGCGGCTGCTGGAAGAGATCGACGCCTACGCCCGCGGCCGCGACGAACGGGTCCGCCAGGTATCGGCCTCGCTGCACGGCGAATGGCAGGCGGTGGAGATCATCCGCCCCGACGGTCGCCGGGTGCGCGACATCCGTCCGCTCGTCCGTCTCAACGTTTCCGTCGTCGCCGGCCAGGGCGATCGCCAGGAAGCCGGTTCCCACGGCACCGGCGGCCGCCAGGGCTATGCCGCCTTCATCGACCCGGCAGCCTGGCAGGCGAACGTGGACGAGGCGCTGAGGCAGGCGCTCGTCAATCTCGAATCCGAGCCCGCGCCCGCCGGCGAGATGGATGTCGTGCTGGGGCCCGGCTGGCCCGGGATCCTGCTGCACGAGGCCATCGGCCACGGCCTGGAGGGAGATTTCAACCGCAAGAAGCCCTCGGCCTTTGCCGGCCTGCTGGGCGAGCGGGTGGCCTCGC
>JBGTSP010000352.1:0-4009 GCA_041940205.1 Alphaproteobacteria bacterium
CGAGGAGCATCTCGAGGATCTGCACGATGGCGGCGATCACCCCGATGTAGCTGAGCAGGCCGAGGAAGCTCAGGTCCACCTCGGGCAGCCCGGCCCAGGCCAGCGCGCCGTCCTTGAGCAGATAGTTGTAGATCAGGTTGTTCACCCAGACGCCCCGGGTGTGCTGGTTCACCCCCATCGTCCAGAACGACGTCACCTTGATCTTCGGATCGGCGTACAGCTCGGCGATCTCGAGCAGGCGGGCCTTCGGCACGCCGGACATCTCGTGTGCCTTCTCCTGCGTGTAGTCGGCGACGAAGGCCTTGTAGTCCTCGAAGCTCATCGGCACCGAAGCGCCGGCCTTGTCGGCGTTCTCGGCGGCCATTTCCAGGGGATGCTGGGGGCGCAGGCCGTAGCCGATGTCGGTCATGCCGCGGCGGAACGTGGTATGCGCCTCGACGAAGGCCTTGTTCACGCGGTTGGTGGAGATGATGTGGTGCGCGATGAAGTTGAGGATCGCGAGATCGGTCTGCGGCGTGAACACGATCGGGATGTCGGCGAGGTCCATCGAGCGATGCGTGAAGGTCGACAGCACCGCGCAGCGGACGTGCGGATGGCCCAGCCGCCTGTCGGCCAGCCGGGTCCACAGGATCGGATGCATCTCCGCCATGTTCGAGCCCCAGAGCACGAAGGCGTCGGCGTGCTCGAGATCGTCGTAGCAGCCCATCGGTTCGTCCATGCCGAAGGTGCGGATGAAGCCGGCGACGGCCGAGGCCATGCAGTGGCGGGCGTTCGGATCGATGTTGTTGGACCGGAATCCGGCCTTGAACAGCTTCGAGGCGGCATATCCCTCCCAGACGGTCCACTGTCCCGAACCGAACATGCCGATCGCCTCGGGACCTTTCGCCTTCAGCGTGGCCTTGAATTTCTCGGCCATCACGTCGAAGGCCTCGTCCCAGCTCACCGGCGTGAACTCGCCATCCTTGTGATAGGCGCCGTCACGCTTGCGCAGCAGCGGCGTCGTCAGGCGGTCGGCGCCATAGAGGATCTTGGAGAGGAAGTAGCCCTTGACGCAGTTCAGCCCCCGGTTGACCTCGGACTCGACGTCGCCGTGGGTCGCCACCACCCGGTTGTCGCGGGTCGCCACCATCACGCTGCAACCGGTGCCGCAAAAGCGGCAGGGCGCCTTCGACCAGGTCAGCGCCGCGCGATCCGCATCGGTCACAAGGTTCTGCGCCGGCGCCTCCAGGGGGATGCCCGCCACGCCGGCCGCGACGGCGGCGGCCTGGGCCTTCAGGACGGCGCGGCGGGACAGGGGCGCGGCCGTCGCGGGCTGCCGGGTGGTCGACGCGTCGTTCATCGCGGATCTCCTTCGCGGTCGTCGATCTGGTGGAAAACGAGGCTGGCCGTAAGCACGCCGGGCGCGCGGCTCAGATGATCGGCGATCCGGGTAATGCCGCCCTCGTCGGCGGTCTCCAGCACGACCACGGCCTTGCCGGCCGGGTCGCGGGCCGCGAGTTCGGCCTCCGGCAGCCCGCGGATCGTCTCGGCGAGCGCGCCGAGGGCCTCGGGCCGGCACTGGATCACCAGGCTGGAAATATGCACCGCCACCGTCACGGGGCGCACCCGTCGTCGCCGCGCCGCCGGATCGCGCCGACGGGACAGACCGGCAGACAGTCGCCGCAGCCGGTGCACCGATCGGCGACAAGTCGCGGCGTCGCCGGACCGCCGGTGCGCGGCAGAAAACCGATCGCGGCCTGCGGGCAGGAGTCCCGGCAGCTTTCGCACTGGACGTGCAGGAAGGCGAGGCAGCGCTCGCGGTCGAGGACGGGGACCGGACTGGCCGGCAAGGAGCCGAACCGCCCGGCGAGCAGGCCGCGCCGGTCGAGCCGGACCGTCGTCATGGCCGCCGCGCTCACGATCCGGCCGGCGGGCCCGGCGGGCCCACGACCAGTTGCGCCAGCCAGACCACCAGGCCGTACGCGCCGACGAAGGCGACGGTCAGGCCCGGGATCAGCACCAGGGTGGTGAAGAGAAAGACCCGGTATTCCCGGAACCGGCTGGCCGTGCGGGCGTCGTCTGGCAGGCGGTCGTCGGTCTGCGACATGGCGTTTTCCCCGAAAAACGCGGCCCCTTGTCCCGGGGCGTCGTTTCAATCGGGGCGACGCTAGCGCTCGCCCGCCGGGCCGGCATTGATCAGGATCAAGGCCGCAACCGCCGGGAGCCGGGCGCGGCGGACGGTCCGGTCAGTCGCGCAGCAGCCGTCGCACGGCGGACGACATGGCGATCCGCCCGGTGCCGGCATAGGCCTCGTGATTCTTCTCCACTTCGCCCAGGCGATAGAGATAGTTCACCATCATGCCGGCGCTCTGGCGCAGGCCGTTGGGCGTGAGGTCGGCGGCCCAGTTGAGCCGCTCCAGCCGGGCGCCGTTGCCGAGATGGAACCCGGCCACCCGGTCGAGCGCCCCCTGCCCGCGCTTCTCCTTGACGAGATAATGGGCCGCCAGCCGCATCAGGATCGGCTCAAGGCCCAGCGCCACATCCTCGTCGCGGCACCAGTCGGGCCGCGCCAGCAGCGTCCGCAGCGCCGCCAGCGGCTCGCCCGCGTCAGCCAGCGCACACAGCCGTACCGCCTCGTCGGGCCGCAGCTGCGGCAGCGTGCCCGACGACATCGCCGCTTCCATCCAGCGGCTGAAACCGGGAATCGGCGAGAGCGTGGCGAAGGTCTTCAGCCCGGGCAGGTCCCGCTGCAGCCGGTCGGCCACCATCTTGATCAGGAAGTTGCCGAAACTCACTCCCGCCAGACCGTCCTGGGCGTTGGAGATGGAGTAGAAAATCGCCGTATCCGCCTGTTCGGGAAGAATATTCGGCGCTTCTTCATCCAGAAGCTCATGCACGTTTCCGGCAATGCCGTTTACAAGCGCCACTTCAACGAAGATCAGCGGTTCGTCCGGCATGTTGGGATGAAAGAAGGCAAAACACCGGCGATCCGAATCCAGGCGGTTCTTCAGGTCGCTCCACGAGCGGATCTCGTGCACCGCCTCGTAGGCGATCAGCTTCTCCAGCAGCGCGGCCGGCGAGTCCCAGGTGATCTGGCGCAGCGTCAGCAGGCCGACGTCGAACCAGGAGGCGAGCAGGCCCTTCAGGTCGTCGTCCAGATCGGACAGGTTCGGCGTCTCCCGGCGGATCGCCAGCAGATCGCTGCGCAGGTCCACCAGGAACTTCACGCCCTGCGGCAAGCCGTTGAAACGGGTGAGCAAATCCATCCTGGGTGCGTTGAGCGCACCGCGCAGGCGGCGTTGCGCGGCCAGCCGGCCGGCCTCGTCGCCGGCCTCCCCCAGTGCCGCCACCGCGTCCGCGAGCCGATCGCGGTCGACGCCGTAATCGTCGGCCAGCAAGCGCAGGAAGCGATGGCGCCCCTCGAGGTCGAGCGCCAGATAGGTCCGGCCCAGCTCGACCGCCTCGCGACGGGCCGAGACCTCGCCCCCCTTCACCGACAGGCAGGCCTCGATGCGCTCGCGCAGGCGGTCGCGGCTGGTCGCCCGCGCCGGTCCGGCACGGCCGCCTTCCGGGCGTCGCGCCTGCCAGAGGCTGCTGACCACCCGGTCCCAGGCCCGATCGAGCAGGCCGCTGGTCTGTGTCTCGCTCATCGCATCAAGGTAGACCCGGGTCGGGCGATTGCAAGCGCGTCGCCTTGCCACTTCCCGGCGCTAGGCGTCCGTCCGGGGCAGTGCCGCAAGCGCCCGGGGCAGCGCCTCGGGCAGGTCTTCGGCGATCAGGCCGGGGCCGAACAGCCGCGCCGCCTCGGCGTGCAGCCAGACCGCGGCGCAGGCCGCCTCGAAGGCGGGCATGCCCTGGGCCAGCAGGCCGCCGATGAAGCCCGCCAGCACGTCGCCGGAACCGGCGGTCGCCAGGCCGGAATTGCCGCTGTAGTTGATGAATGTGGCGCCATCCGGCGCTGCAACGATGGTATGGGCGCCTTTGAGCACCACGACCACCTTCTTTTCATGCGCAAAGCGCTCGGCGACTT
>JBGTSP010000353.1:0-3993 GCA_041940205.1 Alphaproteobacteria bacterium
CCACGCCCATCACTGGCTGATGGTGGACGGGCGCTATGTCTGCAAGGCCCGCAAGCCCGACTGTCCGGCCTGCATCGTCGCCGACCTGTGTCGCTACAAGGAGAAGACCCGGGCGGCGTAGTCCGGCTTCAGCTCCGGCCCAGGCGGGCCGCCGCCGGCTGCAGCGTGGCCAGGCAGTCCGCGTTGGTCAGGCCGGCGCCGCGCCGGTCGACGCTTTCCACATGCGCCACCCGCCGCGTGCCGTCGGCCTCGCGATAGAGGTAGAGATGCAGCGTGCAGGCGGGGCCGGCATACTGCCAGATCTCGGCCGGCGGTTCGCGACGCAGCAGGGTGGGAGCGCCGAGCCAGCCGGAGACCGACGGCGCCGGCGCGCCGAACAGGTCGTCGGCGCGCAATCCGGTATCGGGCTGTTCCCGGCGGTCCGGCGGTGCCGGAACGACCGACGGCGCCGGCACCGGAAGGGCGGCCTGGCGGTCCGGCGGTGGTGGAGCGGCACAGGCGGCCAGCGCGAGGACCGCCGCGAGCGGCAGGCCCGGACCGGAACGCGCAAACCGCCGGAACATGGAAGGGTCTATTCGCCCGCCGCGACCAGGGTCGCCGTGGGACCGGCTTCCAGCACGGTGATCGTGCCGGTGATCTGGCCGCCGGCCTTGATCTCGATTTCGCCGTAGCTGATCTCGCCGGCGACGCGACCCGTCTCGGTGATGCTCAGGCGGCCGCGCACCGTCAATGTGCCCTCGAAGTAACCGCCGATGATCGCCGTGTCGACTTCCGCCAGGCCCTTGAACAGGCCCTTGTCGGTGATCTCGACTTCCCGGCTGTTGGACAGCTTGGCGTCCACCGAACCTTCGACCACGAGCCGGTCGCAGGCAGTGATCTCGCCGTTCAGGACGATGTCCCGTCCGACGATCAGCTGCTTTCCGTCCCGATCGCGATCGCTGTCGTCCCGGCCCGGCAGGTCGGGCAGCCGGCCGCCGAGGTCGGAGCGGAAGGGCGCGGTTACGGCGCCCGAGGAAAAACTGTCGGCCATGTCTCGGTCCCCCAGGTCGACGGGCCCCTTCGGAGCCCGCCTGTCCACGCTCGGCGGAGCGGCTCGGCGATGCGGCCCGGTCTGCGGCCGGTCCTCAGGCCGCGCCCCGCGCCGCCTCCTTCGCCTGCACGCCCCGGTAGATGTGCATCATGAAGGCCGTCGCCAGGATCGGCACCGCCAGGTTGACCAGGGGAATCGTGACCGCGAAGGCGATCACCACACCGGCCGCGAAGACCGTTCCCCGGTGGCTCTTGCGGAGCCCGGCAGAGGCCTTCGGGTCCATCTGCCGAAGGCTTACAAGCTCGAAATACTCTCGGGACAGAAGATAACCGTTTAAGCCATAGAAAACAAAGGCAAAAAGTGGCGGGAAGAACAGCGCGACCAGATAAAATGGTAAAGCAAGAACGTTAACAAGCAGCGTAACCGCCAGAAACTTAAGGGAAACACCCAGGGTTTCGGCAATCCCCGTCTGACGGGCCGACGGCGAATCGGGGTAGTAGCGACGTTCCACCGCGGCGGCGATATCGTCGAGGAAGAACCCGCTGATGAGCGTCGAGACCGACGAGAACAGGAAGACCAGCAGCGCCACGATCGCGAGAACCGCGGACACGTCCAGCACCCAGTTGACCAGGTCGGCCATCCAGTCGAACCAGAAGGCTTCCGGATCGACCACGCCGCCCTCGGGCAGCAGCTGGAACACGCCGACGACCACCAGGGCGAACAGCACCAGGGTGAACAGCAGGCTCTTGAGCAGGGTGTTGCGGAACTTCGGATCGGGCAGCTGGGCGAAGGTGCGGCTCAGGGCGGTGGCAAGCAAGGCGGGTCCCTCCGGACATTGGCGAACGCACACCGTTGCGACGCGCGGTCACGCGCCGTGCGGGTGGCAGAAGAATTCACACCGCGCGGGCGGTGACAGCCCGCTACTTAAGCCCTCTCAGGCCGTCCCGCCACGCGGATCGATCGGTGTGGCCTCCGGAAGTTCGAGCGCTTCTTCCAGGGCGGCGGCGGCCGAAAGCACCAGATCCTCCCGGCGCGGCGGCCCGACAAGCTGCAGGCCGACCGGCAGGCCGTCGTCGGTGAAGCCGCAGGGCAGCGAGATCGCCGGACAGCCCGAGGGCGTGAACACCAGGGCCAGACGCATCCATTCGACATAATTGTCGAACCGCACGCCCTCGACCTCCTCCAGATAGCGGATATCGACATCGAAGGGCGGCGCCATGGCAACCGGGCAGACCAGCAGGTCGTGATCCGCGAACCAGGCGTTCATACGCCGCACCAGGGCGCCCCGGGCAAGCTGGGCATCGGCGATCTCGTCCATGCTCAGGGCCAGGCCCTTCTCGATGTTCCAGACCACCTCGGGCTTCAGCAGGTCGCGGTGGCGGCGCAGCAGGTCGCGCCTGGCCGTGGCGTAACCGGCCGCCCGCAGGGTCTGGAACAGCGCCGGCGCGTCGGCCAGATCGGGCACGCTCTCGTCGACCGCGACGCCGTTGGCCTCGAACAGGCCGGCGACATGCTGCAGCGCCGCGCGCACCCGGGAATCGAGCGGCGAGATCCCGAGATCGAACGAGAAGCCGATGCGCGCCGGCCAGCGCGGCGTCTCCGCCGCCTCGCGGTAGCTGCGCGCCGGCGCGGGATAGGAAAGCGGATCCTCGGGATGAAGGCCGGCCATGGCATCCAGCATCAGGCCGGCATCGCCGACCGTGCGAGCCATCGGTCCGTTCACCCCCATGGTCTCGAACGGATCGACACGCGGACCCGCCGGGCACCGGCCGGGACTGGGCCTGAAGCCCACCACAGAACAGAACGAGGCCGGCGTGCGCAGGCTGCCGCCCAGGTCGCTGCCGGTGGCCAGCGGCACCTGGCCGGTGGCCAGCGCCACCGCCGCACCGCCGGACGAGCCGCCGCAGGTCATTGCCGTGTTCCAGGGATTGCGGGTCTTGCCGAAGACCTCGTTGAAGGTGTTGGCGCCGGCGCCGAATTCCGGGGTGTTCGACTTGCCCATCACGATCGCGCCCCGGGCCTCGAGCTGTTCGACCATGATGTCCGACCGTTCGGGCACATGCTCGGCGAAGATCGGGGAGCCCTGGGTGGAGCGCACGCCGGCGACGTTGGAGAGGTCCTTGACGAGGATCGGCAGGCCGCCCAGCAGACCGCGCTCGGGCGTGTTCTCCAGCCGCTTCGCATGCGCCCGGGCGCGATCGAAACAACGGGTCACGGCGGCGTTCACGGCGCCGTCGACCGCCTCGATGCGGCCCGCGCAGGCCTCCACCAGGTCGACCGGCGCGATCTCGCCGCGCTCGAGCAGGACCTTCGCCGCGCGCGCGCCCAGCCGCCACAGGGCTTCGTCCATGTCCCGCCTCCCGTCCTCCGAAACGCCGTCCCGACGCTCTACCCCGGGGATCGCGCAAGGCCAAGGGTCGTGTTTTCGCGCGCGGCAAGAGGCGGCGGCAGGAACAAAAATCTGCTAGTACTCCCGGCGGTTCAGTGAGGAGAGTTCATGTCCACGGCGTATGATGTTCTTGGTATCGGCAACGCGATTGTCGACGTATTGGCCCGGGCCGAAGACGCGTTGCTGGAGAAGCACGGCCTGCGCAAAAGCGAGATGGCGCTGATCACCGCGGAGCGGGCGGAACTGCTCTATGCCGACATGGCCGCCGCGGTGGAGATCTCCGGCGGCTCGGCCGCCAACACCATCGCCGGCGTGGCCGGGCTGGGCGGTCGCGGCGCCTATGTCGGCAAGGTGCGCGACGACCAGCTTGGCGCGATCTTCGCGCACGACATCCGTGCCGCCGGCGTGCATTTCGACACGCCGATGGCGGCAGACGGGGCGCCGACGGCGCGCAGCATGGTGCTGATCACGCCGGACGCCCAGCGCACCATGAACACCTATCTGGGCGCCTGCGTCGAGCTTGGACCCGAGGATGTCGATGCCGACCAGGTCGGTGGCGCGCAGATCACCTATC
>JBGTSP010000354.1:0-3963 GCA_041940205.1 Alphaproteobacteria bacterium
CGGCGTGGACGTCGAGATCAAGCTCTGAGGTTGGCCGAGATGCGTACAGGCATGATTGCACGCAAGCTGGGCATGACGCGGATCTTCCGCGCCGACGGCACGCATGTGCCGGTGACCCTGCTGCAGGTTGAGAACTGCCAGGTTGTGGCCCAGCGCACGGCGGAGAAGGACGGCTACACCGCCCTTCAGGTCGGTGTCGGCCAGGCCAAGGTGAAGAATGTCTCGCGCGCCATGCGCGGCCATTTCGCCAAGGCGCGGGTCGAGCCCAAGCGCCGGGTGGCGGAGTTCCGCGTGGCCGAGGACGCCCTGGTGGATGTCGGCGCGCAGATCACCGTCGACCACTATGTCGAGGGCCAGAAGGTCGACGTCTGCGGCACCTCGATCGGCAAGGGTTTCGCCGGCGCCATGAAGCGCTGGGGCTTCGGCGGCCTGCGGGCCTCCCACGGCGTGTCGATCTCGCATCGCAGCCACGGCTCCACCGGCCAGTGCCAGGACCCGGGCAAGGTGTTCGAGGGCCAGGAGATGGCCGGCCACATGGGTGCCGCGCGGACCACCGTGCAGAACCTTGAAGTGGTCGAGACGGATGCCGAGCAGGGCCTGATCGCGGTCCGCGGCGCGGTGCCCGGCCCGAAGAGCGGCTGGGTCCTGATCGCGGACGCCAAGAAGCGCGCCCGGCCGGACGAGGCCCCCTATCCCGCCGCCTTCACGGCGCCGGAGGCGGAGGCCGAGGCCGAAGAGGCGCCGGTCGAGGCCGCCGAGGAGCCGGTCGAGGCCGCCGAAACGGCGTCCGAGGATGCCGCCGAGGCGCCGACGGCGGACGATGCCGGCGCGGACGGCGACGCAGAGACGAAGGAATAGCGAGATGAAGGCAGAAGTCATCACGCTCGACAACGCCAAGGCCGGCGACATCGACCTCGCGGACGAGGTCTTCGGCCTGCCGGCGCGCAGCGACCTGCTGCATCGGGTGGTGAACTGGCAGCTCGCCAAGCGGCGGGCCGGTACCCACCAGGTCAAGGAACGCGGCGACGTGACCGGATCGACCGCCAAGCTGTTCAAGCAGAAGGGCACCGGTCGGGCCCGTCACGGCAACAAGAAGGCCCCGCAGTTCCGCGGCGGCGGCGTCGCCCACGGTCCGCGCGTGCGCGATCACGGCACGGCGCTGCCGAAGAAGGTGCGCCGCCTGGGCCTGAAGACCGCGCTGTCGGCCAAGCAGGCCGCCGGCAACCTGGTGGTGATCGACAAGGCCGAGCTGGGCGAGGGCAAGACCAGCCAGCTTGCCCGCAAGATCGGGGCGCTTGGCTGGACCAGCGCGCTCATCATCGATGGCCCGGAGCCCGATGCCGGTTTCAGCCGCGCGGCGCGCAACCTGCCCGGCGTGCAGCTGCTGCCGTGCCAGGGCGCCAATGTCTACGACATTCTCCGTCGCGATACCCTGGTGCTGACCCGGGCCGCGGTGGAACAGCTGGAGGCGCGGCTCAAATGACCACCGAGAAGATGTACGACACCATCCTGTCGCCGGTGATCACCGAAAAGTCGACGCTGCTGTCCGAGCACAACCAGGTCACCTTCCGGGTGCGCCTCGAGGCCACCAAGCCGGAGATCCGCGCCGCCGTCGAGAACCTGTTCAAGGTCAAGGTGCGCAAGGTGAACACCATCCGGGTGAAGGGCAAGACGAAGCGTTTCCGCGGCCAGCTCGGCCGTCGCTCGGACTGGAAGAAGGCGGTCGTGACGCTGGCCGAGGGTCACTCAATCGACGTGACGACGGGGGTCTGAGATGGCGCTGAAGACATACAATCCGGTCTCGCCCGGACGCCGCAACCTGGTGCTGGTCGACCGTTCCGGCCTGCACAAGGGTGGTCCGGTGAAGGCGCTGACCAAGGGGCTCAGCAACAAGGGCGGGCGCAACAATACCGGCCGCATCACCGCGCGCCGGCGTGGCGGGGGCAACAAGAACGCCTACCGCATGGTGGATTTCAAGCGCCGCAAGGCGGATGTGCCGGCGACGGTCGAGCGGCTGGAATACGATCCCAACCGCAGCGCCTTCATCGCCCTGATCAAGTATCAGGACGGCGAGCTGAGCTATATCCTGGCACCGCAGCGCCTGGCCGTCGGCGACACCGTGGTGTCGGGCCGGCAGGTGGACGTGCGGCCGGGCAATGCCATGCCGCTGCGCAACATCCCGATCGGCACGATCGTCCACAATGTCGAGCTGAAGCCGCTGAAGGGCGGTCAGATCGCGCGTTCCGCGGGCACCTACGTGCAGCTTGTCGGCCGCGATCAGGGCATGGCAATCCTGCGCCTCTCCTCGGGCGAGCAGCGCATGGTGCCGCAGGACTGCATGGCCACGGTGGGCGCGGTGTCCAACCCGGACAACGCCAACACCAAGCTGGGCAAGGCGGGCCGCAAGCGCTGGCTGGGCAAGCGCCCGTCGGTGCGAGGCGTGGCCATGAACCCGGTGGATCATCCCCATGGCGGCGGCGAGGGCCGCACCAGCGGCGGCCGGCATCCGGTCACCCCCTGGGGCAAGCCGACCAAGGGCAAGCGTACGCGTGGCAAGAAGCCGAGCGACAGGCTGATCCTGCGCTCCCGGCATGCCAAGAAGAAGAGATAACGGGAGCAATCGATCATGGCGAGATCCGTCTGGAAAGGCCCGTTCGTCGACGGCTATCTGCTGAAGAAAGCGGATGTCGTGCGGGAATCCGGCCGCAAGGAGGTCATCAAGACCTGGTCGCGTCGCTCGACCATCGTGCCGCAGTTCGTCGGTCTGACGTTCGGCGTGCACAACGGCCAGAAGCACGTGCCGGTGCTGGTGAACGAAGACATGGTGGGCCACAAGCTCGGCGAGTTCGCGCCGACGCGCACCTACTACGGCCACCAGGCCGACAAGAAGGCGCGGAGGGGCTGAGGCGATGGGCAAGCAGGCAGCAGGCCGCCGGGTCGGCGACAACGAGGCCGAGGCCGTGGCCCGGCAGCTCCGGGTCAGCCCGCAGAAGCTCGACCTGGTGGCGGCGATGATCCGCGGCCGGCCGGTCGGGACGGCGCTGGCCGATCTCACCTTCTCGAAGAAGCGCATCGCGCGGACCGTGAAGAAGGTGCTGGAATCGGCGATCGCCAATGCCGAGAACAATCACGAGCTGGACGTCGACAACCTGGTCGTCGCCGAGGCCAGCGTCGGCAAGTCCTTCGTCATGAAGCGTTTCCGCCCGCGGGCCCGGGGACGCGTGGGTAGAATCGTCAAGCCGTTCAGCCGGATCCGGATCGTGGTGCGCGAACGCGAGGAGGCCGCCTGATGGGTCACAAGGTAAATCCGGTCGGGCTTCGGCTCGGCATCAACCGCACCTGGGATTCCCGCTGGTATGCCGGCAAGGACTATGCCGGCCTGCTGCACGAGGACTTCCGCATCCGCGAGTACCTGCAGGACCGCCTGCGCCAGGCCGGCCTGTCCAAGGTCGTGATCGAGCGGCCGGCCAAGAAGGCCCGGGTGACGCTGCACACCGCGCGGCCCGGCGTGGTCATCGGCAAGAAGGGCCAGGACATCGAGCGCCTGCGCCGCGATCTCGCCCGCATGACCGACTCGGACGTGCATCTCAACATCGTCGAGATCCGCAAGCCCGAGATCGACGCCAAGCTGGTCGCGGAGAATGTCGCGCAGCAGCTCGAGCGTCGCAGCGCTACCTTCGCGGTCGCGCACGACGCGGAGGGCGCGTTCCGCGAGGCGTTGCTCGTCGACCCCGCCGTCTTCCAAAGGATAGGCGTAGCGGCCGATGCCGCTGTCGAGCTTGGCCGGCTGCAGGTAGGCGAGGCGCACGCGCACCTCCGCATCTTCCGGCCCCTTCCCCACGCCAACAAGGACCCCGAGGTGAGCGTATTTTGGTAAAGGGAAACTGCACCCTCTTCCCTTTTCCCTAGCAGTTTCGCTTTGTCAGGTTACGCCCTCGCTACGTTGCTCTTTTGTCTTTGTCC
>JBGTSP010000355.1:0-3950 GCA_041940205.1 Alphaproteobacteria bacterium
AACGCGCACGGAACCTCGACGCCGCTCGGCGACGAGATCGAACTCGGCGCCGTCGAGCGGCTGTTCGGCGACGCCGCCGACGGACTCGTCATGTCCTCGACCAAATCGTCGATCGGACATCTGCTCGGCGCCGCCGGCGCGGTGGAGGCGATCTTCTCGCTGCTCGCCATCCGCGACAATGTCGCGCCGCCGACGCTCAATCTCGACAATCCCAGCGAGAGTTGCGATCTCGACTTCGCACCCTGGCACGCCAAGGAGCGCCGGATCGACGCCGCGCTCTCCAATTCCTTCGGGTTCGGCGGCACCAACGCCTCGCTGGTCTTCAAGCGCGCCTGATCGGCCATGGGCCGGCTCGTCGTCGGCCTGATCGGCTTCCTGTTCGTCGGCCTGATCGCCGGCGGCATCGCCGTGCTCTGGGCCAAGTCCGAGTTCGAGAAACCCGGTCCCCTGGTCGAGGAGACCACGCTGGTGCTGCCGCGCGGCGCGGGCATGCGCGACATCGCCCGGCGCCTGCAGGACGGCGGCGTGGTGCGCGACAGCCGCCTGTTCGAGGCCGGCAGCCGGGCGCTGGGCCTGGCCCGGCGCTTCCAGGCCGGCGAATACCGCTTTCCGCCGGGTGGCTCGATGCACGCCGTCGCCCTGCAGATCGTCGCCGGCCGCACCGTGAAACGGCGGCTGACCGTGCCCGAGGGCCTGCGCAGCTACGAGGTGGTGGCGCTCGTGCGCCAGGCCGAGGGGCTGGTCGGCGAGATCGCGCGGGTGCCGGCCAACGGCAGCCTGCTGCCGGAAACCTACCAGTACGCCTTCGGCGACAGCCGCCAGGGGATGCTGGACCGCATGCGCAAGGCGATGGGCGAGGCGGTATCGAGCGCCTGGGCCGGGCGGCAGCCGGACCTGCCGCTGCTCACGCCGCGCGACGCCGTGATCCTGGCCTCGATCGTCGAGAAGGAGACCGGCCTGGCCGAGGAACGTCCGCACATCGCCGGGGTCTTCGTGAACCGCCTGCGCAAGCGCATGCCGTTGCAGTCGGATCCCACCGTGGCCTTCGCCCTGTCGCCCGACGCCCCGCTGGGCCGCGCCCTGCTGCGCGACGACCTGAAGTTCGAATCACCGTTCAACACCTATACGAACCGCGGCCTGCCGCCGGCGCCGATCGCCAATCCCGGCCGGGCCGCGCTGGAGGCGGTGCTGCAGCCGCTGGCGACGAAGGACCTGTATTTCGTCGCCGACGGCACGGGCGGACATGCCTTTGCCGAGACCTACCAGGCGCATCGCGCCAACGTTCGCAAATGGCGCGCGGTGCAGAAGGGCCAGCGCGAGGCGCAATGAGCGTGCCTGCACCGCGGGCGGTCGTCATCGCTCCGGTTCCGGCCTATACAGGGCGCGGCTCGCGAAAGGGCCGATTCCCGCCCATCGACCGGGAGGCGCGAAGGTGAAGAGCATGACGGGGTTCGCCCGGGCCAGCGGCCGGCGCGACGGCTTTTCCTGGACCTGGGAGATCAAGAGCGTCAACGGTCGCGGCCTCGATCTGCGCCTGCGCACCCCGGGCGACATGGGCGCGCTGGACCTGCGCGCCCGGCGGCGGCTGGGCGAGCGGCTGGCCCGCGGCTCGGTGAACCTGTCGCTGCTGCTGGAGACCGACGAGGGCGAGAGCCGGGTGCGAATCAACGAGGCGCTGCTGGAGCAGGCGCTGGCGCTGGCGGAATCGCTGGAGGCCCGGACCGGCAGCCGGGTCAGCGCCGACGGCCTGCTGACCTTGAGAGGCCTGATCGAGACCGAGGCGCCGCAGCGCGACGAGGCCGCCCGCGCGGCGCTGGAGAGCGCGCTGCTGGCCAGCCTGGACGAGGCGATCGACGGCCTGATCGCCGAGCGCGAGCAGGAGGGCGGCGCGCTGTCGGTCACCATTGCCGGTTTTGTCGACGAGATCGAGGCGCTGACGGCCGAGGCCCGCGCGCTTGGCGCGACCCAGCCCGAGCAGATCCGCGCCGGCCTGGAGCAGCGGCTGGCGGACCTGCTGGCCGACGAGAGCCTGGGCGAGGAACGGCTGACGCACGAGGTGGCGCTGCTTGCCGCCAAGGGGGACATCCGCGAGGAACTCGACCGGCTGGACGCGCATGTCGCGGCCGCCCGCGCGCTCATCGCCGACGACAAGCCGGCGGGCCGGCGCCTCGATTTCCTGTGCCAGGAGTTCAACCGCGAAGCCAACACCCTGTGCTCGAAATCGGGCGACATCGAGCTGACCCGGGTCGGATTGACGCTGAAGGCGGTGATCGACCGGCTGCGCGAGCAGATCCAGAACGTGGAATAGGCCGATGTCCGAGGAGATCGCCCGCCGGGGCCTGATGCTGGTGCTGTCCTCGCCGTCGGGCGCGGGCAAGACCACGGTGTCGCGCGGCCTGCTGGACAGCGAGCCCGAACTCTCGATGTCGATCTCGGTGACGACGCGGCGGGCGCGGCCGGCCGAGCGCGACGGCGTGGACTATCACTTCATCGACACCGAGGAGTTCGACCTGCGGGTCAATCGCGGCGAGCTGCTGGAATGGGCCAAGGTGTTCGACCACTATTACGGCACGCCGAAATCCGATGTCGCCGCCGAGCTGGAAGCCGGACGCGACGTGCTGTTCGACATCGACTGGCAGGGCACGCAGCAGCTTGCCCAGAGCGCCCGGGCGGACCTCGTCAGCGTGTTCATCCTGCCGCCCACGATCCTCGAACTGGAGCGCCGGCTGCGTGCGCGGGCGCAGGACAGCGAGGACGTCGTCGCCAGCCGCATGGCCAAGGCCTCGGACGAGATGTCCCACTGGCCGGAATACGATTACGTGGTGGTCAACCGCGATCTCGACCTGACGCTGGAGCGGGTGCGGGCGATCCTGCACGCCGAGCGCCTGAAGCGACAGCGCCAGCCGGGCCTCACGGAGTTCGTGAAACGGCTGCGCGACGGGTTCTGAGACCCGCGCCAATCCGGTCAGGCGGAAGCATCCCCCAGGTCGTCGCCGATCGCATCCGCCAGCGCCAGGAAGTCGGCGACGCTCAGGGTTTCCGGCCGCTGGCTATCGGCGAGACCGAGCGGGGCGAGGCGCCCGGCGAGATCGGGGACCCGGCGGCCCAGCGAACCGCGCAGCATCTTGCGGCGCTGGTTGAACGCGACCGCCGCGGTGCGCGAGAGCGCCCGCATGCGATCGCGATCCGGCCGGTCGGTCCGCGGGATCAGCGAAAGAACCGACGAGGTGACCCGGGGCGGCGGGGTGAAGGCGGCGGCGGGCACGTGGAACAGGATCTCGGCCCGGCAGGCGGCCTGCACCATGACGGCAAGCCGGCCGTAGGCCTTGCCGCCCGGGGCGGCGCAGATCCGCTGCGCCACCTCTTTCTGCACCATCACCACGATCCGGGAGACCCGTTCGAGCTCGTCCAGCCAGGCGAACAGCAGCGGCGTGGCGATGTTGTAGGGCAGGTTGGCGACGATCGAGAGCGGCGTCTCCAGGCCGGCATCGCCGAGCGCGAACGCGAGCGCGTCGCCGTGCACGACGCGCAGCCGGGCGCCGTAGACCGCCTCCAGCTCCGCCAGCGCGGCAAGGCAGCGGGCATCGGTCTCCACCGCCACCACGCGGGCGCCGGCGGCCAGCAGCGAGCGGGTGAGCCCGCCCGGGCCGGGACCGATCTCCAGCACGCCGCGTCCCTCGAGATCGCCGGCGGCGCGGGCGATCTTGTCGGTCAGGTTGCCGTCGAGAAGGAAATGCTGGCCCAGCTGCTTGCGGGCATCGAGGCCATGCCGCGCGATCACCTCGCGCAGCGGCGGCAATGCGGTCATCGCCGCCCGTTCCCGCCGGTCGCGCTCAGGCGCCCTGCCGCGCCATCGTCGCGGCGAGGCGGAGGGCGCTGAGCAGGCTGGCTTCCGAGGCTTCGCCGCGGCCGGCGATGTCGAGCGCGGTGCCGTGATCGGGCGAGGTGCG
>JBGTSP010000356.1:0-3932 GCA_041940205.1 Alphaproteobacteria bacterium
GGCAATGGCGAGCGGACGGGCAATTGCGACCTCGTGACCGTCGCGATGAACATGTACACGCAGGGCGTCGATCCCGGCCTCCACCACCCGCCGCGACGGCGTGCCGTCGATCGAGGCGATCAGGCCGACGCCACAGGATTCGTGCTCGGATGCGGGATCGTAGGCCCCGGCCGCGATCAGCCGCTCGCGCTCGGCCACGTAACGCGCGATCTCGCGCGCGCCGGCGTCGTCCTTGCGGCCGTCGGTGCCGTTCGGCATGCCGTTCACGAGGCCGCCGGCACCGCGGCCGCCTCCATGCCGTCTGCCGCGCCGCGATTCTGCATGTAGGCGTGCATGGCGTCGGCCGCGTCGCGGCCGTCGCGGATCGCCCAGACCACCAGCGAGGCGCCGCGCACGATGTCGCCGGCGGCGAACACGCCGTCGAGGCCGGTCATCAGGGTCCGCGGGTCGGTTCGCAACGTGCCCCAGCGGGTGACCGGCAGGTCGGGTTCGGCGAACAGGCCGGGCAGGTCCTCGGGATCGAAGCCCAGGGCCTTGATCGCCAGGTCGCAGTCGAGGTTGAAATGTCCCCCCTCGATCGGCTCGGGCGCCTGGCGGCCGCTGGCGTCCGGCTGGCCCAGGCGCATCCGCTGCGCCCGCACCGCGCGGACGCTGCCGTCGCCGAGAAAGGCCTCGGGCTGGGAAAGCCAGAGGAACTCGACGCCTTCCTCTTCCGCGTGGGACACCTCGCGCATCGAGCCGGGCATGTTGGCGCGGTCGCGACGGTACAGGCAGCGCACCGTCTTTGCGCCCTGGCGCACCGCGGTGCGCACGCAGTCCATGGCGGTGTCGCCGCCGCCGATCACCACCACGTTCCTGCCGCGCGCATCGAGATCGCCGCGGTCGAAGGCCGGCACCGCGTCGCCCAGCCCCTTGCGGTTGGAGGCGACGAGATAGTCCATCGCCATGACGATGTTGCCGAGACCCGCTCCCGGCACGCGGATGTCCCGCCCCTGGTAGACCCCGGTGGCGATCAGCAGGCTGTCGTGGCGTTCGCGCAGCTCGGCAAGGCTGGCGTCCCGGCCGACCTCGAAGTCGAGGTGGAAGCGGATACCGCCGGCGCGCAGCAGGTCCGCGCGCCGCTGCATGATCTGCTTGTCCAGCTTGAAGTTGGGGATGCCGTAGACCATCAGGCCGCCGATCCGGTCGTAGCGGTCGTAGACGTCGACGCCGTAGCCTAGGCGCCGCAACCGGTCCGCGGCCGCAAGGCCGCCGGGCCCGGCGCCGATGATGCCGACGCTCTGCGCGCGCTCGCGGACCGGCGTGATCGGCCGGACCCAGCCGCGCGCGAAGGCGGTCTCGGTGATATAGCGCTCGACGGCGCCGATGGTGACCGATTCGAAGCCCTTCTCGATCACGCAATTGCCTTCGCAGAGCCGGTCCTGCGGGCAGATGCGCCCGCAGATCTCCGGAAATGTGTTGGTCGCGGAAGAGACCTCGAAGGCCTCCTCGAGCCGGTTCTCCGCGGTGAGCTTCAGCCAGTCGGGAATGTTGTTCTGCAGCGGGCAGTGCACCTGGCAGAACGGCACGCCGCACTGCGAGCAGCGCGAGGCCTGTTCGGCGGCCTTCTCGCGCGCATAGTCGGCATAGATCTCTCCCCAGTCGCGCCGCCGGTCGTCCGCCGGCCGCTTCTGCGGAAAGGCCTGTTCCAGGGCGATGAATTTCAGCATCGGTTCCGGCATGCCGCTCCTCCATCCGCGCCTGAAATGTCGTCGGGACGGTCAGTCTAGCGGAATCGACGGGGGCGAACCAGAAGGTCGGCGTATTTTAGGACAGAAATACTGACATAAAATCTTTCAAATCATCAGAATCCGCGGATAACGGGCCGGCATTCTCGAAAACAGGAAAAATTTAGTACAGTTTCGGTATCAATTACCGACCGTGATGCGGGCCGATTCGTAGGCGATCGTGTCCTCGCCGCCCCGGCCGTCGGGACGCAGCAGCCAGACCTCGCCGGTATAGACGCCGGGCGCCCAGCCCGCGGCGGGACGCTTGCGGCCGGTCCACTGGCCCTGCCGGGCCCGGTTTCGCGGAATGCTGTCGCCGCGATGCACCAGCAGTTCGCCGCCGTCCGGGCCGCTCAGCCGCAGGGCGATCTGGTCGCCTTCGAGCACCCCGAACGCCTCGGCCCAGACGAACAGCACCGGAGCGCCGGCCGGCAGGCGCTGGCGGGCCAGGCGGCCGGCCCGGATCGCGGTAAGATTCGGGGTCTCCGCGGACAGGCCGACGGCGACGAGGCCGCCGGGGCGATAGGGCATCGCCGCCAGCGCGTCCTCGCTCCAGAGCCCCTCCGCGCCCGCGCCGCCGCAGCTGCCGTCCTGGCGCGCGCCGGTGAAGGGATCGACCGTCTCGCCGTTGCGCCGGACCGAGAGATGCAGGTGCGGGAACTGGGTCTTGCCGGAGAGGCCGATCTCCCCGAGCCGCTGACCGCGGCGCACCGGCTGGGTCGGCCGGACCTGCACCGAACCCCGTTTCAGGTGGCAGTACTGGGTCTCGTAGCCGCCGGGATGCACCAGCACGACCGCGTTGCCGCATTCCTTGCCGCGCACCTTGTCGCGCCCGCGGGCCTCGACGTCGATGTCCGGCTCGCCGTCGCGGATCGCCCGCACCACGCCGTCGGCCGTCGCCAGCACGTCCATTCCGCGCTGCATGCGCGCCAGCGAACGCAACGCGAAGTCGACGCCCTTGTGCCCGTCATAGGTGAGGGCGCCGCAGCGGAAGTCGCGCTGGCCCGGACCGGGATCGACATCGACATGGTGCTGGATGAAGCACTGGCCGTTCAGCAGGCAGGAGACCGGAAGGGCGAGCCGCAGCGGGCCGTCTGCCGCCACGGGGGGCGGTGCGCCGGTCCGCTCTTCCGCGGCCCGGGCCGGCGCTGTGGGCGCCGGAGACTGGCGCGCCGGGGGCACGGGAGGCGCGGCATCCGCCGCCGCGGGTTCGCGGGTCGGGGCGGCGGCCGGTTGGCGCGCGGCCGCCGGCGGCACCGGTCGGGTCGCATCGCCTGTCGGCGCCTCGGATACCGCCATCGCGCCCCGAGCCGGCATCGCGCCCCGCGGCGCGCTGTCGGGAGTGGCGGGCGCGGCGTCGGGGGAAGCCGTGTCGCGCGGCCCGGGCGCGTGCGCTTCGGTGCCGCCGGTCCGGGCGGTCCCGGCGCGCGGGCTGTCTGTGCGCGGGCTGTCGGTACGCGGGCTGTCGGCGCGGGCGGCGTCTGCGCGCGCGGCGGGCACCTCCGGCGCCCGGGCCGCGGCGGCCGGCGGCTCGTCGCGCAGGCTGCTCCGCACCGTCAGCCAGGCGGCGATCGAGAAACTGACCAGCGAGATCAGCGCGAGGAGAATGATGAAAAGTCGGTTCATGGCGAACCGCGACGCCTGCTCAGTTGGGCGCCTGGCTCTCCGTCAACAGGGCGTAGAGCGCTTCGGCGCTGTCGGAGCCGCGCAGCTTTGAACACTTGTCCGCATCCCGCAACAGGCGGGAGATCCGCGCCAGCGCCTTGAGGTGATCGGCGCCCGCCGATTCCGGGGCGAGCAACAGGAAGATCAGGTCGACCGGCTGTTTGCGGAGCAGATCATTCGCTTCCAATGCATTGGCACAGCGGGCTACCAACTCCAGTTCGGGGATCTTGCTGATATACGTTTCCAGCACATCCAGTGCCAGGGGGTACAGCGTGCCGATCAACACGGCCAAGGCCGCGGCACAGAACAGCACGTTGTTCACCAGCAGCAGGGTTTCGCGCGACAGCAAGGCGAACTGCCCGCCCCCGGTGCCCAGCTCTGGCGCCCGCCAGGCGTACAGCCACAGCGACACGCCCACCACCGCCACGATGAAGCACAGGATGAACAGGCCGCGCCCTGGATCGACCGCAAACGCGTGGACCGAGGTCAGCACCCCGGAGC
>JBGTSP010000357.1:0-3923 GCA_041940205.1 Alphaproteobacteria bacterium
GCCGATGAGCCGTGTGCGCGATGCCTCGCCATTCGCCCGGTGATAGGCAATCGCGATCTTGAGCGCCGTGTCGGCCGCTTCCGACCCCGAATTGCAGAAAAACACATGGTCGAGATCGGCCGGCGCCAGCGCCGCCACGCGGCTTGCAAGCTCGAAGACCTTGGGATGGCCCATCTGGAAGGCCGGCGCGTAGTCCAGTTCGCCGGCCTGCTCGCGGATCGCCTCGGTGATGCGCGGGCGGCAATGGCCGGCGTTGCAGCACCACAGGCCGGCGGTGCCGTCCAGGATGCGCCGACCGTCGGCGGCGGTGTAATGCATGCCCTCGGCGGCCACCAGCATGCGCGGGGCCTGCTTGAACTGCCGGTTGGCGGTGAAGGGCATCCAGAAGGCGGAAAGATCGTTGGGCGCCGCAATGCGTCGGTCGGCCATGCTCAGGTCCTCCTCGCGGAGGCCGCGCTGCGACCCGCTGCCCCCGCATCGTCGCTTCCGAGGCGTGCCGGCTGCCCCTGCGTCCCGGATCCCGGCGACGGTTTCCGGCGCTTTCCGCGCCGTCCGTCCCGCCGCGGCCCCGACCGCGCCTCACCTGTCGATCGTCCCCGGCCTGTTATTGTGCGTTGAACGCCGGGCCCCGGTCGGCTACCTGTTGCGGTCCAGACCGGCTGATCAAAAATGACGCTACGCCGAGTTGACCAACTGGTCAACATTAATGACGGCAGGCACAATAAGGCCGCAACAGGGAGGAACGCGGACGCCCATGAGCCGGGCCGCAAGCAAATCCGAGACCCGTCAGGAGAACGAGCGGGCGATCCTCGACGCCGCCGAGGCCGTGTTCGCCGAGTACGGCTTCAAGGGCGCCACGACGCAGATGATCGCCGAGCGCGCGGGCCTGCCGAAGGCCAATCTGCACTACTATTTTCCAACCAAGGAAGCGCTCTACCGCCGGGTGGTCGACCAGATCTTCGAAATCTGGCTTGAGGCCGCCGGCACCTTCGATGACTGCGACGACCCGGTCGAGGCGCTCTCGCGCTACATCGACGCCAAGATGGAGATCTCCCGCGCCCGCCCGATGGGCTCCAAGGTCTGGGCCAGCGAGGTGATGCAGGGCGCGCCGGTGATCCAGGACTACCTGGAGACCACGCTGCGCGAATGGACCGATTCCCGCATCGCCGAGATCCGCCGCTGGATCGACGCCGGCCAGATCAGCGCCATCGATCCCCGTCACCTGCTCTACATGATCTGGGCGACGACCCAGCACTACGCCGACTTCGGCCACCAGATCGCCACCCTGAACGACGGCGAGCCGCTCGACGAGGCGCAGTGGACCGCGGCCAAGCGCGACGTCACCCGGATCATCCTGACCGGGATCGGCGCCCTGCCGGTGGAACGATGAGCGTCGGCCTGCCCGATGGCGACGGACGCACCCGCATCCGCCGCCGCAACGAAAGCCGCATCCTCGCCGCGGCGCTGGAGGTGTTCGCCGAGAGCGGCTTCCAGGCCGCCACGGTCGACCGCATCGCCGAGGCGGCGGGCATGTCGAAGACCAACCTGCTCTACTATTTTCCCTCCAAGACCGAGGTCTACAGCGCCGTCCTCAACCAGACGCTGGACGACTGGCTGGAGCCGCTGCGGGCGATGGACGTGAACGGCGAGCCGATCGAGGAGATCCGCGCCTATATCCGCCGCAAGCTGGAACTGTCGCGCAGCAATCCCGCCGCCTCGCGCCTGTTCGCCAACGAGGTGCTGCACGGCGCGCCGGCGATCGGGCCGGTGCTGGGCGGCTCGCTGCGCGACCTGGTCTACGAGAAGGCCGGCGTGATCCGCACCTGGATCGACCAGGGCCGCATTCGCGCCATCGATCCGGTGCACCTGATCTTCGCGATCTGGGCCACCACCCAGCACTATGCCGACTTCTCGGTGCAGGTCGCCGCGGTGCTGGGCCCGGAGACCGACGAGGACGAACGCTTCGCCCAGGCCGAGGCGACGCTGGACATGCTGTTCTCGGGCGCCCTCGCCCCGCGCTGAACGCCCGCCCCCGTTGACCGTCCCGGCGATGCCGCGCAGTCTCCCCGCCGGGAGGGACGCACCATGACGGCAACAATCCCTGGCTGGCGGCGACGGCCCGGCGGAAGACCATGAGCGCGCGGAGCCTGCGCGGGCGCACCGCCATCGCCGGCATCGGCGAGACCGTCTACTACAAGCACGGCCAGGCGCCCGATGCGGAATTCGTTCTGGCGCTGCAGGCGATCCTGCGGGCGGCCGACGATGCCGGCATCGACCCGCGCACGATCGACGGCTTCGCCTCCTATTCCAACGACCGCAACGATCCCTCGCGGCTGGCCGCCGCGCTGGGCATCGCCGACCTGAAGTTCGCCAACATGCACTGGGGCGGCGGCGGCGGCGGGGTGGCGGCCGCGGTGGCCAATGCGGCGGCCGCGGTGCATGCCGGCTTCGCCGATTGCGTGGTGGTCTTCCGCGCGCTGGCGCAGGGCCAGTTCCGCCGCTTCGGCGAGGCGCCGCCCGACGCGACGGTCTCGGGCGATAATGCCTACCTGGCGCCCTACGGGGTGATGTCCCCGGCCCAGCGCTTCGCCATGCGGGCGACGCGCTTCATGCACGAACACGGCGTCGGGCACGACGTGCTCCGGGCGATCGCCATGACCTCCTACCGGCACGCCCAGGCCAACCCCCGGGCGGTGCGCTACGGCCGGCCGCTCGATCACGAGACCTACGATTCCAGCCGCTGGATCGTCGAGCCGGTGAACCGCCTGTTCGACTGCTGCCAGGAAAACGACGGCGCGGCCGCGCTGATCGTGGTCTCCGCCGAGCGTGCCCGCGACATGCGCCACAAGCCCGCCTTCATCCTGGGCGCCGCGCAGGGATCCGAGCACCGCTGCGCCGCGCCGGTGATGAATGCCCCGACCTACGCCTCCTCCTCGTTCACCACCGTCGCGCCGCGGCTGTACGAGGCGGCCGGCCTGGGGCCGGAGGATGTCGACGTGGTGCAGAGCTACGAGAATTTCACCACCGGCGTGATGATGGCGGTGATCGAGCACGGCTTCTGCCATCCCGACGAGGCCAACCTGTTCTTCACCGAGGACAACCTGGCCGCGCCGGATGGCCGGATGCCGCTCAACACGTCCGGCGGCAACCTGGCCGAATGCTACATGCACGGCCTCGGCCTGCAGATCGAGGCGGTGCGCCAGATCCGCGGCGAAAGCTGCAACCAGGTGCCTGACGCGAAGGTCGCGCTGAACATCGCCGGGCCGATGGTGACCCCGGTGAGCAGCCTGCTGCTGGGCAGCGAGGAGACCCTGGGATGAGCAAGCGTTTCTACCTTCCCGAAGGCCTGCCGGCGCCGGTACCGGCCGCGGACGGTCTCGACGCCCCCTACTGGGAAGGCACGCGGGCCGGCGAACTCAGGGTGCAGCGCTGCGCCATATGCCGGGAGTGGCAATGGGGGCCGGAATGGCTGTGCCACCGCTGCCACGCCTTCGAGATCGAGTGGCCGGCGGTCGAGCCGGTCGGCGTGATCTATTCCTGGGAACGCCCCTGCCATCCGGTACACCCCGCGCTGCGCGAGCGCGGGCCCTATACGGTGGTGCTGGTGGAACTGCCGCATGCCGGTCATGTCCGCATGCTGGGCAATCTGCTGGACGCCGACGACGCGCCGGTCGACATTGGCGCCGCCGTGGAGGCGGTATTCGAACCGCATGACGACGCCGACATTCCCTACACCCTCGTGCACTGGCGGCTCGGCCTCTAGCCGCCCCGCGCCGACGCGCCCAAACCGGGAGAAGCCCCGCATGAAGATCAGCATCCTCGACGACTATTTCGACACCGTGCGGACCCTGCCCAGCTTCGCCAAGCTGGAAGGCCACGAGGTCACGGTCTGGAACGATCACGTCCAGGAGGTCGACGCGCTG
>JBGTSP010000358.1:0-3921 GCA_041940205.1 Alphaproteobacteria bacterium
GCCCCGGAAACTCTCAGGCGAACGGACCGCAGGGGGATCGAACTCTGGAAAGCGGACGGACCGGAACGCGGTTCGTCCCACCGACGGGGGTAATGCCCGGCCGGCGGCGAGATGCCGGCAGGGAGAATTCTCTCAGGTTCCGAGACAGAGGGGGCACGTGGCACCCCTGCGCCACGCGCAACCGTCGAGGAGCCGGCATGAGCGATACCGTCGAGACCCCGCTGCGCAAGACTCCGCTGCACGACCTGCATGTCGAACTGGGCGCCCGCATGGTGCCGTTCGCCGGCTATGCCATGCCGGTGCAGTTCCCCGACGGCATCCTGGCCGAGCATCGCCAGGTCCGCGAGGCGGCCGGCCTGTTCGACGTCTCGCACATGGGCCAGGTGCGCCTGCGCGGCGCGGGCGCCGACCGGGCGCTCGAGAGCCTGTTGCCGGGCAATGTCGTCGACCTCGCCGACGGCCGCCAGCGCTACAGCCAGTTCACCAACGAGGAAGGCGGCATCCTCGATGACCTGATGATCAGCCGGCTCGGCGCCGAAGAACTGGCGCTGGTGGTCAACGCCGCCTGCAAGCAGGCCGACATCGCCCACCTGCGCGCCCGCCTCGAGGGCGTCGAGATCGAGGAACGCGCCGATCTGGCGCTGCTGGCGCTGCAGGGACCGGCGGCGGGCGCGGTGCTCGCCGCGCTGGCGCCGGCGGCCGAAGCGCTCGTCTTCATGCAGGTTGCGCCGTTGACGATCGACGGGATCGACTGCCTGGTCTCCCGCTCCGGCTATACCGGCGAGGACGGTTTCGAGATTTCCTGTCCGGCAGATGCCGCCGAACGCCTGGCGCGCCGGCTGCTGGCCGAACCCGCGGTGCGGCCGATCGGCCTCGGCGCCCGCGATTCCCTGCGACTGGAAGCCGGCCTGTGCCTGTATGGCCACGACATCGACGAGACGACGAGCCCGGTGGAGGCCGGACTCGCCTGGTCCATCGGCAAGCGCCGGCGCGCCGAGGGCGGCTATCCCGGCGCCGCGACGATCGGCGCGCAGCTCGAGGCGGGACCGCCGCGCAAACGGGTGGGCCTTGTTCCCGAAGGCCGGGCGCCGGTCCGCGAAGGCTGCGAGATCGTCGACGGATCGGACACCGTCATCGGCCGGGTGACCAGCGGCGGGTTCGCCGCGAGCGTCGGCGGCCCGGTCGCCATGGGCTACGTGCCCGCCGCCCACGCCGAGGCCGGCAGCGAGCTCGGCGTGCTGTTGCGCGGCCGGCGCCTGGCCGCCCGCGTCGTCACCCTGCCCTTCGCCCCGCACCGCTACCGACGCACCTGACACCCCCTTTCCCGAACGAGGTCTGAACATGAGCACCGTCCGCTACACCGAGGAACACGAGTGGATCCGCCTGGAAGGCGACGAGGCCGTCTGCGGCATCACCGATTTCGCCCAGGAGCAGCTTGGCGACATCGTCTTCGTGGAATTGCCGGAAGTCGGCCGGCAGGTCGCCGCCGGCGACGAGGTCGCGGTGATCGAATCGGTGAAGGCCGCCAGCGAGGTCTACGCGCCGGTGGCCGGCGAGGTCGTCGCCGTGAACGAGGCGCTGGTCGACAACCCGGCGCTGGTCAACGAGGACGCCGCCGGGGCGGGCTGGTTCTTCCGCCTGCGCCCGGGCGATCCCGCGGCGATCGACGCGCTGATGGACGAGACCGCCTACCAGGCCCACACCGCCGCCGACGCCTAGGAGTTTCCGCATGCGCTATCTGCCGCTGACCGACCGGGACAGGACCGAGATGCTGGGCGCCATCGGCGCGCCGTCGATCGAGGCGCTGTTCGCCGACGTGCCCGAAGCCGCCCGGCTCGCCGAACCCCTCGACCTGCCCGATCATGCCGGCGAGATCGAGGTGGAGGCCCGGCTCGCCGACTTCGCCCGGCGCAACCGGCCGGCCGGGGCCGGCCCGTTCTATTGCGGCGCCGGCGCCTACCGGCACCACATTCCGGCCAGCGTCGACCACCTGATCCAGCGCTCGGAGTTCCTGACCTCCTACACGCCCTATCAGCCCGAGATCAGCCAGGGCACCCTGCAGCATCTCTTCGAGTTCCAGACCCAGGTCGCGCTGCTGACCGGCATGGAAGTGGCGAACGCCTCGATGTACGACGGCGCCACGGCCTGCGCCGAAGCGGTGCTGATGGCGATGCGGGTGACGCGGCGCAGCCAGGCGGTGCTGTCGGGCGGCCTGCATCCGCACTATGCCGACGTGACCCGGACGATGACGCGCTACACCCGCTTCACGGTGGATTCGGCGCCGGCCGACCTGACGGCGAGCGAGAACCTGGCCGAACGCATCGGTCCCGACACCGCCTGCGTCGTGGTGCAGACGCCCGACGTCTTCGGCAACCTGCGGGACCTGCGGGACCTTGCCGAGGCCGCGCACGAAGCCGGCGCGCTGCTGGTGGCGGTGGTGACCGAACCGGTCTCGCTAGGCGCGGTCGTGCCGCCGGGCGACATGGGCGCCGACATCGTCGTCGGCGAGGGTCAGGGCCTTGGTGTCGGCCTGAATTTCGGCGGCCCCTATCTGGGCCTGTTCGCCACCCGGCAGAAATTCGTGCGCCAGATGCCCGGCCGGGTCTGTGGCGAGACCGTCGACGAGGAGGGCCGGCGCGGCTTCGTGCTGACCCTGTCGACGCGCGAGCAGCACATCCGCCGCGAAAAGGCGACGTCGAACATCTGCACCAATTCCGGCCTCTGCGCGCTCGCCTTCTCGATCCATCTCGCCCTGCTGGGGGAGAAGGGCCTGCGCGACCTTGCCGGCATCAACCATGCCCGCGCAGTCCGGCTGGCCGAACGGCTTGACGCCATTGACGGCGTCAGCCTGGAGACGCCGGCCTTCTTCAACGAGTTCACCCTGCGGCTGTCCCGGCCGGCGGTGGCGGTGGTGGAGGTGCTCGCCGCGCGGGACATCCTGGCCGGCGTGCCCTGGACCCGGCTGCGACCGGACGGCGATCCCGGACTGCTGCTGGTATCGACCGGGGAAACCGGCAGCGATGTCCATGACGATGCCCTCGTCGCGGCCCTGGCGGAGGAACTGGCATGAGCCATTCGAGAGACCTGTCGCGTCCCCGTCCCGCCGCCGCGGCCGCGGTGACGACCCACAGCGGCCATCGCGGTCTCGACCACGAGGAACCGCTGATCTTCGAGATGGACGCGCCCGGACGCTGCGGCGTCGACCTGCCGGCCCCGCCGCAAGCCGGGAGCCGGCTCGGCGGGCTGGAGCGCACGGCGCCCATCGGCCTGCCCGGCCTCGCGGAACCGCAGGTGGTGCGGCATTTCGTGCGGCTGTCGCGGCGGAACTACGCCATCGATTCCGGCCTCTACCCGCTGGGATCGTGCACCATGAAGCACAATCCGCGTCTGAACGAGAAACTCGCCAGACTGCCCGGACTCGCGGACATCCATCCGCTGCAGCCCGAATCCAGCGTGCAGGGCGCGCTGGCGCTGATCGACGAACTGGCGCACTGGCTCAGGACGCTCACCGGCATGCCGGCGGTGGCGATGTCGCCGGCGGCGGGCGCACAGGGCGAACTGTGCGGCCTGATGTGCATCCGCGCCGCTCTGGATGCCCGCGGCGAGGACCGCCGTGTCGTGCTGGCGCCGGAATCCGCGCACGGCACCAATCCCGCCACGGCCGCGATGTGCGGCTACAGCGTCGAGGCGATTCCCGCCGATGCCGGCGGGCGGGTCGATCTCGCCGCGCTGCGCGACCGGCTGGGACCGGACGTGGCGGCGATCATGCTGACCAACCCCAACACCTGCGGCCTGTTCGAACGGGAAATCCGGGAAATCGCCGAGGCGGTGCATGCCGCCGGGGCGTTCTTCTATTGCGACGGCGCCAATTTCAACGCCCTCGTCGGCAAGGTTCGTCCTGGCGACCTCGGCATCGACTGC
>JBGTSP010000359.1:0-3916 GCA_041940205.1 Alphaproteobacteria bacterium
TGGACGATCGCCGCGCTGGTGCTGTTCAACCTGATCGTGGGCCTGTTCCACGAATCGCTGCTGAAGGGCCTGCCGCTGATGCCGGCGCACAAGGCCATCGGCATCATCGTACTGGTGCTGACGCTCGCCCGGATCGCGTGGCGGCTGATGTACCGGCCGCCCGCGCTTCCCGCCGACATTCGCGGCTGGGAACGGGGCGCCGCGCATGGCGTGCATTGGGCACTCTATGCGCTGATGCTGCTGTTGCCGATCAGCGGCTGGGTGATGTCGTCGAACCCGGCGCGCCCCCGGCCGATCGATTTTTTCGGCCTGTTCGAAATCCCCGTCCTTCCCGCCAGCGGCGCGATGGCGGGCGGGGCGGTGTTTGCGCTGCTCGTTGCCTGGCTCCTTGTCACCGCGCCACTGTCCAAAAGCCTTGAGCCGATCGCGCCGCCGCAAGTCACCCTTTTGGCCAGCGATGGCACCCCAATTGCCCGCAGCGGGGCCGTGGTGGCCGAACCGGTCAAAGTCGCGGACTTGCCGCCGCATGTGGTGCAGGCCTTCCTCGCGATCGAGGATCGGCGCTTCTATTCGCATTGGGGGATCGATCCGCGCGGGGTTGCGCGCGCGCTGTTCAAAGGGGTGGGCGGCGGATCGACCATCACCCAGCAGCTTGCCAAGATCGCGTTCCTGACCAGCGAGCGCACGCTCAAGCGCAAGGTGCAGGAGGCGCTGCTGGCGCTCTGGCTGGAGGCCAACTTCTCCAAGGCGCAGATCCTCACGCTCTATCTCAACCGGGTCTATCTCGGCAGCGGCGCCTACGGCGTCGACGCCGCCGCGCGCAAGTATTTCTCCAAGCCCGCCGCCGAGGTGACGCTGGCCGAGGCGGCGCTGCTGGCCGGCCTGCTGAAGGCGCCGTCCTACTACGCGCCTACCCGATCGCTGGAGCGCGCCCGCGAACGCGCCGGCGTGGTGCTGGCGGCGATGCAGGATGCCGGCGTGCTGGACGCCGAAAGCGCGCGGCTGGCGAGAACCCGGCCCGCCGGCCTGCGGCTCGGTCGGGCGAGCGGCCTCGGCGTGCGCTACTTCACGGACTGGCTGCTCGACCGCCTGCCCGACTATGTCGGCCGCACCGACCGCGACCTGACGGTGGTCACCACGCTCGACGCCCGCCTGCAGGACCTGGCCGAGACCGCGGTGCGCGCCGGACTGAAACGCGAAGGCCGGGCCCGCAATGTCGGCCAGGGCGCCCTCGTGGCGATGAGCGCGAACGGCGCGGTGCGGGCGATGGTGGGCGGGCGCGCTTATAGCAGCAGCCAGTACAACCGGGTGACCCAGGCCCGCCGGCAGCCCGGGTCGGCCTTCAAGCCGGCGGTCTATCTGGCCGGCCTGGAATCCGGCCTCACGCCCGACAGCGTGTTCGAGGACAAGCCGATCCGTGTCGGCGACTGGCGGCCACGCAATCACGACGGCCGGTTCCGCGGCCGGGTCAGCCTGCGCCGGGCGCTCGCCCGCTCGATCAACACCGTCGCCGTCCAGGTCGCCGACCGCGCCGGGGTGGACCGGGTGCGCGACGCCGCGCTGCGCCTGGGCATCACGTCGGACATCGCCCGCGACCTGTCGATCGCGCTGGGCTCGTCCGGGGTCTCCTTGCTGGAACTGACCGCGGCCTACGCCACCCTGGCGGCGGGCGGCGAGGCGGCCCATCCCCACGGCATTCACGAGATACGCGACGGCGACGGTCGACTGCTCTATCGCCGGCAGGGCCAGGCGGTGCGCGCGGTCGGTCCGCGGCACGCGGCGGCGATGACGTCGATGTTGCGCAGCGTGCTGGAGGAGGGCGGCACCGGCCGGGCCGCACGGCTCGACCGGCCGGCGGCCGGCAAGACCGGCACCAGCCAGGATTATCGCGACGCCTGGTTCGTCGGCTACACGCCGGACCTGGTCGCCGGCCTCTGGTTCGGCAACGACAACAATGCCCCGATGAAGCGGGTTACCGGCGGCGGCCTGCCGGCGCAGCAATGGGCCGCCTTCATGCAGCCCGCGCATGCCGGCCTACAGCCCCGCGCCTTTCCTCCGCCGTCCCGGGGCGGCGGCACCGGCGCGGCCGGCGATCCCATTGCCCGGCTCTGGCAGCGCCTGTTCGGCGATGCGCCGCGCGCGGGCGCCGGCGCGGGGCCGGGCGGCAGCACCCCCACGAAGGGACTGCCGCGGAACGACCCGACAGACGGTTTCGGCAATTCCGAGAATGCCGGCCGCGGTCCCTGAACGGACCGGGGCGGCGGCAGGGCGCTAGATTTTCAGCCCTTGAAGACCTTCGACAGGTTCATGGCGACGCCCATGTCGCCCTCGATCTTCAGCTTGCCCATCATGAAGGCCGTCGTGCCGTCGAGTTCGCCCTGGGTCATGGCGATGAAATCGTCCTTCGAGATCTTCAGCGTGCAATCGGCGTCGTCATCCTCGTTGGAGACCACGTTCGGCACATCGCTGGCGTTGAGATGGACGACGCCGTCGTCGCCAAAGTCGAACTTGACCGTGGCGTTCAGACCGCAATCCTCGCCGATCCGCTCGCGCATCCGCGCTGCGATCTCCTCTGCCGTGACGCTCATGCTGAATTCCTCTGTTCGCTGGCGTGAAGGCGCGTTGTCGCCTCACTTGACGTTAACGTAAAGTGGAAAATAGCATCTTCCGGCAAAATTTCAGCCCCCGCGCCTGTCGGCGGGGTCGGAAAGGGCCCGCCTTGAATCCCTCGCGCTATGCCTCCGTCTTTCGTGACGGCCTGTTCGCCGGCGAGACCGTCATCGTCACCGGTGCCGGCAGCGGCTTCGGTCGCTGCATGGCGCACGAACTGGCCGCGCTGGGGGCCTGCGTGGTGCTGGTCGGGCGGCAGCAGGCCAAGCTCGATGCGGTTCTGGCGGAGATCACCGAGGATGGCGGCCGCGCCGATACCGCCGCCTTCGACATCCGCGACGAAGAAGCGGTCGAGGCGGAGGTCGCGCGCCTGGTCGATCGCCATGGCCCGGTCCGCGGGCTCGTCAACAATGCCGGCGGCCAGTTTCCCGCGGCGCTGGAGGACATCTCGAAGAAGGGCTGGGAGGCCGTGGTCTCGACCAACCTGACCGGCGGTTTCCTGGTCAGCCGCGCATTGTTCCGCGCCTCGATGAAGACCCATGGCGGGGCCATCGTCAACATCGTCGCCGACTTCTGGAACTCGATGGTGACCATGGCCCATTCCGGCGCGGCCCGCGCCGGCATGGTCAGCCTGACCCAGACCGCGGCGGTCGAATGGGCGCGGCACGGCGTACGGGTGAACGCGGTGGCGCCGGGCTTTGTCGCTTCCTCGGGTTTCGATACCTACGAGCCCGAATACCGGGCGAAGATCCGCGGCTGGCGGGACAGCGTGCCGCTGCGCCGCTTCGGCACCGAGGCCGAGGTCTCGGCGGCGGTGGTCTTCCTGCTGTCGCCGGCCGCCGGCTTCATCACCGGCAGCACCATCCGGGTGGATGGCGGCGCGCCGAACGTGCAGGCCAACATGCCGCCGCCGCCGCACGCCAGTTCGCACCCCTTCGAGGGCTTTCATCGGGCGGTGCGGCCGAAGAGCCTGGACGAGACATGAGACGACGGACCGGGCGCCGGGCGTCCGGATGCAGGCCGGTCAGGGAGGGAATGGCATGCAGTTCACCGAGCAGCACCGGGAAATCAGGCGCACCGTCCGCACCCTGATCGATCGCGAGATCAACCCCCATGTCGACGACTGGGAGGAGGCGGAGATCTTCCCGGCGCACGAGGTCTTTCGGAAGCTGGGCGATGCCGGACTGCTGGGCATCCACAAGCCCGAAGCCTATGGCGGCATGGGGCTGGACTATTCCTACGCCGTCGCCATGTCGGAGGAACTGGGACATATCCGCTGCGGCGGCGTGCCGATGGCGATCGGCGT
>JBGTSP010000360.1:0-3902 GCA_041940205.1 Alphaproteobacteria bacterium
GAAGAGCAGGTCGCGCACCGTCGCGGGAGACGTGAACGTGAAGGGGCCGGACTGCGCCGCTCGCTCGATCAGGGCTTCGAGCAGCGCCGGCTGCGAGACCGCGCGCAGCGCGAGCGGCCCGAGCGCACCGCTGGGCTCGGGCACCTGCATGATGGGCCGGCCGTCGAGCCAGATCTCCCAGGCGTCGAGCAGGCGGGAGGGCAGCCGCTCGAGCTGTTCGCGAAAGCCCATCTGATCGAGGGCCGCGAGCCCGCTCGGCATCAGGGCTTCGCCCCGGAACACGCGATCGAAGTCGCGCTCGCGCTCCAGCAGGCCGAACAGGTTCTCCGAGGTGTCGCCCGACATCCGCATCGCTTCCGTGTAGGTGCGACGGAACTGCTTCTCGGTGATGTTGCCGTAGTAGCCCTTGAGCTTCTGCTTCGCGGCAAGCTGGATGCCGAAGTCCGAGGCCTTGCGCCGGCGCGCCTGGCCATGCTGGCCGGGACCGTATTCGCGACGGTTGACCGGGCTCTTCGGACGGCCCCAGAGATTCTCGCCCAGGCGGCGGTTCAGCTTGTACTTCGCGGTGATGCGTTTGCTCATGTCTTCTTCGTTTGCTTGGCCGAGGGTTCGCGACACTGTCTCTTCGGAATGTGCATCCGGGCCGACGGTGCGCGCAGAAAACAGCGCGGCCCCGTGACGGGGCCGGATGGAAAGCGGCTGATACTCTTCCCCGTGCGCCCTGTCAACGCTTGCGCGCGCCGGTTTCCCGGTCCCTGCCGTCGCCCGCGCCGGCATCGGCCGCGCGGTCGGGATAGCGTCCGCGAACGAGCGCCGAGACAACCCCGTGCAGGGTGCGCACTTCCTGTTCCATCAGGCCCGCGCGCTGGAAGATGTTGCGCACGTTGCGCTGCATCACGGGCCGCATTTCCTTCACATGGAAAAAGCCGCCCTCCTCGAGCGCCGCCTCGAGACGGCCCAGGAAACCCAGCAGTTCCTCGGCCGTGGCGGGCCTCGTGTCGTTGGCGCTGATCTCCTCGGCCGCGACATCGGCGCCGGACTGGAACCATTCGTAGCCCATCAGGAGCACGGCCTGGGCAAGGTTGAGCGAGGAAAAGGCCGGATTCGCCGGGATGTGGACCAGATGGCTGGCGAGGGCGACGTCGTCGTTGTCGAGCCCGGCCCGCTCGCCGCCGAACATCAGGCCGACCCGCCCGCCCGCGGCGAGGCGCTGGCGGGCGAGCGCCGCCGCGCGGTGCGGCGTCACCACGGTCTTCACCATGTCGCGCCGGCGCGCCGTGGTCGCGAAGATCATGTCGAGATCGGCGATCGCCTCCTCGGTGCGCGCGTAGACCCGGGCGGCCTCGAGCACGGAATCGGCGCCGCTCGCCATCGCCCGGGCGTCGGGATTGGGCCAGCCGTCGCGTGGCGCCACCAGGCGCAGGTCGTCGAGACCGAAATTCAGCATCGCCCGGGCCGCCGCGCCGATATTTCCGGCCATCTGCGGTTTCACCAGGATCACCGCCGGCCTGCCGGCGATCGCGGTCTGCGCGCTGTCGCTGTCGGCCATCGGGTAGTCAGGCCGCCGTCGTCCGCACGCCGTCGCGGTAGAGCTTGTAGTCGATGGAATCCATCAGCGCGAGATACGAGGCCTCGACGATGTTCGCCGACACCCCGACGGTGAACCACCGCGCCCCGCTGCCCTCGGCGCTTTCGATCAGCACCCGCGTCACCGCCCCGGTGCCGCCGTCGAGGATCCGCACCTTGAAGTCGACCAGCCGCAGATCCTCGATATGTTCCGCCAGCGAGCCGAAATCCTTGCGCAGCGCGTTGTCGAGCGCATTCACCGGGCCGTTGCCTTCCGCCACCGACATGATCTGACGTCCGTCGATGCGCAGTTTCACTGTGGCTTCCGAGACCGTGACCTTCTTGCCGATCGCGTTGTGCCGCGATTCGACCATCACCCGGAAACTCTCGGTCTGGAAGAATTCCGGCACCTGCCCCAGCGCGCGGCGGGCGAGCAGTTCGAAACTGGCCTCGGCGGCATCGTAGGAATAGCCCTCGAATTCCCGTTCCTTGACGGTATCGAGCAGCCGGTTGACCCGGGGATCCTTGGGATCGATGGCGACGCCGATCTCCTCGAAGCGGGCCAGGATGTTGGAGCGGCCGGCCTGGTCGGAAATCAGCACGGTGCGGGAATTGCCGACGCTCTCCGGCGGCACGTGCTCGTAGGTCGTCGGATCCTTCATCACCGCCGAGACGTGCAGGCCGCCCTTGTGGGCGAAGGCGCTCTCGCCGACATAGGGCGCGTGACGGTCGGGATGCTCGTTCAGCAACTCGCTCAGCAGGTGCGAGGTATGCGTCAGCCGCTGCAGTTGCTCTTGCCCGATGCCGAGTTCGAAATGCTCGGAGAACTCCGGCTTCAGCATGAAACTGGGGATCAGCGAGACGATATTGGCGTTGCCGCAGCGTTCGCCCAGGCCGTTCAGGGTGCCCTGCACCTGGCGCGCGCCGGCCTGCACCGCGGCCAGCGTGTTGGCGACCGCGTTGCCGGTATCGTTGTGGGTGTGGATGCCCACCTTCTCGTGCGGCAGGCGCTCGCAGACGTGGCCGACGATGCGGCTGATCTCGCTGGGAAGCGTGCCGCCGTTGGTATCACACAGCACCACCCAGCGGGCACCGGCCGAAAGCGCGGCCTCGAGGCAGTCCATGGCGTATTCGGGATTGGCCTTGAAGCCGTCGAAGAAATGCTCGGCGTCGAACATCGCCTCGCGGTCCCTGGCGCAGATCGCCGCCATGCTCTCGGCGATCATGTCGACATTGTCGCTGCGGGGAATTTCCAGGGCGATGTCGACATGGAAATCCCAGGTCTTGCCGACCAGGCAGGTCGCGTCGGTCTCGGCCTGAAGCACCATGGCGAGCCCGGGATCGTTGGCGGCCGAGCGACCCGGCCGCTTGGTCATGCCGAAGGCCGTGAAGCGGGCGCGCTTCAGCGCCGGCGGGCTTTCGAAGAAGGCGGTGTCGGTGGGGTTGGCGCCCGGCCAGCCGCCCTCGACATAGTCGACGCCCAGTTCATCGAGCGCCGCCGCGATGGCGCGCTTGTCCTCGACCGAGAAGTTCACCCCCAGGGTCTGGGCGCCGTCGCGCAGGGTGGTGTCGAACAGGTAGATCCGTTCCTTGGCCATGATCAGCCCGCCTTCCGCCAGAGGGTTTCGCCGCCGGGCTTGTCTTCCAGCACGATCCCGGCCGCGGCCAGTTCGTCGCGGATGCGGTCGGCCTCGGCGAAGTCGCGGTCCGCCCGCGCCTGCCGGCGCCGGTCGATCAGTCCCTCGATCGCGGCAGCGTCGAGTTCCCCGGTATCGCCGCGGAACCAGCTTTCCGCATCCCGCGCCATCAGGCCGATCAGATCCGCGGACGCCCGCAGGCCGCCCGCCGCGCCGGCATCGCCGGCAAGCGCGGCATCGGCCAGCGCATGTAGGTGCGCGATCGCCCGGGGCGTGTTGAGGTCGTCGGCCAGGGCCGCCAGCACCTCGCCGGGCACGTCGCCCGCTTCCGCCTCTCCCGCCGCCCGATACCAGCGGTCCAGCGTCTGCCGGGCCTGGCGCAGGCCGTCGCGGGTGAAGTCGAGCGGCTGTCGATAGTGCGTCGACAGCAGGGCCAGGCGGATCGCCTCTCCCGGCACGTCGGCGAGCAACTCGTTGACGGTGAAGAAGTTGCCGAGGGACTTCGACATCTTCTCGCCCTCCACGACCACGAACCCGTTGTGCATCCAGTAGCGCGCCATCGCCTTGCCGTCATGCGCGCACTCGCTCTGGGCGATCTCGTTCTGGTGATGGGGAAAGACCAGGTCCTGTCCTCCGCCGTGAATGTCGAAGGTCTCGCCCAGGTGCGCCTCGGCCATCGCCGAGCACTCGATATGCCAG
>JBGTSP010000361.1:0-3866 GCA_041940205.1 Alphaproteobacteria bacterium
CTGAGCTACGACCATCGCATCATCGACGGCCGGGAGGCGGTGACCTTCCTGGTGCGCGTGAAGGAATGCATCGAGGAGCCCGAGCGGCTGCTCTTCGAGATCTGACGAAACCCGCCGGCCGCGAGCGCCGGTGGCATCCCCATCCGAACGACGGGAGCGGAGCATGGCGGACAGCGAGGGCGCCTTCGACGTGGTCTTCATCGGGGCCGGCCCCGGCGGGTATGTCGGCGCGATCAAGGCGGCGCAGCTCGGCCTGAAGACGGCGGTGGTCGAATCCCGCGGCGCGCTGGGCGGCACCTGCCTGAATGTCGGCTGCATTCCCTCCAAGGCGCTGCTCGAATCCTCCCACCATTTCGTCGAGGCGCGCGATCATTTCGCCGACCACGGCATCAAGACCGGGTCGCTCGACATCGACCTGAAGGCGCTGATGGCGCGCAAGGACGGCGTCGTCTCGAACCTCACCAAGGGCATTGCCGGGCTGTTCAAGAAGAACAAGATCACGAGCTTCGCCGGCCAGGGCCGCATAGCGGCCCCGGGCAAGGTCGCGATCGCGCTCAACGACGGCGGGGACGAGGAGATCGAGACCCGCAACATCGTCATCGCCACCGGCTCTGACATCCTCTCGCTGCCGGGCGTGGAGATCGACGAGAAGACCATCGTGTCCTCCACCGGCGCGCTGTCGCTCGGGCGGGTGCCGAAACATCTCGTGGTCGTGGGCGGCGGCTATATCGGTCTCGAGCTCGGCTCGGTCTGGCGCCGGCTGGGCGCCGAGGTCACGGTGGTCGAGTTCCTCGACCGCATCACGCCGACGATGGACGGCGAGCTCTCCAAGCATCTGCAGCGCGCGCTCGCCAAGCAGGGCATGACCTTCCGGCTGTCGACCAAGGTCACCGGGGTCGAGAAGCTGAAGACCAAGGTCAAGCTGACGGTGGAGCCGGCGGCGGGCGGCGAGGCCGAGGTGATCGACTGCGACAGCGTCCTGGTCTCGATCGGCCGGCGACCCTTCACCGACGGCCTGGGTCTCGAGGAAGCCGGCGTGGCGGTGGACGAGCGCGGCTTCGTCCCGGTGGACGAGCATTTCCGCACCAACGTTCCGGGCATCTACGCCATCGGCGACGTCCTGCCGGACCGGCCGATGCTGGCACAAGGCGGAAGAGGAAGGCGTGGCGCTGGCCGAGATGCTGGCCGGCGGGGTCGGGCACGTGAACTACGGAATCATCCCCGGGGTGATCTACACCTGGCCGGAGGCCGCCGCGGTCGGCCGCACGGAGGAAGAACTGAAGGCCGAGGGCGCCGACTATGCCGTCGGCAAGTTCCCCTTCATGGCCAACAGCCGGGCGCGGGCAAACGGCGATACGGAAGGCTTCGTCAAGCTGCTGACCGACCGCGAGACGGACGAGATCCTGGGCGCCCACATCATCGGCCCCGACGCCGGCACGATGATCGCGGAACTGGTGCTGGCGATGGAATACGGCGCCTCGTCGGAGGACGTGGCGCGCACCTGCCACGCCCATCCCACGCTCAACGAGGCGGTCAAGGAAGCCGCGCTCGCCGCCCACGGCAAGCCGCTGAACATCTGAAACTGTCTATTCCGGCCTGCGGCCGGAGAGCCACGCCGGCAGGCGGCCGTCGATCGTCGCCAGGCCGGCGGCGATGCAGGCCATGCCGGCGAGTTCGAGCGCGCCGAGGCGTTCGCCCAGGAACAGCGCGCCCAGCAGGATGGCGCTTGCCGGCACCAGCAGGGTGACAAGCAGCACGTTGGTCGGGCCGGCCTCGCGCAAGATGCGGAAATACAGGATGTAGGCCGCCGCCGTGCTCAGCAGCGCGAGGCCCAGGATCGCGGCCATGGCGGGCAGGTCCGGGGCGGCCTGGCCCGCGCTGGCGACCGCGAAGGGAAACAGCAGGACGCTGGCCGCGGTGAGCTGGCCTGTCGCCGCAAGCGTCGGGCTGATCGTCGCGAAGCGGCGGCCATAGATGCCGGAAAGCGCGTAGGACAGGGTCGCCAGCACCACCGCCCCCTGGGCCAGCACCGCGCCGCCCAGGCCGTGCAGCGCCTCGGGGCCGAGCATGATGGCGACGCCGGCGAACCCCAGCAGCACGCCGAAGCCGCGCCGCCAGGTCAGGCCTTCGCCGCGCACCAGGAAATGCGCCAGGATCACGCTCCAGATCGGCGTGCCGGCATTCAGGATCGCGGCGAGGCCGCCGGTGATGCCGGTCTGGCCCCACATGATCAGGCTGAAGGGAATGGCGTTGTTGATCGCCCCCATCACCAGGAAGGCGCCCCACAGGCGCAGGTCCGTGGGCAGGCGCTCGCCCCGGGCCCGCAGCACCACCATCAGCGCGAAGGCGGCGATCGAGACCCGCGCCAGGGCCAGCAGCAGCGGCGGCGTGCTGGGGAGCGCGATTTCGGTGAAGAAGAACGAACCGCCCCAGAGCACCGAGAGCGCCAGCAGCAGCGCCCAGTTGCGCAGGGAGAGGGTGGGGGAAGCGGACATGGGAACTCGCGAATGGCCATCCGGTCGTGACGGCTTTTGCCGGTTCGCCGCCGGACGGGCAATCCGCTTCTTGCCGTGCAATCGGGTCCGTGCGATCCGGCGCTCAGCCCTGTCCGATCCAGACGATACGGGAAATCCAGGCGACGTCGCGGGCGTCGAGGTCGATCTTCTCCGGCGCCGCGCCGCAGGTCGTCAGTTCGACCCGGTGGACGGTGCGCCGCACCAGTTCCAGCGCCCGCACGGTGCCGGAATGGGTCTTCAGCACCACCCGGTCGCCGCGGCGCGGCTTGGCGGCGGGCGAGACCACGACGACATCGCCCTCGCGCATGACCGGGGCCATGTCGTCGCTGCCGATCTCCAGCGCGAAGGCGTCCGGGTCGGTGATGTCGGGATAGTCGACCTCGTCCCAGCGGCTTCCCTGGGGCAGTCCGGTCTCGTCGAAATAGCCGGTTCGCGCGGCGTCGGCGATCGGAATGATCGGGATGCGCCGGCCCTGGAACCGCGGCGCCTCGCCGGATTCCTGCATGAGCTGGACGAGGTCGGGCAGCGAGGCGCCGACGGCGTCGAGCACCTTGGCGACGCTCTCGGTCGACGGCCAGCGCGGCTTGCCGTCCCGCGACACCCGTTTTGATCGGTTGAAGGTGGTAGGATCGAGGCCCGCCTTGCGCGCCAGCGCCGATACCGACATGGCGTGCTGGGCGGCGAGCGCGTCGAGACCCGACCATATGCTACGATGCGTAAGCATGGCCGACCATCCTACTTGAGACGGTGTTCAATGTAATCCGCTTTCTTTCTTAGCATGGCCTGAATCATGGTCCGCTAATCGGGAAATATTGCGAACGGAATAAAAACAATTGTGAATAAATCCTGTACATTGTCGCGATTGCCCCGCTGCCGGATATCGCCATGCTGAGTCACGCCATCGCCCTTGCGCTGTTGCGCCGGATGCCGCCGGAACGGGCGCACGGCCTGGCCCTCGACGGCCTGCGCTGGGGACTGGGGCCGGGCGTCGGCCCGCCGGACGATCCGATCCTGGCCCAGACCCTGTGGGGCCTGCCCTTCGCCTCGCCCGTCGGCCTCGCCGCCGGTTTCGACAAGAACGCCCAGGCGCCGGCCGCGCTTGCCCGCTGCGGCTTCGGCTTCGTCGAGGTCGGCACGGTGACGCCACGCCCGCAGGCAGGCAATGAGCGACCTCGCCTGTTCCGGCTGCCGGGCGACCGGGCGCTCATCAATCGGTTGGGTTTCAACAATCAGGGGCACGATGCGCTCCACCGTCGCCTGATTGCCCGCCGGGGCAAACCCGGCATCGTCGGCATCAATATCGGGGCCAATCGTGACAGTGCCGACCGCATCGAGGACTATGTGATCGGC
>JBGTSP010000362.1:0-3823 GCA_041940205.1 Alphaproteobacteria bacterium
GCCGCTATGATAATGCGCAGATCTTCGCGTTCGACTTCGGCGGGTCGATCCGCGCCGCGGCGCTCGCGATGGGCGGCGACTGGCAGGATCTCGGCGGGGCCCTTCACGACGGGGAAGGCGGCGTCGCGCTGCAGCCGCTCGCGCGCGTCAACGAGGCGGCCGAACGCGCCTGGGCGGCCGAATGGCTCGCCGCGCTCCTGGCAGGTGAAGGGGTCGCAGTCAGTCCGGAAGCGAAGGAGCATATCTGGTCGGCGCTGACGTCGCTTGCCACAGCTCCTCTCGGAGAGCGGACGCTCACCGGGCTCGCGGTGCTGCTCCAGTCGCAGGAGCTCAAGCAGGCGCTCGCTCCCTATCTGGTCGGAGGTCCATGGGGACGGCTGCTCGATGCCGAAGAGGAGCGGCTCGCAGACGCCCGCGTGCAGGCGCTCGAAACCGAAGGCCTCGTCGGCGCGTCGTCGGCTGCGGTCGTTCTGTCCTATCTCTTCCACCGCATCGAGCGTCGGCTCGACGGATCGCCGACCCTCATCATCTTCGATGAGGGCTGGCTGGTGCTCGACAGTCCGGCATTCGCTGCGCGGCTGCGCGAATGGCTGAAAACGCTCCGCAAGAAAAACGCGAGCGTCGTTTTCGCGACGCAAAGCCTTGCTGACGTCGAAAGCTCGTCGATCGCGCCCGCGATCATCGAGAGTTGCCCGACGCGCATCTTCCTGCCCAACGAGCGCGCCGCCGAGCCCCAGATCGCCCGCATCTACGAGCGCTTCGGGCTCAACGACCGGCAGATCGAGATATTGAGCCGTGCGACGCCCAAGCGCGATTATTATTGCCAGTCGCGGCGCGGCAATCGCCTCTTCGACTTGGGGCTGGGCGAGGTTGCGCTCGCCTTCACCGCGGCATCCTCGAAGACCGACCAGACGCGCATCGCCGAGCTGTTCGCGGCTCACGGCCCCGAAGGGTTCGCGGCCGCCTGGCTTTCCCACCGCAAGCTCGAATGGGCGGCCGAGCTGCTCCCCACCATTGCCGCCCCCAATGAGGAGTCCCCCCGATGAAGAAGAATATCGTTCGTGCAGTTGTCGCCGCCTTGCTTGCGTCGGCTGCGGCGGGCCCGATGATCGCGGTCCCGGCGAGCGCGCAGCTCGGCGGCATCGTCCACGATCCGCGCAATTATTCGCAGAATATCCTGACCGCCGCGCGCACGCTCGAGCAGATCAACAACCAGCTCCGCATGCTGCAGAACCAGGCAACCTCGCTGATGAACGAGGCGAAGAACCTCAACAGCCTGCCGACATCGACGCTGGGCGCGCTCGAGGCCCAGGTCGACCAGACGCGCCAGCTCCTCGCGCAGGCCGAGGGCATCGCGTTCAACGTGTCGGATATCCAGAAGGGGTTCGAGACGCGCTACAAGGGTGGAGCGCTGACGGGGTCGGCCGCCGAGATGGTCGCCAATGCCGAGGCGCGCTGGAAGGACAGCGTCGGGGCCTTCGAGGACGCGATGAAGGTGCAGGCCGGCATCGTGACGAACATGGGCGGAACGCGGACGTCGATCTCGACGATCGTCGGCGCCAGCCAGTCGGCGACCGGCGCGCTTCAGGCCGCGCAGGCGGGCAACCAGCTGCTCGCCATCCAGTCGCAGCAAATTGCCGATCTGGCCGCCGTCATGACCGCGCAGGGTCGTGCCGAGATGCTCGATGCCGCCCGCGCAGCCGCCGCCGAGGCCGAAGGCCGCGAACGCTTCCGCCGCTTCCGCAAGGGCAATTGAGATGGGCCGGGCGGGCGGGCTGGTGATGGGGGCAATCGTCCTGGGTCTTGCGCTGACCCTTGCCCTCATCGCCGCGCTCGATCCGCCCGCGCCCCGTGCGTCCGCTCCCGCGATCTCCGGAGCGGACGCACCCCCCGATTATGGTGACACGCTTCGTCGCTGCCGTACCGCCACCGAGGCCGATCCCGAATGCGAGGCGGCCTGGGAAGCGAAGCGGCGCCATTTCTTCCGTTCTGGAAAGCCCGAGCAATGAACGACACCGGCGTTATCGACAATTTCCTGTCGGTCTTCTCGACCTATATCGACAGCGGCTTCGGCCTGCTCGGCGGCGAGGTCGGTTTCCTGTCCTCGACGCTGATCGTGATCGACATAACGATCGCGGCGCTCTTCTGGGCGTGGGGCACGGACGAGGACGTGCTCCAAAGGCTGGTGAAGAAGACGCTCTATATCGGGGTGTTCGCCTTCATCATCGGCAATTTCCAGGCGCTGGCGACGATATTGCTGGAGAGCTTCGCGGGCCTTGGCCTGAAGGCTGCAGGAAGTGCGATGGCGATCGGCGACTTCATGCGCCCTGGCATGATCGCCTCCACCGGCCTCGATGCCGCAGAGCCATTGCTGGACGCGACCGCCGACCTTGTCGGCCCGGTCGGGCTCTTCACCAACTTCGTCCAGATCCTGATCCTGCTGATCGCCTGGGTGATCGTCGTGATCGCCTTCTTCATTCTCGCGGTGCAGGTCTTCGTCACGATCCTCGAGTTCAAATTGGTGACGCTCGCGGGCTTCGTCCTGCTGCCCTTCGCTTTCTTCGGACGCACCGCTTTCATGGCCGAACGCGTTCTCGGCCATATCATCTCCTCCGGTATCAAGTTGCTCGTGCTCGCGGTCATCACCGACATCGGCACGACGCTCTTCCAACGCTTCATGGACGCGGGACTCGGGACCGAGCCCGACATTCGCGAGGTCATGGCAATCGCGCTCGGCGCGCTCACCCTGCTCGGTCTCGGCATTTTCGGTCCGAGTGTCGCCAACGGCATCGTTGCGGGCGGACCGCAGCTTGGCGCCGGCGCGGCAGCCGGCACCACGCTCGCGGCTGGTGCGACCATCGCCGCCGGGGCAGCCGGCGCGACGCTGGCGGCGGGTGCGGCGAGCAGCGCCGTCGGCCGAACCGCGCTTGGCGCGTCTCGCGCGTCTGGCAGCGCCTCGGCTTCCTATGCTCGGGGCGCGGCCGGGAAGAGCGGGATGCGGGCGTTCGGTGCGGGGCTGGCCAATGTAGCGCGCGACACGGCGCGCGGGGCCGGCTCGCCGCTCCGCGCCGCAGCCGACCGCCTGCGTCAAAGCTATGCCGCGGGGCAGGCGGGCAAGCCCGCGGGCGGCGCTGCCGCCGCCGGCGACGGCGCGGCATCGCCCCCGACCTGGGCCGCCGCCATGAAGCGGCGGCAGGCCGTCACCTCGGGCGCCACCGTCGCCTCGCAGACCCTCAAGGCCGGCGACAGCCATGGCGCCGGCTCCGCTCCCGACATCAGCCAGAAGGATTGAACCCATGTTTCGACGTCCGTCCCAACATTATGGCAAGTCCCCGGTCCCGGTTACGCCCTATCAGCGTGCGGCGCAGGTCTGGGATGATCGCATCGGCTCGGCCCGCACCCAGGCGAAAAGCTGGCGGCTTGCCTTCTTCGGATGCCTCGCGCTTTCGGGCGGACTGGCCTCGGCGCTCGTCTGGCAGTCGCTCCGCGGTACGATCACGCCCTGGGTGGTCGAAGTCGACAAGCTCGGCGAAGCGCGATCGGTGGCGCCGGCCGATGCCGACTATTCGCCGACCGATCCGCAGATCGCTTTCCACCTCGCGCGCTTCATCGAGCATGTTCGCTCGATCCCGGCCGATCCGGTGGTGCTCCGCAAGGATTGGCTCAGCGCCTATGACTTCACCACGCCCAAGGGGGCACAGGCGCTGAGCGACCACGCCCGCGCGAACGATCCCTTTGCCGAGGTCGGCAAGATGCAGGTCGCCGTCGACGTCTCGAGCGTGATCCGCGCGTCGCGCGACAGCTTCCGCATCGCCTGGATCGA
>JBGTSP010000363.1:0-3810 GCA_041940205.1 Alphaproteobacteria bacterium
GCGCACCAACCTCGAGAAGATCGGCGGCACCATCGCTCTGCGCACCGAGGAGGGGCGCGGCACGACCTTCACCATCACGAGCCCGCGGACGCTGGCGATCGTCTCCGCCCTCATCGTCGAGGGCGCGAACGAGCGCTTCGCGATCCCGCAGATCTCGGTGCAGGAGCTGGTGCGGGTGAACGAGAAGTCGCAGCAGCGGATCGAGGAAATCAACGGTGCCTGCCTGCTGCGCCTGCGCGAGCGGCTGCTGCCGCTGGTCTATCTCGGCCAGGCGCTGGGTCTCGACGACCGGGACGTGCACGAGCTGCTGGATGCCAAGGAACTGATTGTCGTGGTGGCCCAGCTCGGCAACTACGAGTTCGGCATCATCGTCGACCGGGTCTACGACACCGAGGAAATCGTGGTGAAGCCGGTGGCGCCAATCCTGCGCGACATCAAGATGTTCTCCGGCAACACGATCCTGGGCGACGGCTCGGTGATCATGATCCTGGATCCCAACGGCCTGGCCGCGACGATGAGCCAGAACGCGGTGGAAACGGCGGACAACACGATGGAAGAGAACGACGCCAAGCCGGGTTCGCGCAAGACGCCGCTGCTGATCTTCGCCGCCGGCGGGCGCGAGGAGCCGAAGGCGGTGCCGCTGTCGCTGGTCGCCCGTCTCGAGGAGTTCGAGCCGAGCAAGTTCGAGAACATCGACGAGCGTACGGTCGTGCAGTACCGCGGCCAGCTGATGCCGGTCGTGTCGGTCGACGAGGGACCGTTCGAGGTCGGCGAGGCGCAGGCGGTGATCGTCTTTACCGAGCGTGACCACAGCGTCGGCCTGGTCGTCGACCAGATCATGGATATCGGCGAGGAAGAGGTGAAGGCCGAACTGGGCCTGATGCGCGAGGGCTGCATGGGCACCACGGTGATCGGCGGCAAGGCGATGGAAGTGATCGACGTCTCGCACTATCTCTGCAGCGTCTATCCGGACCGCTACGGCGAGACCAGCAAGCCGTTCGGGGCGCCGACCGACGCCGAGGACGACGAGATCCGGATCCTGATGGTCGACGACTCGGCCTTCTTCCGGAACGTCGTCGGTCCCTTCCTGCGCGGCCATGGCTATCACATGACCCTGGTGGATCATCCCGAGGCGGCGCTGGCGCTGCTGGACACCGAAAAGCCGTTCGACGCCATCGTCAGCGACATCGAGATGCCCGATCTCGACGGCTACGAGCTGCTGGAGCGCTTCAAGGCCCATCCCACCACCGTCGGCGTTCCGGTGATCGCGCTGAGTTCGCACGCCACCGAGGCCGACATGGAACGCGGCCGCCGCGCCGGCTTCCATTCCTACGTACCCAAGCTGGACAAGAACGGCCTGCTTCGCGCGCTCGAGTCGGCCCTGCAGCCCAAGGAGATCGCAGCATGAACACCTCCCCGCACGAAGCCGGGCTCGAGGGCCTCGACAACGCCAAGAGCATCGTCACCAGTTTCCTGGACGGCCAGATGTTCGGCCTGCCGGTGCTCTCGGTCCACGACATCCTGCGCCCGCAGCCGCTGACCCGGGTGCCGCTGGCCCCGACCGAGGTGGCGGGCGTGCTGAACCTGCGCGGCCGCGTGGTGACCGCGGTCGACATGCGCCGCCGTCTCGGCCTCGCCGAAGCGGATATCGCCAAGGCGATGAGCATCGTCGCCGTGCACAACGGCGAATGGTACAGCCTGCTTTTCGATCAGGTCGGCGAGGTCATCCCTGTCGACCAGGTCAAGCTGGAACGCAATCCGCCGACGTTGAAGGAAAGCTGGTCCAAGGTCTCGAGCTGCGTCGCCAAGCTGCCCGACCGCCTGATGATCATTCTCGACATCGCGTCGGTGCTCAGCATCGGCAATGTCGGCCTGGTCTCTTCCGCGGACGCCTGACGGCGATGGGGGCGAGTCCGGCGCTGTTGCCGAGCGGGAACGCGAGGGGGGCGGACGATCCATTGAGGATCATGGTGGTCGACGATTCCGTCGTCGTCCGCGCGCTGATCGCCAAGTGGCTCGAGGAGGAAAATCTTGGCAAGGTCGTCACCGCCGCCGACGGTCAACAGGCCGTCAACAAGCTGCGCGGCCAGCCGGCCGACATCGTCACGCTCGATCTCGAGATGCCGGTGCTTTCGGGCTTCGATGCCCTGCCGCTGATTCGCAAGACCTGTCCCGACGCGCGGGTCATCGTGGTGTCCTCGCTCTCCACGAAGGGCGCGAAGTCGACGCTCCGCGCGCTCGAACTGGGGGCCACGGATTTTCTGCCGAAGCCTGATTCACGCGACCGGGAAGGTTTCCGGCGCGAGATCCTGTCCAAGGTGCGGGCGCTCGGCGGCAAGCGGACCGCGGGCCATTCGGCCCTGCCGTCCGCCTCGCGCTCTCCGCTGCCGCTGCCGGTGACGCCGCATCCGCGCCGCAGCGCGCTGTCGCCCCAGGTGATCGCGGTCGGCTGCTCGACCGGCGGGCCCGAGGCGCTGACCAAGTTCCTGCGCGGTCTGGGCGAGAACTTCCACACCCCGGTGCTGGTCTCCCAGCACATGCCGGCGACCTTCACGGCGATCCTGGCGAAGAACCTGAGCCGGCAAACCCGGTGCGACGTGCGCGAGGCCGAGGAAGGCGAGCCGCTGAAGCCGGGTCGCGTCTACATTGCCCCGGGCGATCGCCACATGCTGCTGCGCGCCGGCGGGAGGGGGCTCGAACTGACGCTTTCCAACGCGCCGCCCGAGCACCATTGCCGGCCGGCCGTTGATCCGATGTTCCGTTCCGTCGCCGCGCTGTGCAAGGAGCGGACGCTGGCGGTGGTGATGACCGGCATGGGCCATGACGGCGCCGCGGGGGCCCAGGAGATCCGCGCGACCGGAGGCCGGGTGATCGTCCAGGACGAGGAAAGCAGCGTGGTCTGGGGCATGCCCGGATCGGTGGTCCAGGCCGGCGCCGCGGACGGCGTGATGACGGTCGACAAGCTGGCGGCGTTCGTCAGGGAGGCTTGTTCGTGATGCGGATGAGCCAGGAGAGTTACCGCACCTTTCAGGACGTGCTGCGCACCGAAACCGGCTACGCCCTTTCGGACGACAAGGAATACCTGATCCGATCCCGTCTGACGCCGCTTGCCGACCAGCTCGGACTGCGCGATCTCGACGCGCTTGCGCTCGAGCTGCGCCGGCGCATCAACCGCCAGGCGATGCAGGGCGTGATCGACCGCATGACGACGCACGAGACCTCGTTCTTTCGCGACCAGACACCGTTCGAGAATCTCGAACAAACGGTCCTGCCGACCCTGCTCGAGGGCAAGTCGGGTGCGGAGCGGGTCATCCGCATCTGGAGCGCGGCCTGTTCGACCGGCCAGGAACCCTACAGTCTGGCAATGGTGCTGCGCGACTGCGCCGCCAAGCTGGGCGGGTTCAGCTACGAGATCATCGCGACCGACGTCTCGGCGGAGGCCGTGGATGCGGCCCGCGCCGGCGTCTATTCGGATTTCGAGGTCGGCCGCGGACTGGAGGGCCGGCTGCGCGAACGCTACATGAGCCGCCAGGAAGACGGCCGCTGGCGGATCGGCGACGAGATCCGCGCCAACATCCAGTTCAAGACCGACAACCTGATGATGCCGAGCGTGCCGCGGAGCTACTTCGACATCATCTTCTGCCGCAACGTGCTGATCTATTTTGACGACGCCTCGCGCGAGATCGCGGCCGCCAACCTTTATGACCGTCTGGTTCCAGGCGGCTATCTGTGCCTGGGCCATACGGAGTCGATGAGCCGCATCGACGACCGCTTCGTCTCACGGCGATTCGACGACGCGATCGTCTTCCA